>DHHC01000008.1 GCA_002403095.1 Leptolinea sp. UBA4782
TACTGGCTTCTATTGTCTTGAGCCTGGTGCTGACGTTTGTATTAAATGTAATCGTCCGGTTAATCAACCGTTAGGATGCCTGCCCGTCCACCAGCTCGAAATCCCAGGTGATCTCCGCCACTCCCCTTACTGTGGCTGCAACCGAACAGTACTTCTCCTCAGAAAGCTTTATCGCTATCTTGGCGGAATCTTCGGTGACACCAGCCCCTGCCATGCGGTAATGGAGGTGGATCTTGCGGAAAGCCCAGGGCGGGTCATTGTCCTGCTCTGCGCTCACCCCGACCTCAAGCATTGTAAGGGGGGTGCGGCGCTTGGCCATGATATCGACCACATCCACCGATGTGCAGGAAGCCAGGGCTACCAGCAGCATCTCTGAAGGCTTCATGCCCACGCCTTCGTCGGGGTGGAAAGGACCACTGAATGTTTGGTTGAATCAATGCCAATAAATCGTTTTCCGCCAACCCAGCGGACAGCAGCTGAACTCATCTTTTACTCCAACTCTACATTAAATAACTAAGTTCTCTTAGGCAGATTTGCCGATCAAGGTGATGATGTCCTTGACCATCTGTTCCCTCTGGACAGTGTCTTTTGGGGCGCTATTCTCCACCAAACAGTTTGTGGCATATTCCTGCAGGAAATCCATGCTGGCGCCCTGGATAGCTGAACGGATGGAGGAAAGCTGCTGCATGATCTCTTTGCAATCACGCTCGTTTTCCACCATCGCCTGCACACCACGTAGCTGGCCTTCGATCCGGCGCAAGCGCGTAACCAGGTTCTTCTTGGCTTCGGGATTTTGTAATTTCATCTAATTACCTGCCAGTGGCTGACACGCAGCCTGGTTTAGCTCCCTCAAGAAAACCCGCTGCCGGAACTGCCGCATGAACCGCCGGAAAGGTTGGCGCTGGTGTAACTGCTATAGGCAATCCGCGAGAGCCTCTTATGTGTATCAGTACTTTTGCATTTGGGGCAGCTGGTATCGGGGGTCGTGTCTGAAAAACGCACCATCTTGTCAAACGGATGACCGCAGCTGGAACAGATATACTCATAAACTGGCATACATACTCTCCTGAGGGCAATATACTATAGGGGAGTATACTATAAATTTATAGGTTGTCAATGTTTTCTCCGTTCCCTGTATCATGTTTGGGAGTAGATCGCGGTTTCCTCCTTTTGTTTGAATCTTATAAGAGTTCCCCGCAGGTGCTTGACGCTGAATTTCCTGCATGGTATCATGATTTATGTAATTTTTAGCACTCTCGGATCGAGAGTGCTAATACTGAGATGAATATGGATAATCTGACCGAACGACAGAAGCTGATCTTAAGCCTGGTGATCCACGAGTACACCCGCTCGGCGCAGCCAGTCGGTTCGAACACGCTGGTGAAACGCTACAAGCTGGATATGAGCCCGGCAACCGTGCGCAATGAAATGGCGGCGCTGACCGATATGGGTTACCTGCGCCAGCCGCATACTTCCGCCGGCCGTGTTCCCTCCGAAGAGGGATTCCGGTTCTTTGTCGGGCGCCTGTTGCGCGAAACTGAACTGCCGGATGACACCCGCCACATGATCAGCCACCAGTTTTACCAGTCGCCGCCCGATACTGAACAGTGGATGCGGTTGGCAGCATCTGTCCTGGCACACCAATCCAGGGCTGCTTCACTGGTCACCGCACCGCACCCTGAAAAAGCCCTGATCAAGCATGTGGAGGTGATCTCCACTTACGGCCGACAGGTGCTGATGGTCCTGGTGATGGTCGGAGGCGAGATCCGCCAGCGCATTATGACCTTGAGCGACCTGGTTCCGCAGGAAGTGCTCACCAAGGCAGCCCAAAATATCACCCGTCTGCTGCAGGGCAAGGACGCTGCTTCGATTAAAGCAGCCATGCCGCAGCTGCAGGGTTTGGAATATGATCTGACCCACTGGATGATGCAGGCAATGGGTGAATCGGATGCGGTTGTGGGCGGTGAAGTGTACCTGGACGGGCTTTCCAATGTGCTGGCTGAGCCGGAATTTTCCGACAGCATGGAAGCCAGGCGGGCATTGCGGGTGCTGGAAGAACGCTCCCAGCTGCAGCAGCTTTTATCGCGCACCATGAGCGGCGGCGGAGTTGGCGGGGTGCAGGTTTTGATCGGCGGGGAAGGCGCAATGTCTGAACTCAGCCAGTTCTCAATGGTACTAGCCCGTTACGGTATGCCTGGTGTGGTCACCGGAATGCTGGGCGTACTGGGGCCGATGCGTATGCCTTACGGCAGGACAATTTCGACCGTGCGGTATATTGCCGGTATTTTGAGCGGACTGGTGACAGATGCTGTTGGAGAAGAAAAATACGGATAAAGGTTGGTAACGACCTTGCATCCTGCTTCAAAGGAGATTCAATGGAGAAAGAGAAGAAAAAGGTAAAAACCACCCAGCAGACTGACGCCGCTGATCACAGCGAAGCGGAGTGGGTAGAAGGCACAGGCGAAAAAGCTGAAGAATTGAAAATTGAACTGGAAAAAGCGAACCAGCAGGCAGCCGAGAATTTTGAAGGCTGGCAGCGCGAGCGGGCTGATTTTTTGAATTACAAGAAACGCATCGAACGCGACCGGGTTTCCAACGTGCAAGCCATTACCAGCGATATCGTCAAGAACTTCCTGGTTATCCTGGATGACCTGGAGAGGGCGCTTAAAGCCCGCCCGGTTTCGGGAGACGGAGCCGCCTGGGCAGAGGGAATCGAATTGATCTATCGCAAGCTGCAAACCCAGCTGGAAGCAAAAGGGGTTACCCGCATTCCTGCTGAAAGTCAGGAATTTGATCCGAACTTACATGAAGCGATCACCCATGAAGACAACCCGGATTTTGAAAGCGGGCAGATCATTGAGGTCATTGAACAAGGATATCTTTTAGGCGACCGGGTTGTACGCCCGGCGCGAGTACGAGTCGCTCGATAGGAGGATTATATAAAATGGGAAAAATTATAGGAATTGATTTAGGAACTACCAACTCAGTTGTGGCAGTGATGGTCGGTGGCGAACCCACCGTCATCCCAACTGCTGAAGGGGAACGCCTGTGCCCGTCGGTTGTGGCTGTGAATAAAAACCACGAGCGGCTGGTTGGGCGTGTTGCCCGCAACCAGGCAATCATCAACCCCGAAAATACGGTATTTTCGATCAAGCGTTTCATGGGGCGCAAATACGATGACCCCGAAGTGCAGCGCACGATCGGCAGGGTTCCTTACAAGGTAACCAAAGCAGCCAACGGCGATGTGCGCGTGGTCCTGGACGGCAAGGAATATTCGCCGCCCGAGATCTCAGCCATGATTTTAGCAAAGCTGAAAGCCGATGCTGAAGCCTACCTGGGCGAATCTGTCACCCAGGCAGTCATCACGGTACCGGCTTACTTTAACGATGCCCAGCGCAACGCCACCAAAGACGCCGGCAAGATCGCCGGGCTGGAAGTGCTGCGTATCATTAACGAACCGACCGCATCCTCCCTGGCTTACGGTCTTGACAAGAAAAAGAACGAATCGATCGCCGTATACGACCTGGGCGGCGGTACATTCGATGTCTCCATCCTGGATGTCGGCGACGGCGTTTTCCAGGTGCGTTCGACCGCCGGCGATACCTTCCTGGGCGGCGATGACTTTGACCTGCGTGTGATGGATTACCTGCTGGAAGAGTTTAAGAAGCAGAGCGGTATGGACCTCAAACAAGACCGACAGGCCTTACAGCGCCTGCGCGAAGCATCCGAAAAGGCCAAGATCGAACTATCGACCATGGCCCAAACTGAGATCAACCTGCCCTACCTGACAGCTGATGCCACCGGGCCGAAACATCTTGTCATGCCCCTGTCGCGCGCCAAACTGGAACAGTTGACCGCCGACCTGGTCAACAAGACGCTCGATCCCGTCCGGCGGGCCTTATCCGATGCCGGCATGAAGAACGGCGATGTTAATGAAGTGGTGCTGGTAGGCGGTATGACCCGAATGCCTGCTGTGCAGGAGCTGGTAAAGCGCGAATTTGGCAAAGACCCGCATAAAGGCGTAAACCCCGATGAGGTGGTTGCCGTAGGCGCTGCCATCCAGGCTGGTGTATTGGGCGGCGATGTCAAAGACATCCTGCTGCTCGATGTGACCCCCCTGACCCTGGCAGTTGAAACACTGGGCGGTATCTCCACCCCCCTGATCGAACGCAACACCACCATCCCGACCCGCCGCTCGCAGATTTTCTCCACCGCCAGCGATAGCCAGACCCAGGTGGAAATCCATGTCTTGCAGGGCGAACGCCAGATGGCAGCTGACAACAAGTCGCTTGGGCGATTCAACCTGGACGGCATTCCGCCAGCCCCACGCGGCATCCCGCAGGTGGAAGTGACCTTCGATATTGATGCTAACGGCATCTTGAAAGTTACCGCAGCTGATAAGGCAACCGGGCGTTCACAGCACATCACCATCACCGCATCCTCCGGTTTAAGCGAAGCTGAGATCGAAAAGATGCGCAAGGACGCAGAAGCCCATGCTGATGAAGATCGCAAGCGCAAAGAATTGATCGAAGCCCGCAACAATGCTGACAGCGTGGTTTACACCAGCGAAAAACTGCTGCGCGAGAACGGCGATAAAGTGCCGGCGGACATGAAGCAGCAGGTTGAAGAAGGCGTGCGTAAAGTGCGCGACGCCATGAATTCAGAGGATGTTGAGACCATCAAGCGTGCATCCGATGACCTCGGGCAGGTGCTGCAGAAGATGGGCGCCAGCATGTACCAGCAGCCAGAAGCCGGCGGTGCAGCCGGTCCGCAAGGCGATCAGGATGGCGGCCAGCAGGCCCCGCCTTCAGGCGACGGTGGCGATGATGTGGTTGACGGCGAATTTAAGAACGCCGGCTAGTTTAGACTGAACTTATAAGAGGCTGTAAATGCAGAAGCAGCGAGGAAAGTACCCCCAAACTTCTCCTGCAGGAACAGCCTCTTTGGTGTATCATAGCCATTCATGACAAAAAGAGATTACTACGAAGTTCTGGGTGTTAGCCGCGGAGCAAGCAGCGATGAGATCAAATCTGCTTTCCGCAACCTGGCACGCCAGTACCATCCGGATATCAATAAAGAGCATGACGCTGAAGAGAAGTTCAAAGAGATCAACGAAGCTTACGTGATCCTCTCTGACCCCGACAAGCGGGCAGCCTATGACCGCTTTGGGCATGAGGGGGTGGCGAACGGCGCCGGTGGCATGCCGGACTTCAGCACGATGGATTTCGCCGACATATTCGAAGGCCTGTTCGGCTTTGGGGGTATGGGCGGCTCGCGCCGGCAGCAGAATGCACCGCGCCGGGGCGCAGACCTGGCCCAAACCATCGAGCTGGGATTTGAAGAGGCGGTATTCGGGGTCGAAAAAGAAGTACAGATCACCCGCGACGAAACCTGCACGACCTGCCACGGCAGCAAGGCCGAACCCGGCACCAGCCCGCAGCGCTGCAACAACTGCCAGGGCCGGGGTGAGGTGCGCCAGGTGCGCCAGACCTTCCTCGGTTCGATGGTGCAGGTAACCACCTGCCCGAACTGCAACGGCAGCGGGCAGATCATTGCATCGCCCTGTCATACCTGCCGCGGGCGCGGGCTCGAACGCCGCACCATCAGCAAGATGGTTCCCATCCCGGCCGGTGTGGATAACGGCACGCAAATCCGCCTGGCAGGCGAAGGCCAGCCCGGTATTAATAACGGTCCCAATGGTAATTTCTTCCTTGAGATCAAGGTCAAACCGCATAAGTACTTCCGGCGCAAGGATGACGATATCTTTCTGGATGTGAAACTGAATGTTGCCCAGGCTGCCCTGGGGGCGGATATCCTGGTGCCCACCCTGGAAGGCAAAGAGAAGATCAAGGTTCCGGCCGGTACTCAGCCCGGCAAGGTTTTCACGCTCAAAAGCCAGGGGGTGCCGCACCTGCGTTCTTCCGGCCGGGGCGACCAGCATGTGATGGTGAACGTGGAGGTGCCCACCCGCCTGAGCGCCGAGCAGCGCAAGCTGATGGAACAGCTGGCTGCCACCATGGGCAGCGAGGTGAAACCCGAAGAAAAGGGATTCTTTGACCATTTGAAAGAAGTATTTGGTGGCTGAAGCAGACTGGCTGGAAGTGAAACTGACCGTAGATGGCGAGCTGGCAGAAGCAGTAGCGGAAGTGCTGGCTCGTTTTACCGCCAACGGGGTGGTGGTTGAGAGCGATGTCAAATACAACGACGCTGAAGACGAAGGCACGCCCTACGGACCGGTGCGCATCTTCGGATACCTGCCGGTGGATGAGAACATCGAAGATACCCGCCAGAAGGTTGCTGAAGCGCTCTTTTACCTGGGGCAGATCCAGCCGCTGCCCGAGGCAGAATACCGGTACATTGCCAATCAGAACTGGATGGAAAGCTGGAAACTATTTTACAATCCCATCCCGATCGGTAAACGCCTGCTGATCCTGCCGGCCTGGATACCAGAGCCGGAGGGCAGGCGCATCGCGGTCAAGATCGACCCGAGCATGGCATTCGGCACCGGTACGCACCCGACCACCCAGCTGTGCCTGGCGATGCTGGAAAAATACCAGCTGCCCGGGGTTGAAGCGATCGATGTCGGCTGCGGATCGGGCATCCTTTCCATCGCAGCCCGCAAGCTGGGCAGCCCGCATGTGCTGGCGGTGGATATCGACCCGGAGTCGGTCAAAGCCACCCATGAGAATGCGGCAGCCAACGGTGTGAAGGACGGGCTGGAGATTGGATCCGGCTCGGTGGCTGAAATTAAGGCGGGCAATTTTTCGCGCAAATCCGCCCCGCTGGTGGTGGTGAATATCCTGGCGCCGGTCATTTTGCGCCTGTTCGATGCCGGCTTATCCGATCTGGTGGATGCAGGCGGGCTGCTGATCCTGTCCGGTATCCTGGAGGAACAGGCGGACGGCGTGGTACAGCGGGGGATAGATGCTGGCTACACTTTGCTTGAAAAAGCCCTGATCAAGGATTGGGTCGTGCTGGTGTTGAAAAAACAGGGCGAGTAGAATTCCCATCTCCAAACCGGTATAATGACCGCAACCCGCCGGTGTGAAGCACCTGGTCAATGTGCGGCGCTGGCGGTTTACCTGTAATTGACCACTGGAGATGTGAGATGAAACCAACAGCCAAAAATTCCGTGTGCCTCTGGTATAACGGCGATGCCGGGGAAGCAGCTCGCTTTTATACAACCACCTTCCCGGATTCATCCATCGACGGGGTGTACCGCGCCCCGGGCGACTATCCTGCCGGCAAGCAGGGGGATGTCATAACGGTTGAATTTACCTTAATGGGTATTCCCTGCATCGCGCTGAACGGGGGACCTGAGTTCACGCACAACGAATCTTTTTCCTTCCAAGTTGCCACTGTGGACCAGGAAGAGACAGACCGCTACTGGAACGCGATTGTCGGGAACGGCGGTGAAGCCAGCGTGTGCGGCTGGTGCAAGGATAAATGGGGAGTCTCCTGGCAGATTACCCCGCTGGCGTTGATCGAGGCGATCAACGACCCCGACCCGGCTGCCGCCAAACGCGCCTTCGATGCCATGCTGACGATGCAAAACATCGACATCGCTGCGATCGAGCCTGCCCGCCGCGGGTGAAAAGTAACCAATGTAACAATTGCATACAGGTAACGGGGGACATATACGCGCCTGGCAAGTATAAGCCTAAATTGCATAAGGGCGAATGAACTCTGTTTAAATCGGGTTAAATTACCTTGAAAAGTAACCTGCTGTATAATCACAAAAGGGTTGCCCCTTTAGTCAAAAAAGAAAAGATGAATCCAACAGTTAATTTCCCTGGATGGGTGGACATTATTGTTTAGAGATTGGTTTTACGAAAATAACCTGATACCGTGGAGAAACCATGCCGATATTGCACTGGCTCAATGATGAACAAGCCCGTAAAACCGCTGGCCAGGTTCCATACCGCCTGCTGGAAGCAGACCCAGCCTTATCCTTTGGTGAAACAAATACCGATAATATGTTGATTCAAGGCGACAACCTGGAAGCCTTGAAAGCTTTATTGCCGTATTATGCCGGCCAGGTGAAGTGCATCTATATTGACCCACCTTATAACACTAAAAGTGCATTTGAACATTATGATGACAACCTTGAGCATTCGATCTGGCTATCGACAATTTACCCTCGATTAGAATTGCTCCGTCAACTGCTTCATGAAGAAGGTTCAATTTGGATTTCCATTGACGATAATGAAGAACCTTACCTAAAAGTAATACTTGATGAACTGTTTCAAAGAAAAAGTTTTGTGGCAACTGTAGTATGGCAAAAGCGTACCTCACCTGATGCACGGATAAATTTAGGTGCTGCTCACGATTATGTAATTGTTTATGCTAAAAATATTGAAAAAGCAAGCTTTAGTAAAATGCTTATTTCTGAAGACCAAAAGCAGAAATTCAAGAATCCTGACAATGATCCAAGAGGTCCTTGGGTATCTACTGATTTTTCAGCTCAAGGGTGGCGACCAAACCAAATGTATAAATTGCGAACTTCTAATGGCACTGAATACGAACCACCATCAGGCAGGTGTTGGGTGAATGTAGAGAGTGAATACAATAAATTGGTTCTTGAAGGACGAATGTGGTTTGGTAAAGATGGGGGTGGCCGACCAAGAATTAAAACTTACTTACTTGAAAGCTTAGGTATTAGTTCATGGACTTGGTGGACAAATACTGAAGTTGGACATAATCAAGAAGCAAAAAAGGAAATCAACCAACTATTTGGTGCAGATAATGCATTTGACACTCCAAAGCCAGAGCGTTTAATTCAACGGATCTTGCATTTAGCAACAAATCCTTCTGATCTTGTTCTTGATTCCTTCCTCGGTTCGGGCACTACTGCAGCAGTTGCCCACAAAATGGGCAGGCGCTATATTGGTATTGAAATGGGTGAGCATGCGGTTACGCATTGTGCACCTCGCCTGAAAAAAGTCATCGACGGTGAGCAGGGCGGCATTTCCAAGGCAGTCAACTGGCAGGGCGGCGGGGGCTTCACCTTTTACCGGCTGGGGGAAACTGTCTTTGACGAACAAGGCAAAATCAACCCGAAGGTGAGGTTTAACGCTCTGGCAGCCCATGTCTGGTTTTCAGAAACCCATACACATTTGACTGCGGTCTCAAAAACCCCCTTACTTGGCATCTTCAATGAAACAGCCTATTACCTGCTGTACAACGGTATTTTGGGTGATAAAACCCCCGAAGGCGGCAATGTGCTGACAGCGAGGGTGTTGCGGGACCTGCCGAAGCACGCCGGTAAAAAGGTGATTTACGGTGAAATGAGCCTGCTGGATGAAGCAGAATTACGAACACAACTGGTAACTTTCAAGCATATCCCTTACGACATCAAGGCGCGTTAACATGCTCACTCTCAAACGATACCAACAAACCACCCTCGAGAATTTACGTCGCTTCCTGGAAGAGGCCCGTTTTGGCGACCATCAGGCTGCCTTTGAGACCACTCGTTCGGAGGCTGCCAGGCGGGCTTTACCATTGCCATACCGCCCCCTGCCTGAACTCGAAAATACCCCTTATGTCTGTTTACGCCTGCCCACCGGCGGAGGAAAAACACTGTTAGGGGCGTACACCATCTCGGTTGCAGCAGGGGCATATTTGGATCAAGATTTTCCACTGGTCTTGTGGCTTGTCCCGACGAACACCATTCGCCAGCAAACCCTGGAGACGTTGAAAAATCCCCGTCACCCCAACCGGGAAGCAATCGAGCAGAAGTTTGGTAGCCAGGTACTGGTCCTGGATATTGCTGATTTTAACCAGGTTCGCCCGCAGGATTTGAAAAGTAAAGCAGTCATTCTGGTGGGCACGATTCAGACATTGCGTGTGGACAATACAGAAGGCAGGAAAGTGTATGCCCACCATGAAGATCTTGAACCGCATTTTATCAATGTGCCAAAGGTGATGGAAGGGTTGGAGAAAATTGAGGAGGGAGAGGGAAAAGGCACGATCAAATACTCGTTCCGCAATTTGCTGGCATTGCACCGTCCGCTGGTGATTGTGGATGAAGCGCATAATGCAACCTCAAATTTGAGCGTAGAAGTAATGCAAAGAATTAAACCCGCCTGTGTTGTCGAATTCACCGCCACCCCAGCAGAGAACTCCAATATCCTGCACAGTGTCTCGGCAACTGAGCTCAAAGCCGAGGATATGATCAAACTGCCTGTAGTTTTAACGGAGCATCAAACCTGGCAGGAGGCGATAACCGCTGCCGTACAGACCCGCGCAAAGTTGCAGCAATTTGCACAGCACGATCGGGATTACATCCGCCCAATTGTCTTGTTCCAGGCTGAGGACAAAGGGCATGAAATTACCTATGAAGTTGTTTTAAATTACCTGCTGGAAAATGAAAAAATCGCCCGGGAAAGAATTGCCATTGCCACCGGCAACCAGCGGGAACTGGATGGAATCAACCTGCTCGATGTAAACAATAAGGTTGATTTTGTTATCACGGTTGAAGCTTTGAAAGAAGGCTGGGATTGCCCGTTTGCGTATGTCTTTTGTTCTGTGGCAACTGTCCACTCAAAGAAAGATATTGAACAAATATTAGGGCGGGTTTTACGAATGCCTTATGCCACAAGCCGTGTGCAGGAAGAGTTAAATCGTGCTTATGCTCATGTATCGGAAGATAGCTGGAAAAATGCAGTACCGGAATTGCAGGACCGCTTGATCAGCATGGGCTTTGAGGCCCAGGAAGCCAATCAAGCCATATTACCGCAGCCGCAACTACCGTTAGTGAATACCGAACAACTGCCATTGTTCCAATCAGTGAAAGTGATCATCAGCGAGCAGCCTGACCTCTCACAGTTTACCCCAGGGGAACTTTCACAAATTTCAACGAAGAAAATTAGCGAAGGCAGTATTGAGTATAAAATCACCGGAACGATAACGCCTGAACTGGCAGAGAAAATAATTAAATCTGCGCCAAAAAAGGACCGTAGCATTGTAAAAGCAACCATTGCTGTTCACCAGGCTCAACAAACCCGCACTCCATCACAACGGGGTGAGGTAATGTCAGTTCCCCAATTATGCTTGTGGGTCGATGGCCAGTGGGAAATTGCTTCAGAACAGTGGTACCTGAACCCCAAAGACTGGAATTTATTAAGTTACCCGGCTGAATTGAGTGAAACAGAATTTTCCATCAAGGACGAAGCCGATACCTGGTTAATTGATGTGGAGGGCAGGCGGGTGGTTTACAAGTACCTGAATACGATGGTATTTGATGTGGGAGATATTCAAACTGGATGGACAATCAACGACTTGAGCCATGATTTGGAAACAAAGATCAGGCCAGCATACGTGCAGCAGCCTGTATTGCTGGAGTTCATCCGGCGGACATTGGAATACCTTGTGGAAAAACGAAAAATCCCATTGGCCGATCTGGTTCGAACCCGCTATATTCTGGCGAATGAATTGGGAAAAAAGATACAGGCTTGCTTTAATGATACGAAAGCAAAAGCTTATCAAACCAGCCTGTTTGCGCCAGAGGCAGCAGTTGAGACGAATTATGAAGTAGCTTTTTCATACCCAGAAGATCACTTCTTATATGCAGCTAACTGGTATTACAGCGGCAGTTATTTGTGGTCTAAAAATTATTACCCTCTTGTAGGAGAACTAGAGTCGGCTGGTGAAGAATTTGATTGTGCGCAGGCACTAGATAGAAACATGGCAGTGCACTGCTGGGTAAGAAACCTTGCCAAAAATGAAAGATCATTTAGATTGCCGACTTCGACCGATTATTTTTATCCTGATTTTGTTGCTTTGCTTAATGATGGGCGGGTGCTGGTAGTGGAGTACAAAGGGAAACCGTATGAAACCAATGATGATTCAAAAGAAAAAATAAACATTAGTGAATTATGGGAAAAGAAAAGTGCTGGTAAAGGCCTATTCTTGTTTGCTGTAAAGCAAGATGCCAAGGGCAGAGATGTTTACAAGCAAATCGAGGATAAAATTACCGGTAAATAATTTTATGAGAAAATAACACAACATATCCTTAAAAAAGAGCAACCGGAAAATCTGACTTCTGGTATCTAACAATCCTTTTCCTTCCGCCCTCTTCTGATCGGGCTGTATCCTTTTTCAAGCCAGCCTTAATCCCTTACCAGTATGTGCCTGCGATCATGGCGGCGACATCCGGGCTGGTCATTCCCTGGGTAACCACCAGCCGGTTGAGGTAAAACAGCGTGGACATATCATGCTGGCTGCTCTTGCCCAGCCCCATCCCGGCAGTGAACCCGTACTTGTACACCTTCTCAAAAACGTAATCATTGACCGAACCAAATGGATAGGCAAAGGTATTGACCGGTACATTCAACTCCTGCATGAGCAGCCCTTTGGATTGTGCCATCTCATAGTTGGTGTCTTCGGTATACTTCAGGTCGGCATGAGTCATGCTGTGGCTGCCGATTTCCCAGCCGGCTGAAATCAATTCTTCAGCCTGCTCCGTGGTGACGCAATCCTGTCCATTCAGGTAGGTTGCCACCAGGTACCAGGTTGCCACCATGCTGCGCTCTTTCAACACGGGGTAGGCATACTGGTAGACATCATCAAAACCGTCATCGAAGGTGATCAGCACCGGCTTTTCAGGCAGTTTTGCTCCCTGGGTCAATGCATCCACCAGCTGCGATGCCGTGATGCTGGTGTAGCCCTCTGCCACCAGCCAGTCCATCTGCTGGGTGAACAGGTCGAGCGTCAGGTAGTAATCGCTGTCCACATACTCCGGGGTAATATGGTGATAGAGCAGGATGGGCGCGGTCACCGGCTGCCCGGCAGCATGCCAGGTCCAGTTGGCGGGATCATTGCGGTCTAGCGTTGCCGTCGGCGTGGGGGTTGGGCTGGGCGTCAGGGTTGGGGTAAGCGTGGGTTCGGGGGTTGGGCTGGGTGAGGGGCTGGGGGAAATTGTCGGGGTAAAGGTTGGCTCGGGGGTCGGAGTTGCGGATTGAAAGATTGCCATTACCTCCACCGGTACCCCGACACAACCAGCGAGCAGGGCAGCAGCAAGCACCAGGATAACCAGTTTCGAGAGGAGAGAACCCGGGGAGTTTTTATGCTGTCTTGTGGTTTGCATTTGCCTTACTCCAGCCCGCTCTTGACGGCGATTGCCAGCGCTTCATTGATCCCGGGGATTGTGGCAATCTCCTCGATGGAAGCCTCTTTAATGCCTTCGATTGACCCGAACTGTTTAAGCAGCGCCTTACGGCGGGCGGGCCCAATACCCGCGATCGAGTCCAGGCGCGAGGCGATACCCTCTTTCCCGCGCCGGTTGCGGTGGGCGGTGATGGCAAAGCGGTGCGCCTCATCGCGGATGCGCTGCAGCAGGTACAGGCCTTGCGAGTGGCGCGGCAGGACAATGGATTTGCTCTCCCCCGGGAGGAATAACTCCTCCTGCTGCTTGGCCAATCCGGCCACTTTCACCTGCCCGGCCAGGCCAAAACGGTCCAGCACGTTGACTGCCCGGCTCAACTGCCCCTTGCCGCCATCCACCAGCAGCAGGTCGGGCAGCAGGGCAAAAGAAGGATCAACTTTCTTGCCGGGGGTATTGTCCTCCTTGATGGTCTTCCAGCGGTTGAATCGGCGCGAAAGTACTTCTTCCATGCTGGCAAAGTCATCCGGACCGCTGACGGTTTTGATATTGAAGCGCCGGTATAAGGCCTTGTTGGCAACCCCTTGCTCAAAAACCACCATGCTGCCCACTGCAGCGGTACCCTGGGTGTTGGATATGTCATAACATTCCATACGGTTGGGGGCTTCGGGCATGTCCAGGGCTTTCTGCAATTCTGCCAAAGCTTCACTCTGGCGGTTGGTATCGGCTTCCCAGCGGGTGCGCAGCGATTGGAGCGTTTCCACCGCATTCTCAGCAGCCATCTGTACCAGCTCCTGGGCAGAGCCTTCACGCGGCACCAGCAGTTCCACTTTCTCTCCCTGGCGGCGTGTGTTCAGCCATTGCTTGATGATCTGTGCTTCTTCCACATCGTTGGGCAGCAGTACCTGGTCCGGTACCGAAGCGGCTTCGGAGTAAAACTGCTTGATAAATTCGGTTACCACTTCTGAATCGGCTTCATCTGCGGTGCCTTCGAGGATGAAGTATTCCCGGCCGATCAGCTTGCCGTTGCGGATGAAAAAGATCTGCACGCAGGCTTCCCCTTCGCTGCGCGCCATGGCAATCACATCCGAATCGATCTGGTCGCTCGAGATGATCTTTTGTCTTTCCACCACCCGGTCGATAGCCTGTAGCTGGTCGCGGATGGCAGCGGCCTTTTCAAAGCGCAGGTCGTCAGCGGCTTTTTCCATTTCCTGCTGCAGGCGGGTGATGATCGGACCGGTCCTGCCTTCCAGGAATGCGCCCAGGTCGGCGATCAGCTGGCGGTAGCCGGCCTGGTCAACCGCCCCGATGCATGGCCCGCTGCACAGCTTGATGTCGTAGTACAGGCAGGGGCGGGCATCTTTGCCGGTGATCACGCGGTCGCAGGTCAGGTAGGGGAAAATGTGCCGCAGAACGTCGAGGGTCTGGTGCACCGCCCAAACGCTGGTGTACGGCCCGTAGTAGCGCGAGCCGTCCTGCACCATCTGGCGCGTGACGGTTACTTTGGGGTAGGGCATGTTCCAGTGGATCTTGATGTAAGGGTAGTTCTTATCGTCCTTCAGGCGGATATTGAAAAAAGGTCGGTATTTCTTGATCAGGTTGAGCTCGAGGATAAGCGCTTCCAGCTCGGAACCAACCACCACCCACTCAATATCGGCAATCTGTTTCACCAGGCGGCGGGTCTTGTTGTCCCAATCCGGCAGGCTGTGGAAATATGAGCGCACCCGGTTGCGCAGGTTAACCGCTTTGCCGACGTAAATGACCTGCTTATCGGCATTGCGGTAGATGTAGCAGCCGGGTTTCTGCGGCAGGGTATCCAGGATACCCTGCAGGTGCTCGTTTACTTCAGTCATAAGGGTATTTTAGCACTGGAGAGGTAGCTATTCCAGCGGCATGGCACAGCCGTCTGCGCGCGGGTCGCTGCCGCCTTCCAGCACACCCGACAGCGGGTTGCGGCGGATGATCTGCCCCCGGCCGAACAAGGCGCGTTCAACGCCTTTCACCAGGCGCACCTTGTGACCCCACTTCTCAAGGGCGGCTGCGGTTCCAGGGTCGATCCCTTCCTCCAGGGAAACCACCGATCCGCTTTCATCCGGCTCGATGCAAAAACGGGGTTGGTTCAGGGCAGCCTGCGGGTTTAGCCCGTCATCCAGCAGGGAGCAGGCAACCTGCATGTGGCCTTGAGGCTGCATAAAACCGCCCATCACGCCAAAGGGGGCGTAAAGGCTTCCGTCTGCGCGGGTTGCCATGGCCGGGATGATGGTATGGTAGGGGCGCTTGCCCGGTTCAAGCCGGTTGGGGTGCTGCGGGTCGAGCGAGAAGTTGTGCCCCCGGTTCTGAAGGGTAAAGCCCCAGCCCTTCGGGACGATACCGGTGCCGAAGCCCATATAGTTACTATTAATGAAAGAGCATGCATTGCCTTCACCATCGACCACGCAAAAATAGACAGTGCCGCTGTTGGTTTGCGGTGCACCGTGCCGGATGGCCGGGTTGGCTTTCTGCGGGAAAATGGCTTCCCTGCGCAGGCAGGCGTATTCTTTGGACAACAACCCTGCCAGCGGGGCAGGAGCAAAGGCCGGGTCTGCCGCGTAATAGCGGGTGTCGGCAAATGCCAGGCGCATGGCTTCGATCTGCAAGTGCAGGCGTTCAGCGCTCAGGGGAGTTAACGAGGAAAGTTTGTACCCTTCCAGGATGTTGAGAGCCAGCAAAGCTGCCAGGCCCTGCCCATTGGGCGGGCACTCCCAGATGGTTACGCCGCGGTAATCGACACTGATCGGGTCGACCCAGGTGCTGGTATGAGCAGCCAGGTCTCCAGGTTCCATGCAGCCGCCAGTCTGTTTAATCACATCAGCAATTGCCAGGGCGATATCGCCCTGGTAAAAGGCTTCTTTCCCGGCTGCGGCGATCACCCGCATGGCGCGCGCAAGCCCAGGATTGCAGAAGATCTCCCCGGCAGCGGGTCCATGCCCATCGATCAGCATCTCGCTGCCGTTGGGTGTTTTGCTCAGCAGCCTGCCGGCTGAATTGCGCCAGAACCAGGAGGTGACAGGTGCAACCGGGAAACCGTGTTCCGCCAGGCGGATGGCTGGCTGCAAAACCTCTGCCATGCTGAGCCGGCCGTGCCGCTCAACCATATCGCACCAGGCAGCACAGGCTCCCGGTACAGTGATGGTATAGGGGTGCAGCGCTGGCAGCCCATCTCCCATTCCTTCTGCCCGGATGCGTTCGATTGTCAATCCGGACGGGCACCGGCCGGAGCCGTTCAATGCAGTAACCTTCTGGGTTTTGGCATCATAGAATAAGGCGAATGCATCCCCGCCCAGCCCGGTGGAAGTGGGTTCGGTCACATTCAGGGCTGCTGCAACTGCCACAGCTGCATCAGCGGCAGTACCGCCCCGGCGCAGAATCTCCAGGCCGGCAGCGGTGGCCAGCGGCTGCGAGGATGCAGCCATGCCATTCCGGCCATAAACAGGGGAACGGCTGTAATCGTATGTAAAGGGTTCCGGGCTCATGCTGAAAGGACCTCGATGCCGCTGCCGGGAATGACCTCGCCGATCACCCAGGCTGGCTGTTCCATTTCTTTAGCCCTGGCTAAGAATTCATCCAATTTTTGTGGGGGCACCGCCAACAGCAGGCCACCGCTGGTTTGCGGGTCGAATAGCAGCATCCGGGCAGATTCATCAATACCGGCATCAAAGCGGACCTGTTTCTCAAAATACATCTTGTTATCGGCTGCACCGCCTGGGAAGGTCCATCTTTCGGCATAATTGCGGGCGCCGGATACAAATGGAATGGAGGGGTAATGCAGGCGGAATGCAACCTCGCTGGCGCTGGCCATTTCAAGCGCATGCCCAAGCAGGCTGTAGCCGGTTACATCCGTTCCGCTTTTCACTCCGGCTGCTACAGCCAGCTGTGAAGCTTCCCTGTTCAATCGGGTCATCCATTTAACCACTTCCCTGACATCTTTTGCAGCTGCAAGCTGCTGCTTAAGCGCGGTAGTTGTCACCCCGAAACCTAATGGTTTGGTCAAAACCAGCCGGTCACCCGGTAATGCACCTTTTTTTGAAATCATAGTGTTCGGGTTGACGAAACCGACCACGACCAGCCCAAACTTGGGTTCCTTATCCTGGATGGTGTGTCCGCCGGCAATGACCACCCCGGCTTCGAGCGCCTTTTCGGCAGCGCCGCGGATGATATCTGCACTTATCTCCAGCGGCAGGTCGGGCGGCAGGGCTGCCACATTCAACGCCAGGAAAGGCTGCCCGCCCATGGCGTAAATATCCGAGATGCTGTTGGCGGCTGAAATGGCACCGTAGTCATACGCATCATCCACTACCGGGGTGAAGAAATCGGTGGTGATAACCATGGCGCGGTCGGGCTCCAATCGCCATACAGCTGCATCGTCCGGAGAATCGAGACCGACCAGCAGGTCAGGGAAGCTGGTATTGGAGAATGTATCTTTTATGGGACGCAGAACCTGCGCCAGCGTTTCCGCTCTCAGTTTGGACGCTCAACCAGCGCAACTGGACAGGCTGGTCAGGCGGATCTGTTTTCCTGAGGCGGCTTTAACGGGTTTACTCATGCTTTTCTCCATTAATCTGCTCAGGGTGGACAATTCACCCTGTATGGGATATTATACCTGCCGCTGTGGATGTAAAAGTATGAACCTGCTTGTATTCTTTGCCCACCCTGATGATGAAACCATGCTGGCTGGCGGCACTCTCGCCCTGCTGCGGACGCAAGGCGTTAACATCCATTACCTGTGCGCCACCCGCGGCGAAGGCGGCGAAACCGGTACGCCCCCGCTGTGCAGCCGCACTGAGCTGGGGAAAGTACGCTCGCAAGAGCTGGCTTGCGCAGTTGTAGCCCTGGGAGGCGGCCGGCTTGATTTCCTGCCATATACCGATCCCCTGGTGGGGGAAGGTGACACCCTGTACGCCTTCACTGATAAAGTAGACGAGCTTGTCAACAAGCTGGCAGAATGGATCGCTGCAGATAAACCGGATGCGATCCTGACGCACGGTTCCAGCGGAGAATACGGTCACCCGGCCCATGTGTTGTGCCATACTGCCATGCTGGCAGCGTTCGAAAAGCTGCCAGGTGATAAACCATTACTGTATACATTCCAGGCGGCATTTGAAGGACATCCCAAACCGCGCAGCATGAATAAAAGTGACAAAGCCCACCTGGTGCTGGATATCAGCCGGGTGATGGATAAGAAGCTGGCAGCTACCCTGTGTCACCGTACCCAGCATGCCCTGTTCGTGCGGCGGCCTTCCCTGGCGGCTGGCAGGCTGGTTACCCTGGAGGAGACAATAATCAAGGTAGAAAGCCTGCACAGGGTCTACCCGCCAGTCGAAAGCATCCTCACCGACCAGTTTGCTGACCTGCTGCGTTCCAGCGGGGCAGTCCTGTAAGACACCTGTAAAAGCCGGATTTGTGCCAATCTCCTGTTTTCGTGATAATATTCAGCCTTAATACCTGCAAACAGGATAGATCATGACCACACCAGAAATCGATGCACTTGAAATAGAACACACACAGGTTGGCATTCTTACCATTACCGCTGACAGCCAGTCTGTCAGAGGAGTATATTTTGGCACCCTGGGGCAAATCCAAAGTCGGTTTGCCGGATCCCCTTTAAAGGATGGTGGACAAAACCCGGCTTTGAAGGCTGCCTCAACCCAGCTGATGGAATACTTTGCTGGAGAACGGCGCGTATTTGACCTGCCGCTGAACCTGGATGACCTGACCCCCTTCCAAAGGAAAGTTTTACTGCTTACCAGCCAGATACCGTTCGGCAGCGTGGTTTCCTATGGACAACTGGCAATGAAGGCAGGCAGCCCGGGAGCAGCCCGTGCAATTGGCGCAGCCATGGCAGGCAACCCTATTCCCATTATCATCCCATGCCACCGGGTGATCGGCTCCGACCGTTCGCTGCACGGCTATGCCGCTCCGGATGGCATCACCACAAAAGCAATCCTTTTACAGCTGGAAGGGCATAACATTGTCGCGCAAAAACTGGCTTAAATTCATCACACTTGGCCTCATTTGGGGTTCCTCCTTCTTGTGGATCAAGATTGCCGTCACAGAGGTCAGCCCGTTCACCCTTGTTGCTCTGCGTGTATCCTTTGCACTGACTACATTAATTGTTATTCTTGCCCTCGGCAGGATCAAAGTCCCGTTGCGTTCAAAGTGGTGGGTGTTCCTTTTCCTGGGGGCTTTCAACATATCTGTACCCTTTATGTTGATCTCCTGGGCTGAGCAGTACATTCCCTCTGCCATTGCTGCGATCCTCAATGGCACTCCCCCGCTCTTCACGATCATTTTTGCTACCATCTTCCTTTCCGATGACCACTTTACCTGGCGCAAACTTGCCGGGCTGGTGATAGGTTTCGGCGGGGTGTTGATCTTGATGGCAGATAATCTCGGGAATGGAATTGCCAGTTTTACATTGGGCATGGCCGCCATGCTGGTGGCTGCCATGTTTTACGGCGGGTCGGCTGTCTTCGCCCGCACCTTCACTAAAGGAATGGAACCTGCAGCGCAGGCATTCGGGCAGCAGGTTTTTGCTAACCTGATCATGTGGCCGATCGCATTATTCGTCCAGCCGCAATTCGTCTTACCAAAACTCCCCATCACCTGGCTCGCGCTGGCTATCCTGGGTATTTTGTGCACCGGCCTGGCCACGATGATCTATTACTCCCTGCTCCATTCGGTAGGCCCTACCAAGACGATGATGACCTCGTACATCTACCCGGTCGTTGGCGCTATCCTGGGGTTGATCTTTCTGCGCGAGCCTTTCCACTGGACTATGCTGCTGGGCACGGTAGTGATCATCAGTGGTGTAATTATCGTTAACTGGCAAAAACCTGTAAAATCGTAGTATGGATGCAAACTTTCGCTCAGGATTTGTCACGTTAATTGGCCGCCCCAACGTGGGGAAATCAACATTATTAAATGCCTTGCTGGGGCAGAAGATTGCAGCTGTCTCGCCCAGGCCGCAGACTACCCGCCGCCGTCAGCTGGGCATCCTTACCCTGGAAAATGCCCAGCTGGTATTCATGGATACTCCCGGTATCCATAAACCGCTGCACAAGCTGGGTGAATACATGAATGATGTTGCCCTGCAGTCGATCCCGGATGCAGATGTGATCCTGTGGCTGGTTGATGTCAGTGTCAGCCCGCACCCGGAGGATCTGCTCATTGCTGATAAACTCAATGCCAGTCCGCCAGCCGGTTGGGTGGCGCTGGTGCTGAACAAGTGCGACCTGCTGGGAAAAGAGGATATTAACAAGCGCAGCGAACAATACTCCACCCTGTATCCGACTGCAGAAGTAATTACCCTCACCGCTCATAAACTTGAGTCGCAGCAAGTTATCCTGCAGGCCATTATTGACCATTTACCAGAAGGTCCGGCTTTTTACGATGAAGAGCAGGTGACTGACCTGTATGAACGCGATATTGCTGCAGACCTGATCCGCGAAGCAGCGTTGCTGCACCTGCGGGATGAAATTCCCCATTCCATCGGTGTGCGGGTGGACGAGTTTAACGAACGCTCGGAACACCTGGCTCATATCGTTGCTACCCTGCATGTGGAGCGGGAAAACCATAAGGGCATCGTGATCGGCAAAGGGGGCGAAATGCTGAAGAAGATCGGCAGTACAGCCCGGCAGGAGATTGAGGCTATGAGCGGCCGCAAGATTTACCTTGAGCTTAAGGTGAAGGTCAACAAGAACTGGCGCAATAATTCCGAAGCGCTGGCACAACTGGGTTATATCCTTCCTAAAGACGAATAATATGGCCTGGACCTGGTTCGTACTCTCAGGTGCATCGGCTGTGGTGGACTGGACCGCCACCTGGTTCAGCAATCGCAAGGTCATGTATATTGCCAAACCGGCCACAGTGATCTTCCTCATCATCGCAACCTTTACGAACACCCGCTGGCAGGGTGAAATGCTTTTCTATGGCATTGGGCTGGTTTTCTGCCTGCTGGGGGATATCCTGCTGATGATGCGGGCGCGTTTTTTCATCCTTGGGCTGGCATCTTTCCTGGTTGGGCAAACCTGGTACATGGCTGCCCTGAACCAGACTCCTTTACCATCTAATCCCCTGGCTTATGCAGGCGGTTTGCTCCTTGTTCTGGCGGCAATCCTGCCGGTTGGCTTTATCTATAAAAAAATCCGCAGCCGGAACGGGCCGCGGCATCTGTCAATTGCCGTTATTTTCTACGGGTTGATCGAGGCGCTTTTCCTGGTCTCAGCCAGCCTGACACTCTACAAAGATACCTGGCTGCCTGCGCATGCCCGGTTAATGACCCTGGGTGCTGCATTGTTTGTGGTTTCTGATATCGTGCTGGGGATTGACCGTTTTGACCGGCCGATTGCACACGGGCGCACCGTGGTACATGTGACCTATCACCTGGGGCAGATGATCATTGCGGCTGCCGCTATTCAACATTCCCTGGCTTAAACAGGTTCATTTATCTCTTTCAAATGATTTGAAACCCTCCCCCAGGGCTTCGTGTGCGGTTCCGATCACCATGAATGCAGCCGGGTCGATTTCTGACACCATTTCTTTGAGCTGGTTCACCTCTGCACGGGTCACCACACAATAGAGTACAGGCCGCTCGGTGCCGGTGTACCCGCCCTTACCGGATAGGATGGTAACCCCGCGTTCCATATTGTGCAGGATGACATCGCGAACCTGGTCGGGCTGGTTGGTGACGATCATAATCGAACGGAAAATGCCCGTCCCTTCCGAAACCATTTCAGCTGCCACCCCGCTGACGTAGATCACCACCAGGCCATAAAGCGCTTGCGGCCAGCCGAAGGAAAATCCGCTTGCCAGCACAACCAGCGCATCGGTGATCAGGTAAGCCTGGGTGATTGGGATGCCCAGCTTGCGGTTGAGGATGCGCCCCAGGATATCCGAGCCGCCGCTGGTTCCTTTGCCCAGGTAAACCAGGCCCAGGCCGATGCCAAGCGTGATCCCGCCGTACAGGCAGTTAAGCACCATATCGCTGGTAACCCCTTCGGGCGGGATAAAGAAGACCAGCAGATCAGTAAACAGCGAAAAGGTTGCGATAGCAACTGCCGTCCTTAATGCAAAGCGGGCACGTCCCAGGTAGCGCCATCCTAAAAGGAAGAGGGGTATATTGCCAACGAAGACCATCAAGCCGATTGGCCATTGCGTGTAGGAGTTGATAATTTGGGCGGCGCCGCTGATACCGCCGCTGACCATCTGGGCGGGCACGAGGAAAAGGCGCATGGAAAGTGCCTGGACAAGCCCTCCGAGCAGAATAAGGGCATAATCGCGCGCTACCTGCCAGGGGGTAGGTTTGGCTGGTTTCCTGGTAGTTTCTTGATCTGGTTGAGTCAGGCTGCTCATAGAAGAATTCCGCTTTACAGGAGATCGATCTCTTTGCCGCAATCCCGGCAATATCTGTCACTGCGCTGCATGCGTTTACCGCAATGGGTGCAATAGATGTAGGTCTGGCTGATTAACTGCTGAGCTTGTTTGATAGATGGGCCGTTCTTGTTGATGACCGAAGCATCCGCAACCCTGGAGGGTACCCGCTTACCAATCTGCCAGTACCACAAGCCGCCTGTAACGATCAAAATGATCCCCAGGATAGCTGCCGCCCAGGGGACAGCCCTGGATATGGTTGTCCTGCCATTGGTGCGCGAGTTAATGGGATCAAGGGGTGAGACCGATTGCAGGCCTGAACTCAGCAGGAAATCCGGTTTTTCATATTCTAATGAAATAACGAAAGACCTGCCGGCATCCAGTGAACCTGCCAGGTAGAGGAAATAATCCAACCCATCCTGCCCGGTCCGGCTTGAGCCCATATCCGGGGAGAGCGTCATCCTGACGGTATTCACCGGCTGCTGTACGCGTATGGTCAGGGCGTTGACCAGGTATGGGTTCTTCCACTCCAGCGCATAATTGCGTAAAGTGTCAGAGAAAACCAGGCGGGGATCGTAATACTCCAGCTGGATATCCTGTGAAGGAGTGATAAATGTAATGATCACCTCTTCATCCAGCTCGGTGGTGCTGAAATTGATGTCATAATACATATCGTCCAATTCCTGCACAGCCAGGCGGGAGGGCCGGCTGGCCTCTTTCGGGATCGAAATGGACAGGCTGGCAGGCAGGATGGTATCGTTCGAAAGGTGGATGCGGTAGGTAACCAGCACAGCCGGACGGTCGTATTCAGGCCAGATATCGATCTGCAGGGAGGATATGGTGATCTCGTCTGCTGCCGCGTTCACCGGGGCAGGCACAGCCAGGGAGAGGCTGACCAGCAGGATCAAGCCGGCAAGCCCGCATATTAAAAAATGCAGGAGGTAACGTTTAATCCGAAATGGGAAGTGGTACAGATTCATAAGAGCCAGATGCCATTTATATTACCATAAACTATTGCTATACTAGCTGTAACAAGCGGAGGTGCAATGGCTGGGAAGATGGTGCCAAAAATAATATTGGAGGGTACGCGCCTGACCCAAAAAACCGAACTGGCGTTCACCCTGAATGACCATCCCGGCGTGGTTGGGCCGCGCAAGTACCGCTACCATTCCCCGCTTATTTCAGCCGAATGGTGCGGCTTCACCAATTTTCCGTGGGGGAGGGGATTGATTAATTTTGACCCATCCGAGGAAGCCCAGGCTATGGAGACATACCAGACCTGGGCGCGGATGTTCGAATTGCAGCGCTATTACTCCTGGATTGTGGACCGCTTCCATATTTCTACCCAGTTGTACCAGCTGATGAATCATGGAAAACTGTACGATTTCAGCTGGCTGGAAGAGCGGTTGCTGCCGCTCGGCTTCCGCCTGGTGTTTTTGACCCGCTCACCTGAATCTTTTGCACAGGCGCGTGAAGAAAGGCTGAAGGTATCGGGCAAGCCCTCACAGTATGACAACCTGGATGTATTCATTACCGAACAGGAACAATTGAGGGAACTGGTTGCCCAGAGCATGCTGCCGGTTTTGCACCTGGATATTTCAGATAACAATGTGGCTGGAACTGCAGATGCGGTTGCCGCCTGGCTGCGCGATACCGGGGGGTTGTACCTGCCAGATTAACACACCAATTCCAGCATGCGGGGGATCATAGGCAGCCCGCCGGGCGGGCGCAGAGTGACCAGGGCATCCATCGACATGTGGGATGCCATGGTTCACTTATTGATGATACCGAATTGTTTGTGCATTGCAAAAAAAGGAAACCTGTCAAGGATAACAGGTTTCCAAAAAAACTTACCTCAATTGCTGGTTGAAACTCAAGCCAGCCGGATGCAGGTATTAAACATGCCCTTCAAGCAAGTACTCGTGGTCTTTACCTACTTTTTCAGCCAGCTTGATGTAGCCTTCCATGTTGGCTTCTTCTTCGATCTGTTCGTTGGTGAACCAGTTCAGGAACTGCTGGGTGGCATAATCTTTATCGGCAATGGCGATCTCTACCAGGTTGTAAATGTTTTTGGTGACAACTTTTTCCCAGGCGAGGGCTGCTTTGAAAACTTCCAGGGCTGAGGTAAACACAGCTTTGGGCCCGGGAAGGGTGGGGATTTCCACCTTGCCGCCGCGTTCGAGGACGAACTTGAAGAATTTCATGCCGTGTGCGTGTTCTTCTTCTGCCTGTTCGTACATCCGTTTGGCGAGGTTTTTGTAGCCCTCTTCCTCAAAATAAGCTGCCATGCTCAAGTATTGCAGGGTGGCTTCAAATTCATGACCGATCTGGGCATTGATTGCATCGTTTAATTTCTTGCTGATATCCATAATATCCTCCTGATAATTATTTAAGTGTATTTAGTATAGCACGTCAGTATTAATTATTTATATGTCCTGTATCATGTATCATCTTTATACTGATCACATTGTTTTCATGCGACGCAGCATAACGGTATGGAATAATGCCATTGAGCCGGCAACCGCAGCGTTGAACGAATCTACTTTGCCGCTCATGGGAAGCGAGACGAGCAAGTCGCAGGACTTTTTTACCAGCGCACGCATGCCTTCCCCTTCATTGCCGACCACCCATGCCAGCGGGATGGTCAGGTCTACCTGCTCGATCGAACGCGATCCCTGCCCTGCCTCCAGTCCCAGAATCCAGACACCGGCTTCTTTGAGTGACTCAATTGCTTGTGCCAGGTTCGCCTGTGCGACCAGTACATGCTCGCTGGCGCCGGATGAAGCATGCACCACAGCCGGGGTAACCCCTGCTGTGCGGGCGAGCGGCATGATGACCCCGTCAACCCCAAGTGCTTCTGCGCTTCGCAGCAAGGTGCCGAGATTTTGTGGGTTCTGGATCATATCCAGTACCAGGATCAGGGCAGGCTTGCCAGGCTGGCTGGCTATCTCAAGAATATCCTGCACAGCGCGGTAGTGATATGCGCTGGCTTCAACTGCCACGCCCTGGTGGTGTTCGTCCAACTTATCCAGTGCCTGGCGCGGGACGGACTCGACTGGAATGTGCCGTTCTTTCGCCAGTACGGTGATTTCATTCAGGCGGGAGGAAGGCTGTACTCCGGCGGCAATCTGTACCTTGAACACCTGGCGCTGCCTGGCGCGCAGGACTTCATACACCGGGTTGCGGCCGACTATCCACTCGCGCACTATTTAAATCTCCAGGAAGTGCCGCCTTTGCCATCTTCAAGGATGACACCCATATCCAGCAACCGGTTGCGGATGAGGTCAGAAAGCTGGTAGAGTTTCTGGGCGCGCAGCTCCAGGCGCAGGTCGATCAGGAGCTGGATAAAGGGTTCGACTGCCTGGTCTCCCGCCCGGGAATTTTCCAGCTGTAAACCGAGCACACCGGTCAATTCTTTCAACAGGTCCTGGGCTGGAGCCAGCTGGGCAGCGGTTGCGCCTTCTGCATGTGCCTGGTTGATAACCCGTACCAGCTCAAAAAGGTAACCCAGGGCGCCGGCGGAGTTGAAGTCATCATCCATGGATTGCTCAAACCCTGTCCGGGTGGCAACCATTTGTTTTTGCAGGTCTTCCAGATCCTGGGTAGAAGCCCCAGCAGCGGCAGCTTCTGCCGGGCGTAGCCCGGATTGCAGGCGTTCGATTGCCCGGTCTGCCTGTTCGACGATCTCGTCACTGTAGGAAAGCGGGTTGCGGTAGCCACTGTTGAGGATCAGGAAGCGCAGCGAGTCGGCTTTATGTTTGGCCAGGAAATCATCGATGCTCACCAGGTTGCCGAGGGATTTCGACATCTTTTCACCGGAAAGCTGAAGCATGCCGTTATGCACCCAGTATCGGGCGAATTGTTTTCCGGTCAGACTTTCGGTCTGGGCGATTTCATTTTCGTGGTGCGGGAAGATCAGGTCGTTGCCACCGCCGTGGATGTCGATCTGCTCGCCGAGATGGTTGAGGTTCATGGCAGAGCATTCGATATGCCAGCCCGGGCGACCCTGACCCCAGGGGCTGTCCCAGGCGGGCTCACCCGGCTTGGAGGCTTTCCAGAGCGCAAAATCCATCGGGTTTTCTTTGCGGTTGTCCACATCGATCCTGGCTCCGGCTTGCATGTCATCCAGCCTGCGGCCTGAAAGCTTGCCGTAATCCGGGTCTTTGTCCACCCGGAAGTACACATCGCTGTCCAGCGGGTAGGCAAACCCTTTTTCAATCAACCCCTCAATCATTTTAATAATCAGGTCAATCTCTTGGGTGGCCCGCGGGTTAATGGTGGCAGGCAGCACGTTGAGGTCTGCCAGGTTTTGTTGAAACTCACGGATGTAGCCTTCTGCCAGTTCAAACGGGTTTACACCCAGCTGGTTGGCGCGGTTGATGATCTTGTCATCCACATCTGTGAAATTCATGACATGCCTGACCGCGTAGCCGCGGTACTCCAGGTAGCGGCGGATCACGTCGAATACCAGGGCAAACATGGCATGCCCGATATGGGCTTTATGGTAAACTGTCACACCGCAAACGTACATGCGGACTTTGCCGGGTTCGATTGTTTCGAAATCTTCTTTTCTTCTGCTTAATGTGCTGTAAAGCTTGATGCTCATACTGAATAGTTCTCCTGCGTGTTATTCTGGTCGGGCGAAGATCATGCGTCCGGCAGCAGTCTGCAGGACTTTCGTTACGGTTACGTTGATCTCCTGGTCCAGGTAATCCCTCCCGTTTTCAATTACCACCATGGTGCCATCATCCATGTACCCTACGCCCTGGTTCTGCTCTTTGCCTTCCTGGATGACCCGGATGTGAAGAACTTCCCCCGGCAGCAGGGCAGATTTGACGGCGTTCGCCAGCTCATTGACATTGAGGATGGTCACCCCTT
This sequence comes from Leptolinea sp. UBA4782, assembly GCA_002403095.1. GTDB lineage: Bacteria > Chloroflexota > Anaerolineae > Anaerolineales > Anaerolineaceae > UBA4782. Next base: position 27,389 of record DHHC01000008.1, read on the forward strand.
GCAGCTCTGCAACCCTGTTCAGGTTGTAGTCATTGGTCAAGATGGGGCAGCGCAGCTGGCGGGCCAGCACCACCAGTTTATCATCCACTTCGCGCATTCCTTCCACATCGATGTCGGAGATGCGCACGGGGATATTGGGTTCTTTTTGTAAAGCAGAAAGGACTTCCATGCCGCGCCGCCCGCGCTGGCGCCGCAAACTGTCGGATGAATCTGCGATGAATTGCAGCTCGTTCAAGACAAAGCGCGGGATGAGCAATGCCCCGGGGATGAAACCTGTGCGGGCAATGTCTGCGATCCGCCCGTCAATGATGACGCTGGTATCCAGCAATATGGTGCGCTGGTCCGGACTGGCTGGCGCGATTCCAGATCCAGCCGCCTGGGATCCCGGGCGGCTGAACAGGTTCTGAAAAACGCCAATCAGGTCATTTTGCCGGGTAGTAAAGATCGCCACCCCCAGGTACCCGAAAAATACAACGCCGACAAAGGGCATGATCTTGCCAAAAATACCAGGAAGCAGTGAAAGCGGATTGGCAAGCAGCCCCGCAATGATCAGGCCGGCGATCATGCCTACCAGCCCCGAAAATAGGGATTGCGTGGATAGCTTGTTCAGTAACTTGCGGACAAACCTTACTGGGCGGGTTGTAATATAGGGAGTGAGAATAAGACCAATGAGTGCGCCAACCAAACCAATTGTGAATGAATATTGCTCTACAGAAAACGGTGCCCCTCCGGGAGCGGTATTCGCAGAATAGCCAAGCTGAGTTCCCAGTTGGACACCCAGGATGGTGAAGACAACCATCCCAACAAGACGGAAAATAAAATCAGTGCTCATATAAAACTCCTAAATATGATGTTAAAGAACAGGATAAATGAATGATGTTTTTTAATAATAGCACTTCAGGCAGGCGGAGTCAATTATCCCGCTCAACCCGGCGGGGGTTACAGCCACAGCAGCAGCAAGTAATAGGCTAAAGGAATTGCCCACAACCACGAATCGATCCGGTCCAGGATACCGCCGTGACCGGGCAACAGGTTGGAGCTGTCTTTCAGGTTGAATTGCCTTTTGATCATACTCTCCCCCAGGTCGCCGAGCGGTGCCAGGATGCTGACCACCAGACCGATCACCAGGCCGTGCAGCGGCGTCACCAGTGGGGTAACCAGCTGCCAGAGCAAAGCGATCAATGGTGTCAGTGCTGCGGCAAAAACGATTCCCCCGGCATACCCTTCCCAGGTTTTGTTCGGGCTGGCACGGCGCGAAAGTTTATGCTTCCCCCATTTCCTCCCCACCAGGAACCCGCCCAGGTCGGTGAACCAGACAGCAGATAACGCCAGCAGGATCCAGAACATTCCATCCGGCAAGGCGCGCAGCAGAATGAAATGACCTCCCAGCCATCCCAGGTACAGCAGTCCGCCCAGGGTGACCATCAGGTCAGTGGCTGCCAGATCGCGCCCCTGTTCATATTGCAGGAGATGGACGGTCATGGCTGCCAGGATACAGGCTGCCAGGATGGCTTCTGTCAGGCGTGGAACCGGTACCTGGCGCGAGAGGACCAGCAGAATGATCCCCGGTGTCAGAATCCAGCGTGAAGGCCGGTAATTTCCCAGGGAAAATGCATTTGCCCATTCCCAGCCTGCCACAGCCAGCAAACTTGCCATGAAAACGGCGAAATACCACCCGCCCAGGGCTGCAAAACCAACACAGGTGGGAATCAGGAAAATCAGAACAAGGATGCGTTTAGTCAGCATCACCCGGAACAGGGACAGGAGTTTGCGGGGCCGATTTTAACTTGCCAAAACGGCGGTCGCGCTTGCCGTATTCTACCAGTGCTGTGTAATACTCATCTTTATCAAAATTGGGCCACAGGGTGGGGGTAAAGTACCATTCCGAGTATGCTCCCTGCCAGATCAAGAAATTGCTGACCCGGTACTCGCCTGAGGTGCGGATAATCAGATCAGGATCCGGGATCCCGGCGGTAAACAGGTAGGAGCCAATCAGTGTTTCATCGATACTGTCTGCAGCGACACCGTCAGCAATAATCTTTTTAATGGCACAGGTGATCTCATCCCTGCCCCCGTAGCTGAACGCCAGGTTAACAACCAGGCGGTCATTGTTGCGGGTCAGTTCCATGGCCTGGGTGATTTTCCCGGCCAGCTTCTTATTGAGGCGTTCCAGGTGACCGATGTGTATCAGGCGGACACCTTCACGGTTCAATTCATCCAGCTCGCGGTCGATCACATCCTCCAGGATTTGCAGCAACCCACTGATCTCATCCTGCGGTCGGTTCCAGTTCTCGGTTGAAAACACATACAGGGTGAGGTACTTTACGCCGAAGCTGATGGATGCACGGATAATGCGCTGCAGGTTTTCGGCGCCAGCCTTATGGCCGGACAGGCGCGGCAGCCCGCGGCTGGTAGCCCAGCGGCCATTCCCATCCATAATAACAGCCACATGGACAGGCGTTTTTGCGAGGGGAGGGTATTTTTTTTCTTCTGGCATAGCGAAAGGCTAGACTTCCATAATCTCTTTCTGTTTCCGTTCGCCCACCTCATCCACCTGAGTGATCATCCGGTCAGTTAATTTCTGCAGTTCCTCTTCACCATGCTTCAGGTCATCTTCTGAGATCAGCTTTTCGTGTTCGAACTCTTTAAGGTCTTTGATTACATCGCGGCGGACATTGCGGATCGACACCCGGGATTCTTCCACCCGGTTGTGGACCACCTTCGCCAGGTCGCGGCGGCGTTCTTCAGTGAGAGGCGGCAGGTTCAGGCGGATCACTTTCCCGTCATTATTGGGAGTAAGGCCCAGTTCTGAAGCAAGGATGCCTTTTTCAATGTGCTTGATCGTAGTGGGATCGAAGGGGCGGATCAGCAAGGAACGGGCTTCCGGCACGCTTATAGTTGCCAACTGGATCAAGGGTACAGCTGTGCCGTAATATTCCACCGGTATCTTCTCAACCAGGGCAGGGCTGGCTCGTCCGGTACGGATCCCGGAGAGGTCTTCGTCCAGTGCTGTAATGGCACTGAGCATCCTTCCTTCGGCTTCTTTCAAGGCATCTTTAATCACAGCTGCATCCTCCTTGTTGGAAATCAACGTATCAATGTGCAAATTGTAACACAGGCTGCAGCCTGGGAAAACTGATGCATTGCTGACTATTGACAAACCAGCCTGCAGGAGTATAATATAGAACATATATTCTATTATATGAGGTGCCAAATGATGACCGGATTGTTGTGGTTTGATAACAGCCCAAAAACCGATTTTGCCGAAAAAGTGAAAGAGGCTGCCAGCTATTACCAGAAAAAGTATGGAAGGAAACCTGACCTGTGCTACGTGCATCCTTCCATGCTTGCCAAGGGATTTCACGCAAATGGGATTGAGATCCGCGCTGCCCAGCAAATCCTCCCCAACCATTTCTGGATTGGAATGATGGAAGGTACAGGTTCACCCCATTAGCTGTCGGGGCAATTGCCGTTTTTCTTCGGTGCTTTAAATTTTTTCAGTTTAATCGGGTCTCTTCTCCCATTGAAGAAATGGAATATGCGCCTGAAAAAGCCCGGGGCGTATTCCTCTGCAAAATGGGCAGCCGCCTCTTCCAGGCTGATTTCCTGGCAGTATTTCTCCCGCAAGTATTGCAGGTGTTCAATAATCCACAGGTAAAGATCTGTTTCCGTTCTTCCCTGGAACTCAGCCATGATGTTTTGCTCCCGGATGACATCCACCAGCGGTTTATATACATCCCTGTACCAGGATTGTATGGCTTCTTTCATTGGTACAGCTGTTTTACGCTCTTCACCCATATACCAGCGGTGCACTTCAATATGCTCCAGCAGCCGGTTGTAAGCGCCGGTTATTGACAGCTCAAATTCCGCATCCGGCAAGGTATTGCCCTTGTCGATCTTTTCGTAAAAGATTGCCTGCTCACGTTTACGGATGATTTCCCTGATGGTAATGTCAGGGTCAAATGGCACATCAATATCCAGCTCAATCACATCGGCATCAATGTAGTACTGCCCTTTCTCGCGGGCTACTGAAACGCGGTGGTTGCCGTCTTTGACGAAGTAAGCTTCACCAATCTTATACACCTCAATCGGGGGGAGGATGACATCCTGCAAGTGAGCGGTGTCAATGCTCATCCAGCGGCTCTTGGTGTGGGTGCGCAATGGCAGAAAAGCCCGGTCGAAGTCATGGTAACGGCCAACACTGCCGATAACTTTGTTGAGGGGGATTTCGCGCATGCCCAGGTAGTGCTGACCGCAGATCGGCAACTGCTTTACAACCTCGTCGAATGGAAGCAGGCTGTTATCCTTGTTGGTGAACCAGCTGGTTACCTTGCGCAAAAATCCACGCCTGTGCGCGGTTTGAAAGTCAGTCCGGGCGATTGCCTGGATCATGGCATTATTTAAGATTTCCGGATGATAGTCCATTTACTCATTCCTCCCGTGGCGCGCCTGGCGCGAGGCAAACGAAAGCCCGTCACAGGTTAATGATTCAATTTCGATTTCTTTGTACCCGAAAGCGTTGATGATGCGGGTTTTCTGGAACTGGGTTTCGGTGATCTCATCATTCTTATAAACATGGATATGCCCGTGCAGGTGGATAGCCGGCTGAAAGACCCGGTTGAACCAGCGGAAAGCCTTACTCCCGATGTGCGGCCGATCGGTCCGGTCATGAATTTTCCAGGGTGAAGCATGGGTGACGAAAATATCCAGGTACTTGCCGTAGACAATCCGGTTAAGCAGCAATTTGGGGACAAGGGTGAGGATGTTTTCCCACATCCCTGCCTGGGTATACTGGTAAGGGCCATTGTTGTAGCGCAGGCTGCCCTGAACCCCAGCCAGGATCAACCCGCTTTCGTCCCGCACCACCTTGCGGTGCAGGTCAACCCCGCCCCAGGGTGATTTCTTCTGTCCGTCGATGCTGAATTCGACATCCCTGGCGTGGTTGCCGCGTACATAATACAGGTTGATATCCAGCATGGAGATGATGTATTCCAGGTAGTAATACGGCAGGTCGCCGCAGCTGATGGCGATGTCGATATGCTTGAACCGCTCGCGGATCTGCGGATTGTAGATATTCCCGAGTTCCTCGTCGCTGATCGCCAGGATGCGCATTTCTTATCCTTTTGGGCTCTCCGTGTCGAGGCTGCCGCCCAGTGCGATTGCAACAGCTGCAGCGTGGGTGCGCTCGTGCGTAATGCTGATGGACCAGGAGAATATCCCCTTTTCAAGAGCTGCCTGGTTTGCAGCCGCATGCAATACAAGGTAAGGTGCGCCATTCTCCCTGCTCAGGATCTCGATCGATTGCCATCCCACAGCGCTAATCCCGCATTCGAGAGCCTTGGAGACAGCTTCTTTGGCTGCGATCTTGCCAAGGATGCTGTTTGGAAGCCCGCCGCTGTCTTCGATTTCGCGCACGGTTAGCGCCCTGCGGATAAACCTTTCCCGAATTTCAGGTTGCAGCCTGTCCAGGCGGTCCAGCGATACCAGGTCGATCCCGCTGTAAACCCTGATCATGCTCTACTCCATTACCCCAGCACTGGTTACGATCAATGCATCCGGGTTGAGGTATCTCCGGGCAGTATTCAGCACATCATCAGTTGACACAGTCATTACCCGGTTTGCATACTGCTGGTAGTAATCCAGCCCCAGGTTGAACCGCTCGATGTTCACGAGGGCATTTCCCACACCGCCGTTTGATTCCATCAGGAGCGGCAGGCGGCCGATGAAATTGGACTGGCTGTCGGAAAGTTCGTCAGCGGAGACAGGTTCCTGGACGAAACGGCTGATCTCTGAAATGATCAAGTCGATTGCTTTCTGCAGGTTCTGGGGATTCACCCCGGCTGAAACTTCCCATGACCCAACATGCATCCAGGCATTCAGGCTGGTACTGGCGTAGTATGCCAGTCCGGCTTTTTCACGCACAACATCGCCGATCCGGCCCATCATGCCGAACTGACCCAGGATATTATTGCCCAGTGCAGCTGGAATGTAATCCGGCGAGGTTCTGGCTGGCCCGAGGGTTCCCATCACCAGGTCTGTTTGGCTCATGCCGGGGATGGTAATGTGGCTGCGGGCAGGCTTGTCAGGGGGCAAAACAGGAGGGGAATCGAAAGTCTCCGGATGCAGGTCGGGCTGCCAGTCGCTGAACTGGGCTGCAACCATGTCCAGGGCTGCTTCGGCCGCAATTCCACCCACGATGACCAGTACCATTCCGTTGGGTTTGTAGTAATTGCCATGAAAAGCTGCCAGTTCTCCGGCTTGAATGCTGCCGACAGATTCCGGAAAGCCATCCTCCGGGCGACCGTAAGGATGGTTTGGAAAGAGGAGACGGTCGAATTCCAGCGATGCCATCTCCGCTGTATCCTGGGCGCGCATGGCAAGGCCAGTCAACAATTGAGCCCGCACTTTCAGGATTTGTTCCTCCGGGAAAAGCGGAAAACGAAGCGCCTGCGAAAGTAAGTCGAGGATCAGGGGCAGGTCTTCTGAAAGTGCCCGGGCACTGAAACTGGAAGTGTGCACGTTTGCATCAAACCCCATGCTGGCGCCGATCGTCTCCAGTTCCTGGTAGATTTGTTGAAAACTGCGTTTCTGCGTACCGCGCATCAAGCTCCTGGCGGTAAAGTTCGCCAGCCCAAGCTTTTGGGGCGGGTCCTGGATACTGCCAGCGGCTAAATATCCGGTCAGGTAAACCGAAGGGCTGCTGAAGTTTGGCCGGCACAGGAGGGTAATTCCGTTCGGCAGGGTGGTGCGGGTGATGTCGTGCGGCCCGGGCATGGAGTTCCATGTGGTTTGAAGGATTGACTTTTTCACAGGCTTTGCCCCCCGTTCTCCGG
>DHHC01000002.1:0-27154 GCA_002403095.1 Leptolinea sp. UBA4782
GACCTACTTTTGGGTCAGCCTCTTTCTTCTTCCAATACCGCTAATTCTTACCTTTATTAGGATTTGGATTTGGATCTGGCCCTGGTGTAAGATCCAGATTGTTATTATTCGGGTCAGGCTTATTAACAGGTTTTTCTTTCGGGAAAAGAGTTTGTTTGATCAACCCCCAGCCCGTTCCTGATTCGCGCATGGCAAAGATCTCTGTCACCGGTGTGCCGGAATCGAGCGACATACGGTAAGCCAGGTCGATCTCGCCAAAACCGTAATTCAGGCAGAACCATCCCATAATCTCTTCATAAGTCACACTGTAGCGTTCTGCCAGCCTGACAGCTTCAGGTTGGATCTGCTCAGTTTCTGGGTCACAAATACCTTGCTCCTTGACCGGACCCGGGGTGCCTTCCATCTCCTGCTCCGGCTCTCCAGTCCCATTCACTTCCCCTTTTGGTCCTTTTGGTTCCCGAGGCTGTTTGGTGGGCTTCTTTTCCGGGGGTCCCTGTTCATCGCTAAATTGACTGATCTCCAGCGCCAGCCAGCTTCCATCTTCCTGTACTGTAAACCTTACCTCTACCAGCGAACCAACCTCAAGGCCTTCACCCAGGATAGTATCACTGTTTACAACCACAGACTGCCCGCTAATCACCCATTCGGTCTCACTGATGCTTTCAACCGTGCCGGAGAAACACAGGATCTCTTTATCCACCTGCGAGTACATGATCATATCTGCCACACGCTCTCCGCTTTCAAGCACCCTGCCGATCACGTGAATGAAATCACCAACAACAAATTCACCTTTCAGGCGGGTGTCCTCAGTAACCTTGAAAGTAACTCCACTCACCGTCCAGGTGCCGTCAGCGCCGATGGCTTCCAGTTCACCTTTCAGGCTGAAATCGTATGCAGCAGGCACCAGTGTGCCGTCACCTTCCGCCAGGGTCACCTGCCCAGCAGCCAGAAGGATCTCATTGCCATCGTTGCTTACTTCTACCAGGCCATCGGTAACTGCAAAGCGTGCCAATTCGGTATCAGGGACATTGATATTAAAAACTGTCCCATGTACCTGCGCGGTACCGGTAACCGTATTCACCAGGTACTTTCCACCCTCCCTGACAGGAACAACCCAGTGAGTGGTCTCGCCTGCCGTCTGAAGCAATTCCAGGGTCAATACTCTCGTTTGGTAGTCCAAAGTGGAAACAAAGATCTCTGCTTCCTCGCCTACCGCTACCACCGAACCATCCGGGAAGGTTAGCATTACGCCGGAATCAGTATATGTTCGGAGCCCATCTCCGCTGGTAAGTCCCTCACCGTCTTCCACCACTATCCAGGTCTGACCGGCATCTTTTGAAATCTCCACGATGCCATTGATATTATCCAGACTGGCAGCCTGTACCTGCTGGACATTCCGCAATAAACCAGCCATGAACCCTATTACAACCAGGGTGACCATTACCACAGTTCCTGTTACCGCCAGGATCCACTTCCAGGATTTTTGCGCAGATGCAGTGCGTTGTGCCCTGGCTGCTGCTTTCAATTGTGTCACCTGTGTACTGGCTTTATCTGCCGCTAAGGCGGGGTGATCCACCTGTTGAAGCCGGCTGACCAGCTCCGCATCAGCTTCGGTTTCAATACCTGATAAGATATCTTTAGTCATAACACACCTCTTTCTGTTAAAACTTCTCGCAATTTCTGCAATCCCCTGCTTTGCAGCCCTTTGACTGCATCGATGCTGCGGTGGATTGCCTCTGCGGTCATCCCGAGCGAAAGCCCATTGATGAACCGCAAAATCAAAACTTCCTGCTGCTCGGCTGGTAACGAACGCATCGCCTGTGCCAGCACGGCATGCTCCAATCTCCGCTCTGCTGTCTCATCCGGCTTTGGGGCAGGGTCAGGATGGGTTTCTGCCAGTTCGACCAGCGGATGGGCTGCGTTGCTTCGATACCAATCGTACAGCACCCGGCGGGCGATCTGGTACAGCCAGGCTGCAAAAGTACCCCTACCCGGCTGGAACCCTGACAGCGACCGAACCATCCTCAGGAATACTTCGGAGGTCAGGTCTTCAGCGGACTGTATTGAACCGGTACGGTAATACAGGAAACGGAAGATGCCGGTATGGTAAAGTTCATACAGGTGCGCCACTGCATCAGGGTCGCCCCGGCTGGCTGCTCTTACGGCTTGGGTTTCAGTCATTTCGGTCATGGTATGCATGCGGCGCAGCTGTTCAATAACCCTTAACGGTAAACCTCGTTAAAAGAGTCGCTGGTCCTGATACGATTATAGAAGATTATCGCGGGAAAATGCTCACTACCAGGTTGGTATACAATAAATCCAGAACATAAATTCAGGAGTGTACATGTCTGCCTCAAAGGTCTCCCGTTACAGTATGTTTGCCCTGCTGTATTTCACCCAGGGCACCATCCTCAGTTACTTCACCTCATTAAACGCCCTCTATTTCCTCTCCCGGGGTGTTTCCATGACCAGGGTAGGCATTTTCGCCACCATTGCCCTGATCCCATTTGTGATCAAGATCTTCCTGGGCATCCTCTCCGACCGGGTGAACCTTTTCAACATCGGTCACCGCAAGCCATACATCTTGCTCGGGCTGGCGATCCAGTTCACCTGCCTGGTGATCGCACCTTTTCTTGACCCCAACAGCATGTACTGGGGGTTCGTAGCCCTGGCATTCATCCTGCAAATGGGCATGGCGTTGTACGATACCTGTACTGACGGCCTGGCTTTGGATACGGTTCCAGATACCGAGCGAGGCCTTATTCAAGGGTTGATGGTGGGCGGCCGTGCTGTTGGTGTGATCGTGACCGCATCCGTGGTCGGTCTGCTGGCAGAAAAAGCATCCTGGTATGCAGTTTTCTGGTTGCTGGCAATTTTGACCTTATTGCCGCTGCCGTTTGTCCTCAAAACGCATGAAGGTGAACGCCCGGCCAGCCAGCGCTTCAATTGGAAGGCATTTTCCGCCTTTAAATCTTGGACCATCGCCGGTGTGGTATGGATCGGGTTGATCTCATTCCTGGTGATCGTCGGTGCCAACCAGCTGGTTAACCCATATTTCGAGCAAGTTCTGGGCATTTCCCTGAGCACAGCCGGATTTATCACTACCATATGGGGGATTGGCGTGGTTGTAGGCGGGCTGGGGGGCGGCAGGCTCAGCGACCGGATTGGCTGGCGTAATGCAGTGTTGCTTTCTCTGTCGGTGTCCACCCTTTCGCTGCTCGTCCTGGGATTCGGGGTCAGCCAGAATACCCCGCTTTGGTTGGCTTTTGTATTCGCCCTGTTATTCGGGATCGGGTACGGTACCTACCAGGCAGTCTACTTTGCCCTGGCCATGCGCTTTACAGTGGCGAGCATAGCGGCTTCCATGTTTGCCATCTTGATGGCATTCACCAATGTCGGGCAAGGCATCGGCCTCAGCCTGGGCGGCATGCTGGCAGACCGGATCGATTACGGGCCAACCATGCTGGTGTTTGCCGTGATTAACCTGCTGGTGCTTCCCATCTTGTTCCTGTTAAAATCCAGGGAGAAGACTATAAAAGAAATAGTTTGACAATTACCAAACTATGATTATTAAGAAAAAATCCCCGGCTTGAAACCGGGGATTTTTAGTTTAATCTCCTGGTCATGCGATAACTGACAGAAAATTGTGGGCTGACATGATACCGGTTTTCGCATTCGTGGAATTGCTCATAACAAGCAGGTATTGGGATACATCATCATCCGGGTTCTGCCATTGATGGTTCTGGTAAGCTTCAAACGCAACGTTGTAAGAATCGTGCCAACATTAGAAAATCAGGTTTTCAATTTTGTAAGGTTATCCTTATCAAGCCAAACATCGCTTGACAGAACTTTATTGAAACCCGTATAAGTAGAATGCCTTGAAACCAAAGACGGTTTCTTATGATCATTAACATTAGTCGAAAGGAGTAAATATGAAAGGCAAATTCTTGTTACCTCTGGTTATTCTGGTGGTAATACTGGTTGGCTGTGCACCAAATGACACCAATTTTCTAAAAGAAGAATTAGTAACCCCGACTGCTTTGCCAACCAACACACCTGTGCCGGAAGAGGATACGGAACGTTCTCTCTATGATGACTTTTCTGTTGCCGATCCAGCCTGGCTGGATACATATGTCGTTACTACATCTGCTGGAAATGACTCCATGATCTCAAAAGTAGAGCTTAAGGGTGGAAATCTGGTGTTCGATATTCAGGAGGCTGAAACCTATCTCTACAAATTCTACAAAAATCCAGCCAGACCAGATGTAGTAATTGAGGCGTCAGTTGAGGGAAATGGCGCCCAGGTCAATGGCATGGCGCTTGTCTGCCGAGCAAAAAATGACTACTCAGGATGGTATGAATTCAGGGTAAGCGACGAAGCGCGTTATTTTGTCTACCGCTATGACCAGGCGCTAAAAACTGACGAAAAGAACCCGTATATTGAACTTGCAAGTGGAAAATTTAGTAAAGATGTCTTCACCCCCTTTGACGCCAATACATTAAGAATGACTTGTGAAGGGAACACCATCAGCGTAGAAGTAAATGGTAACCTCATTACTGAACTTGAAGATTACGCATTACCAGAATCCGGCATGGTTGGTTTAGGTGGAATGTCCCATAACATGTTACCGGTGATTGTCAATTTTGATTACCTGTCTTATGGCAGCCGTAAATAAAAGGATATTAACGAAAAAATCCCTGCAGGTGCAGGGATTTTTTCATCTTAACCAGGTATTGCAGATGCTCCAGGTATCTGTTCATGATCTGGCAGCAGTTCTTCTGCCTTGCGGATGACCGGGATGAAATAACCGGCCACACCCACCAGGGATATCAACACCCCGCAAATCAGCATCAGCAGCCCCATCCCCGATCCGGGTCCGGTGCCCACCAGCCATCCGAAGGTATCGGGCAAGAACCCGCCTGCGCGCATGGCGGGTTCAAGCACAAAATCCGCCATGGTTCCGCCGATGATAGGGGAAACCGGGTTGGTGAACCAGGCGATCAGCCTGCGGGACGAAAACACCCTGCCCTGTAAATCTGGGGCAACCTTGGCCTGCCAGATGGCCTGGTTAGAACCGTTCATCAATGGAATGGCAAGCTCACCTAAAGCCGCACCTGCAACCCAAACCGGCAAACCGAACCCGGTTCCAACCAGGCAGGCACTGAAAAGCCCAAACCAGATCCAGCTCGCCAGCACCCCGTGGATGCGCCGCTTGAACCCTCCCCAGGCGCTCATGGCAATCCCGCCAACCACCGCCCCAATTGCGCCAGCCGTTTGCACTGTCCCAAACATCAGCGCATTCTGGTTCGTGCGCGCCAGAATCATGGGAGCCATCACTGTAAATGCCACCCCGGAGAAAAGGTTGCCAGCAAAGAACAGCATCTGCAATCCCAGCAGGCTGGGGCGGGCAAAAATGTAGCGGAAACCAAAGGCTGCTTCTTTGAGCATATTCCCCTGGGCTTTCTGCCCCTCTTCGGTTCTTTGCGGCTGGGGGACAAAAATGACCAGCAATGCGCCGATTGCCAGGAAGAAGGTAACAATATCAATCGTCAGGATCCCGGTCAGCCCGATCACCGGCAGGAGCATGCCCGCCAGAAGGGGAGCAACCACACCCGGTCCGGCTTCAACCAGGCTCATCATGCCGTTCACCCTGCCCAGCTGCTCCTTGGCGACCATCGTTCCAACAGCCGCCGAATAAGCCGGCCACTGGAAGGTGTTGCCTATACCGTTCAACACGGCAGCGATGTAGAGGTGCCAGAATTGCAGGTTCCCGCTGAGATGCAAAATCAGGATGAGAGCTGTGGCAAGGACAGCTGTAAAATCGCTCACCATCATCATCAGCTTGCGGTTGTAGCGGTCCACCATCACCCCGGCAAAGGGTGACATGATCAGGAAGGGCGTGATAAAGCAAACCTGCACCAGCCCCATGGCAGTGGCGCTCTCCGTTTGCTGGTACATCCAGATACTCAAGGCAAAGCCCGTCATACTGGACGCAAGGACAGAGATCAACTGTCCAAGCCAGATGACAATAAAAGCTTTCATACCTGTTGTTTTTTTTCCGTGCGTTTCCATGGGAGGAGAATTACTCCAATTTTACACCGGGAATGGAGGTTTATAGCAGAAGTGCGCTGGCTGCCAGGAGCACTGCCATACCAGCCAGGATGGTCAACAGCATACTGCGGGAGCGCCAGGCGACCAGGATTGCTACCACACCAGCAATCAGGCGCGGGTTGGCGAAAGGAACCATCCAATCCCCTCCCGGCAGGAGTAATTCGGGGATGGCAATCGCCGTAAGGACAGTAACCGGCACAAAGCGCAGGCTGCGCTTCAACCACTCAGGAGGCTGCCAGTGCTGGAAAAGCCAGATAAACGACAGGCGCGTCAGGAATGTCGCAAGACCCAGGCCAATGATAAGCAGCCAGAGGGGCATTATTTCTTCTCCAGCCATAAGCCGACCCCCATTCCAACCGCTGCAGCCAGCAGCAAACCCAGTTTGTAAGGCAGCCCGAATGCCAGCACGGAGACCAGGCCAGCAACAATGGCTGCAGCAGCAGCAGCCCGGTCGCGTAAATTAGGCACCACCAGGGCGATAAAGATCAATGGCAGCGTGAATTCCAGCGGCAGATCCGCAGGGACAACCTGGCCGACGAAAATCCCCAGCGCAGAGCTGAGCTGCCAGCAGGTCCACAGGGTGATGCCCGCTCCCAGGAAGTACCAGTGCTTGTGTTTACCTGGCCTGGTTTCATCTGAGTAGTGGTTGATTGCTACCGCATAAGCCTCATCCGTCAACAGGTAAGCCAGCCCAGCCCTCCAGGCTGGTGAAAGGTGCTGCAGGTAAGGCGCAACAGAAGCGCTGTACAGGGCATGACGCAGGTTGACAACTACTCCCGTGAGAAAGATGATCAGCAGGGGCACCCCTGAACCAAGCAGCTGAACAGTAATGAATTGCGCTGAACCTGCAAACACAATGGAAGACATCGCCTGCGAAATACCCAGCGGCAGGCTGGCAGCCATCGCCAGAACACCGTAGATCATCCCAAACGGTGCTACACCCAGCAGCAGGGGCAGTTCATCCCTGACGCCAAGCCAGAATTCAGAGGAAGGAGAGGAAGCGGATTTCAATTCCCCCAATTGTATGCAGATTCCAGACAAATAGGAAAAATTTAAGAAACCAGCAGATCCAATCTGGCAAGGTCTGCTGGAAGAAAGTTGTAGATTCTATTGGACTGCGCGGGTTTGCCCAACCAGCTTAACCAGGTTTTTCAACAAAATCTCGATGAGCTGGACAGCAACAGTATCGGTCAGGTTTAGGTCCTGGTCAAAGACAGGCACCGGCTGGTTTTGCACAAGGATTTCCGGCTGGTTCACTCCCGGCATGTCCATCTTCTGCAGCACCTGGCGCAGGTGAGACTGCGCGCGGGAAGTACCATACCTTCCCCCGACACCCACAATGGCGTATGGCTTTCCTGTAGTTGGCGGCATCGCATACGGCTCGCCTTTAGGCGGACGGGATGCCCAATCCAGGGCATTCTTCAAAACACCTGTAAAGGATGAGTTATATTCAGGGCTGGCGAACAGGATGGCATCCGCCTCATGGATCTTTTTGCGGAAATCGAGCACGCTTTGGGGTAAGCCTTCTTTTTCAACATCCCCGTCATAAAAAGGGATGGCAGATAAGTCAGCTATTTCCAGGGTAACACCGCCGGGTAATACACTCTGTGCAATTTCAAGCAGCCGGGTGTTTAATGACCGTTTCCGTAAACTCCCGGAGATGCCAAGTATTTTAATGGATTCAGTCATGATGTTCTCCTTATTTCTATGATAACCCGTAATGATTATCATCTCAAGGAATTGTACAGGGTTTGTATAAGAGGATTATTAATACTGGCGTGATTTTCTGAGAATGAGCAAACTCTAATGCAGAATTGCTATAATGTGGGCAGGAGAACCTGTTGATGGCAAATTCAAATGAATTGGTTGAACCATTTGTCCTCATCCGCGGCGGAGGCGACCTGGCTTCCGGCGTTGCGATCAGGCTGCACCGCTGCGGTTTTCTGGTTGGTGTTGCAGAGCTGCCCGAACCTCTCACAGTCCGCCGGTTGGTTTCCTTTTCAGAAGCGGTTTACCGCGGTGTATGCCAGATCGAAGAGGTAACCGGAACACTGGCAGTAACCATACAGGATGCCGTTGGAATATTGTACAAACGCCAGGTGGCTGTGATGGCTGACCCTGAATGCGCCTCATTTAACAGCCTGCGTCCCCTGGCTGTAATCGATGCGCGCATGCTCAAAAATGACCCGGGTAATGACCTGGTGGATCAACCCATGCTGATTGGCCTGGGTCCGGGTTTCCTGGCAGGAAAAAACTGCCATGCGGTTATTGAGACCAACCGCGGACCTCACCTGGGCAGGGTATTCTGGCAAGGCGGTGCCCAGGAGGACACCCGCCTTCCGGAACAGGTAGCGGGTTACCGGGGCGAACGGGTTTTGCGGGCTCCTGCAGACGGCGTGCTGCAAGCAGAAGTGATGCTGGGGCAAATACTTGATGAAGGGGACCTGGTCGCCTGGGTAGCTGGCCAACCCGTCAGAGCGCCTTTCAAAGGGGTATTGCGCGGGCTGGTGCACGATGGCCTTGATGTAAGCGTTGGCATGAAAATTGGCGATATCGACCCGCGCCTTGACCCCCGGCTGGCTTACCAGGTTTCGGACAAGGCGCTTTCGATCGGCGGAGGTGTGCTGGAAGCCCTGCTTTCTGATCCTGCCATCCGGTCACAACTGGGAAGAACACATGCGGCTGGCTGATGCACTGGCTCTCCCTGCCGCGGCGCAGGTTGCTATCACCGGCGCGGGCGGAAAGACCTCAACCCTGTTCCACCTGGCACGCAGCCTGCCGGGAATTACCTGGGTAACCACGACCACACACCTGGGTGTGAAGCAAGCCCAGCTGGCTGACCAGCATTTCATCCTCGATTCGCCGGATGAGCTCGGCAGCCCGATGCTGCTGGCGAAGAAGGTTACCTTGATCACCGGCTTGATGACCATCGATTACCGCCTGCAAAGCCCTGAAGAGGCTATGCTGGAAGAAATGCACCGCCAGGCAAAACAAAAAGGGGTCACCCTGCTGGTGGAAGCAGACGGCGCCCGCCAGCTGGCATTGAAAGCCCCGGCTGCGCACGAGCCGTCCATCCCTCCCTGGATCGAGGTGGTTATCGTGTGCGCCGGCCTGTCGGCCATCGGGCAACCCCTCAGTGCAGAATGGGTGCACCGCCCCGAACTGTATTCCGCCCTTTCCGGGTTGAAACTGGGTGAAGCTATTACCCCTGATGCAGCAGCGCGGGTCTTGCTCCATCCGCAAGGCGGATTGAAGGGCATTCCCCCTGCTGCACGCAGGATTGCCTTGCTCAACCAGGAGGACACACTTGATGACCAGGTATCAGCCCGCTCGATGGCAGAAGGGCTGCTGGCAGGCGGATACGACGGGGTATACATTACCAGCATGCGCGACCATCCTGAAGATGGGACCTGGATCCCAAAAAGTTAAGCAAAACCGGCTGGTATAACCAGCCGGTTGATTTCAATTCCAACTCCTGCCATTATTCGGCTTTGTTAGCCCAGGGATAAATCTCTGTCCCGGCTGCAGCCTGGCGGATGACAGGATCATCGCTGTAATACCCGCGTTCTTCGGGCGGAATCAGGTCAGCAATATGGTGCATAATTTCGTGCCCCATCTCATCCAGCTTCTGGCGGTCAGTCTCGCCACGTTCGGGGACATAGAAAGGCCCAAAAGGTTTCCCCACCCGGATAGTCACATTGGCACGTTTTCCTTTACGGACACTGGGGAAGAGATGGGTCAACCCGGTCAATCCAACCGGAAGGATCAACGCCCGGGTGCGGCTGGCAAGCAGTGCAGCCCCAGGACGTGCTGGGCGGAGAACCTTAGCCCAGCTGCCTGCCTCAGGGAAAATGCTCAGCACACCTCCCTGATTCAGAAGAGACTGCGCCCCCAAAAGGCTGTCGCGCGTCAGCGATCCGCGCCGCACTGGCAGAACCCCATACACCTTCGAGAACCAGCCAACTGCTTTGGGTGCATTGGGAGTCTGGGTGCCGCCGATGAATTCCACATGCCTCGGGCTGAAGCGGATCACCGCCACAGGGTCGAGGAAACTGAAATGGTTGCCGACCATCAAGACCGGGCCGGTGCGCGGGAAGTTTTCAAGACCTTCCACTTTCATGTTGCATAGAGCGTCCAGTCCAACCGTGCCTGCCCGCAATAAACTGCGGATGAACTGCCGGCGCGGGTACGGGACGAATGGAAGTGACCCCTCAGCTGTAATTGCCATGCCTATAATCCTGCCGGCTCGTTTTCTGCTTCCAGGTCATTAAAATGTTTCTTTTCACGGACGCCGAACAGGAGCACCAGGCCGACTGCCAGGAAGAGAATGATGGAGATCACTGCCACTCGCAAGCCAGCCTGTTCAGCAGGAAGGGCGTCCATACCCCTGGCCGCAAAAATAATCGCGGCGTCTGCGGCGATCCAGCCATACACTGCCGGACCGATAAAGGAGGAGGTATGTCCGGCAACAGCGAAGAAACCGTAAAACTCAGCGCTCTTTCCTACCGGAGCCATTTTACCAACCGCCATTCGGCTGACAGATTGCACACCGGAAAGCGCAAAACCAGCCAGCGCACCAATCACGAAGAAGAAGACCAGGTCTTTCACAATGAACAGCAGGGCAACAATAAAGATCATCATGCCCACTGAGATTACCAGGCTTTTCTTTGCGCCGATCTTATCAGCAAGCACACCAAACAAGTATGCACCGGCAACACTAGTAACCTGCACAACGATCATAAAAATGATCAGCTGCATCTGGTTCATCCCCACCAGGACAGCGCCAATGATGGCTGCAAAATCCAGGGTCATCATAATACCGTCGTTATAAATGAGGAAGGCAACAATGAACTTAATGAATTCCTTGTAGCTCTTTATTTCTTTAAAGGTGGCAGCCAGGCGGGTGAACGGGATGGTCCATAAAGTCTGCCCTTCAGGCATTGGCTGAGGTTCAGCCCGCTCTTTGATCCAGAGGAATGTCGGGATAGCAGCCAGGGCATAGAATACGGCTGTTATCACGAAAGAAACACGGGTGACCGTTTCGCCGCCGATCAGCATGATCAGCGCCAGCACAATCCCCAGGCAGACAATGCCGCCGAAAGAACCGATCGCCCAACCATTGCCGGAAACTTTACCCATTTCTTTAGGGCTGGCTATTTCAGGCAGCAGGGAATTATAGAAAACTTGCGCCCCACGGTATCCGATCTCTGCCAGGATGAAGAAAAGCATGCCGGTAAAGATGTCGCCAGGTCCAACAAAGAAGAGCATGGCTGTGAAGACCACCGCTATGGCAGTAAAGATGAACAGGAAACGTTTCTTTGTTCCAGCAAAATCTGCCAGGGTGCCCAGGAATGGGGAAATGATTGCCACAACCAGCATGGCAATGCCAACAGAAAGGCCCCATAACCGTGAACCCTCTGCACCGCCAACCACTGTACCTTTAAAATAGGCGGCATACACAGCCAGGATGACAACTGCAGCGTAGGCAGAGTTGCCAAAGTCGTACAAATACCAGGCCCAGCGTTCCCGCCGGGTTGCAGGTTTTAAGTGACCACGTACCTTTGCTTTTGGAACTGCAATTTCCATGTTTTATTTACCTCTGGTCATTAAAGGATGAATTCATGTAACCGGCTGATTAACCTGATTATGATAACACAGAAAAATCATGCGGGATACGGTTTTGGCGACCGGTAGACGGGTTACTATCCGGAAATTTCCAATGCCGGTTAAATTGCAGAGATAAAGCCCTGAATAATTGCCTGTCAATTCTTTATCCTCCCTCTGGTCGAGTGTGGATGGCTTAATCGTGCCTGGCAACCGGCCCATCCAGGCAAACCAGCCAGCCTGCCGGCTCCCCTGATCCTTCTTCCAGCTCACAGCTGCCGCATAAACCCATGCCGCAGCGCATCATGGCCTCCCACGAAAGCTGGCAAGGCACCCCGGCGTTCCGACAGATCTGCGCCACCGGGGTCAGCATGGCGGAAGGGCCGCAGGCATATACCATATCCACCTTCTGCCCTGCCATTACCTTCTTCAAACCGTCTGTCACCAGGCCCTGCAAGCCCAGGCTAGCGTCATTTGTAGTCACCAGTAGGTCAATCCCAGCCCGGTTGAACTCATCAGCCATAATGATATCCCCGGCGCTGCGTGCTCCCAGGACAACCTGCACTTTACAGCGGTTTTTCAACAGTTCCATCGCCAGGTAATAAAGTGGGGCGATCCCAAACCCGCCCCCCGCAATGACAACATGCTGTTCCGGCTGGATTTCAAAGCCATGCCCGAGAGGTCCTCGTAACCATAGGCGGTCACCTTCATTTAANNCCTGCCACGCTGTATGGCTTTTCGCCCACCTCCGGCAGCCAGGCCATTACGAATTGGCCTGGTTGTGTTCCGGGCAGGCTTCCATCCAGGAATATTGAAATCGCCCGTTCATTATGCCGGGTTATTTTATTGACACTGAATGTTTTGGGCAAACCGGCGGCGTGGTGATGAAAGTGATGGTCGCTCATTGGTTCGCCAGCCCCCGCATGTCTTCAATTCTTGTGTATCTCTCTTTACGCATGAAAGCTTCCAGTTCCCTGGCAATCTCCCCCAGCCCTTCAACGCCACGATACCATACCGCAGTCCCTACCCCCACGAGGGTTGCCCCAGCCATGATCATCTCAACCGCATCCCTCCCGGTGGTGATCCCGCCTGTGCCGATAATCGGTACCTTCACTGCCCTGGCAATCTCTGAAACGCAGCGCAAGGCGATCGGTTTAAGCGCCTTCCCGGAGATCCCGCCCGTTTTATTTGCCAGTACCGGCCTGGCAGCTTCAGCATCGATCACCATGCCAGGCATGGTGTTGATTGCTGTGATTGCGTCCGCACCAGCTTCTACCACAGCAGCCGCAATGCGCCCTATCGAAGGAACATTCGGGGCCAACTTAACACTGACGGGGATGGTTGTTGCATTTTTTACGGCAGCCGTAACTTCTGCGGCGCTCTCACAGCTGCCCGAGAACGGGGTGCCGAATTCATCTGCCACATTCGGGCAGGAAATGTTCACTTCGATCAGGTGCGGGGTCGCCCGTGAAATTACCCTGGCAACCTCGCCATACTCTTCCACAGTTCCCCCAAAAATGCTGGCAATCACCGGCACACCGGCTGGCTCAAGGGCTTCACGCGCTTCTTTCAGCATATGCACTTCAGTTTCAGCTCCCGGGTTGGTCAAGCCGATGGCATTGATGATCCCTTCTCCCCAATCGATGGTGACAGGATTAGGGTGGCCCACCCGCGGCATCAGGCTGCAGCTTTTTGCAATGACACCGCCAGCCCCAACTTCGGCTGCCCGGCTCAGCAGGTTTACNNCTGGTTCCAATCACACCCGAACACAGCACAATGGGATTACGGAAATGCAGGTTGAGGAAGTCACAGGATAAATCTGGGTCAGGCATGAGGGTTTACCTTGAAAATTTCCCTTATTTTACCAAGTCTTTGCCGGTAGGGTGAAACTGGCAGACCGGATTGATTCTGGGTATGCTCGGTTGGTATAATAAAATGAGATAGTGGGCAGGACATCCGGCTTTTGTGTACTGTCCGGGAAGGATGGATAAGATGAAAAGTACTCTTTCTGTAATTGCTCTCTGCAGCATCATTTTCCTTGCAGCCTGCACCGCGCCCACAACCCAACCAACTGCCACCCTGGTGTTTCCAACCATTCAGCAGCCAGCAACGGTAACCTTGGCTGCCACCGCAAGTGAAGCGCAAACCCCCGAACCAATCGTGACAGAAGAACTTCCAAAGGAACTGGTAGTAAACACCTTCCCTGCAACCGTGAACGTACAGGTCATTAACCTGCGTTCCGGACCCGGCACAGCCTTTGATGTGCTGGGAAAATATGCCCAGGATGCACCCGTTGCCGTGCTCGGCAAAGCCCTAGGGGACGAATGGCTGCTGGTCGAAACTCCTGCCGGGCAGCTTGGCTGGATGACATACGAATTCCTAGCCATCGAAACCCCACTCTCAACCCTGCCAGTCATTAATAGTGCATACAACATCCTGGTCAAAGGCACTATTACAGATAGCAGCGGTTCTCCTGTTGATCTGGCTACAATCGCGGTTTACCAGCAAACAGTTGCCGGAGAATTGCGGTCTGATGATACTACGAACGCAGCTGGCGAATTCTTTGTCTTCCTGCCTAATGGCGCGCAAGGCAAATTCTCGGTGGCGATCGTGGGTGTGGATTGCACCAGCAATATCATGGATGCTGACTGCAAATATAAAGGGAAATTCGATGCCAATGGGATTGCTGAGATCACCCTGCCGTCAACAGAACCGGTCAACTTTGTCTACCGTCCCTGATCCCGGAAAGGGAAAAAAGGAAATAAATTTGAACAGGAAAACCGCCGCCGCCAAGAACCTCAAGAAAATCCGTCCCTTCCTCCTGCTGATTTGGCTTCTCCTGGTATGTGGAGCTGCTGTTTTCCCGGTGCAGGCACAGGCAGCCAGCCAACCCCGGGTTGCTGTGTTGTATGCAGAGACATCGGTAACTCCTGTACTGGCGACCTATATTGAACGCGGTCTGGAGCACGCAAACCGGATAGGTGCCGACCTGGTACTGATCGAGCTGAACTCCCCCGGCGGCAGCATTGATTCCATGAATAAGATCGTGCAGATGATCCGCAGCAGCGACATACCGGTTGTTGTTTATGTCACCCCCCGCAACGGCATGGCTGCCAGTGCCGGAGCAATCATCACCCTGGCCGGGCATGTTTCTGCCATGGCACCCGAAACCACCATCGGAGCAGCCAGCCCGGTTGGCGGTCAGGGCGAGGATATCGGCGAGACGATGGAAAGCAAGGTCAAGGAGATTCTCAAAGCTTCTGTGCGGAATTTGACCCTTACCCGAACCCCCGAAGCGGTTACCCTGGCGGAGGAAATGGTCGATTCTGCCCGGGCAGTAACCGTAGATGAGGCTCTTTCTGCCGGCTTGATCGATATCAAGGCAACCGACAGGGACGACCTGCTGGCTCAGCTGGATGGCCGTGAAGTTGCCTTTGACGGTGAAACCCGGGTTCTGGATACCAAAGCAGCATTCATTGAAGTTGTTCCCAATACATTTATTGAAGAAGTCCTCTACCTGCTGCTCGACCCAAACCTGGTTTTCCTGCTGCTTTCCATCGGGATTCAGGCAATCCTGATCGAGATCTCCAGCCCGGGCGGCTGGGTTGCCGGATTTATCGGCTCGCTGTGCCTGCTGCTGGCAGTATATGGAATGGGATTGCTGCCGGTAAATTGGTTCGGCATCCTGTTCGTGGCGATTTCGTTTGTGCTTTTCATCCTGGATATCAAAGCGCCCACCCACGGTGCCTTGACAGTGGCGGGAGTGGTCACATTCATTGTCGGTGCGCTGGTGCTGTTCAATAACGCCAGCCTGCCCGGCATGCCCCCCATTTCTGTCCCGCTCGTGGTGGGAACCGGGTTATTCATCGGGGTTACCTTCTTTATTGTTGTATCCTTTGCCATCCGTGCCCAGCGGGTACCAGTGCTCACCGGGAAAGAGGCTTTACCCGGCAAGCGTGGCATGGTGAAAACCCCACTCAACCCGTACGGAACAGTGCAGGCAGCCGGGGAGTTGTGGAAAGCCGCAGCCGCACCTGGTGAAGGGGTGATAACCGAAGGGGAAGAGGTAGAAGTGGTTGAGGTGAACGGACTGCAGCTAACGGTACGCCGCTTGCGCTGAACCCTAAGCCCGCCAGAAACCGCGCCGGATCGGGCGGACATCTTCAGCAGTCACAAACGCTTCTGGATCCGATTCAAGCACGATCGTTTCGATTTTGTCCACATCCTTGCGCAGGACATTTACCAGCAGCAGGGAGACCATCCCGCTCTTACCTTGAGCCGGGACAACGGTCACAGCAAATCCGCTTGCACGGATAGCGTCAGCCACCGCATGGCCGCGGGAAGGCGAAATGATGCTGATGTGCACATGCCCGATTGCCAGGCGTTCTTCAATGAACATGCCAATCACATTGCCTGTGGCGAACCCGGCTGCATACCCCAGTATCTTCAGGGGGTTTGCCAGGATGTCAGTTAGAACTGAAGTGATAGCGATTACAAAAATCAGGGACTGGAAGAATCCAAGCACCCAGGCCAGCTTCTTTTTCCCACGCACTACGAACAGCACGCGCACAGTATCCAGCGCCATATCGCCTACGCGCAGGAGAAATATCACCAGGGCTGCCAGCCAGGCAGCGGGATTTAATAATACTTCTAACATGGTCTTTCCTCGAAAATAGTTACTTCTTTACAGCCCGCATGGCAGGTTCATACATTTGCTGCATGTATTCCTTTACCATGCGGTGGGTGCTGAACTGCGGTGCCAGGGTACGGATGGATTCCTTCATCATGGCAATCCATTCCACCGGTAATGAGTCGGATGTACGATTGTGATAATACAGCGGCACAATCTGGTCTTCCAGAATCTCATAAAGAGAAGCTGCATCAACTGCATCCTGCTGGGCGATATCATCAAATTCCTTATCCTGCCCGATTGCCCAACCGTTGCGCCCGTTGTAGCCTTCCCTCCACCAGCCATCCAGGGTGGAGAATTGCAGTACACCGTTCAGGGCAGCTTTCATTCCAGAGGTCCCCGATGCTTCATTGGGACGGCGTGGAGTATTCAACCACACATCCACACCCTGCACCAGGTAGCGGGCTACGTTCATGTCATAATCTTCCAGGAAAATGAGCCGGCCTGCGGTGCGTGAATTTTTTACCGCGCGGTAAACTTTCTGGATGATCATTTTACTGGGCTCATCAGCAGGATGCGCCTTGCCCGCGAAAATGATTTGCACCGGCATGGAAGGATTATTGATGATCGACAGCAGCCGGTCAAAATCCTGCAATAGCAGGTCAGCCCGTTTGTAGGTGGCAAACCGGCGGGCGAACCCGATGGTAAGCGCATACGGTTCCATCAAAACACCGCTGGCTACAACCTGCACGGGTGCTACACCGCCTGTTGACCAGCTCTGGCGGGCGCGCTCATTGGCAAACATCGCCAGCTTGCGTTTCAAGTGATTGCGCACTGCCCACAGCTCGCCGTCAGGAATATTGCCAGCCCTCGCCCACACATCCAGGTCATCCACCTTCTGCATCCAGTCCACACCCAGGTAGCGGTCAAACAGGATGCGCATCCGGCGGGCAAGCCAGCTGGCAGAATGGATGCCATTGGTGATATGGGTGATGGGGACATCATCCTCATCAACATCTTTCCACAGGAAATTCCACATGCGGCGTGAAACCTGCCCGTGCAATTCCGAAACAGCATTTCTGCCATCCGAATACTTGAGTGCGAGAACAGGCATGGAGAACATGTCTCCCCAGCTTTGGGGCTGGCGTCCGAGGTCGATGAACTGCTCCCTTTCCAGCTTGATGCCCTGGGCAAGTACTGAACCGTACTTTTCTAAAAGCCAGAGCGGGAACTGATCGTTGCCGGCGGGAACCGGGGTATGGGTGGTAAATACATTTGTGGTACGGGTGCGACCAATGGCTTCCTCGAAAGAAAAGCCTTCATCAACCAGTTCGCGGGCGCGTTCAAGGATCAGGAAAGCTGAGTGCCCTTCGTTCATGTGCCACACGGTCGGGTTATAGCCCAGTTCACGTAAAGTGCGCACGCCGCCGACCCCCAGCATAATTTCCTGTGAGATGCGGGTTTCAAGGTCATTCGAGTACAGGCGCGCATTCAACTGCCGGTCTGCGGGAGTGTTCTCTTCCAGGTTGGTATCCAGCAGGTACAGCGGGATACGCCCAACTTGCACCAGCCAGATGCGGGCATGCACTTTGCGCTCTGGCAAGTCGACTGAAATCGTCAGCGGTTTACCCTCATGGTTGAGCAGGGGGCAGATCGGTTTTTCTGCAAAATCAATATGCGTGTTGCGGGTTTCCTGCCAGCCGTCTTCGGTGATGCGCTGCTGGAAGTAGCCTTCATTGTAAACAAACCCAACCCCGACCAGTGGCAGACCCAGGTCGCTGGATTCTTTAAGATGGTCGCCCGAAAGCACCCCCAACCCGCCAGCATAAACGGGCAGCGATTCGTGCAGACCGAATTCGAAGGAAAAATAGGCAATGCTGTTCTGGCTGTGCTGGGGAACAGTCCTGCTGTACCAGGTATCGGTCGTAGTCATGTGCAGGTCAAATGCCTTGAAAACCCTGTCGTACATATCCAGGTAATAGCGGTCATTTAAGACAGCATTCAACGCCGGGCGGCTGACACCCCGCAAGAAGGAAACGGGGTTATGGTAACTCGTTTCCCAATAAGTCCTGTCTATCAAACGGTAGAGAAGCTGCGCTTCTGGATTCCAAACCCACCAGAGGTTGTAAGCCAATTCCCCCAGCCGGCCAATCCGGCGCGGCAAATTAAAGTTGTTGGGTACTTTAACCGTATATTTTGAATCCATCAATACTCCACACTAGAAAATTACACCTTTAAACAGCGAATTATTATACCATCTAAAAAATCATCCTCACCTTGCGGTAAAATACTAAGCATGAAGCATCTCAAAGCGCTGGTTGTAATTCTGGCTGCGGGGATAATTCTTGGAGCCGGGATTTCCTACCTGTTCCCTGATGGGAATTTTTGGATCAGCTGGCTTGGGACAACCGCATTACTCTCGCTCTCCCTGTTCATCTTATTCTTTGCCTGGCAAAAATTCGGTCAAGGCAAACAACTTGCCTGGCTGATGATATCCGCCTTCTTCCTGCGCCTGGTTTTGGGAACCGGACTAACGCTGGCTCTCCCGTCTTTTGGATGGGATGAACCCGCCCAAAACGCAGGGTACCTGTTTTATGATGCCTTCCAGCGGGATAACCAGGCCTGGCAGCTGGCTGAATCGGGCGATTCAATTCTCAACCAGACCCGCGAAGAGCTGTACACCGACCAGTACGGCGGTATGCTGACCATCAGCGCTGTGCTGTACCGGGTGCTTAGCCCGGATGTTCACCGTTCCTACCTAGTCCTGCTTCTCGGTGCTTTCGCCTTTACCCTGGGAATTCCATTCTTTTACCGCGCAGCAGCCATCCGCTGGGATACCCGCCTGGCAGGAATGGCCGCCTGGTTCCTGGTCCTGTACCCGGATGGGCTATTATATACCAGCTCGCAAATGCGCGAACCCTTTATCCTTGGACTGAGCATGATCGCGTTTTGGGCAGTCTTGCGCCTGCCGTCCCGCAAACCGCAGGGATGGATTGCACTGGTGCTCAGCATGGCTCTTATGACCGTAATCTCATCCCGTATTGCGTCAGCAGTGTTCTTCTTCCTGTTGATGCTTTTTCTGCTGGAGAATTTGCCCGGCTTACCCGCAAAGGTGCGGAGATTCACCTGGGTCATTTTGCTTGCCCTGGTTCTGCTCTTCCTTGCCGCCAGCTGGGCCTGGCTGCAATCCTCCGCCGAATGGGACATGATCCTGACGGAACGGGGATCCGGCTGGGTAGCCAAAGTGATCGAAGAGATCGGCGCTCAATACCGCATTCCATTTCTTGTGATATACGGCATTGCCCAACCGGTGCTGCCGGCAGCCATTGCCGAACCTACACTTCCGCTATGGAAAGTGATCAATATTGCCCGGGCAGCCGGCTGGTACATGCTGGTTCCTCTGCTGGTATATGCAGCCTTTGCCCTCTTTAAAGTTAAAGACAAAAAAGAGCGGCAGGTTTGGGCCTGGATGGCTGCCTTTTCGATCCTCTGGATCATCATCGCTTCTGCCCGCGCCGGGGGAGACCAGTGGGATAACCCGCGTTACCGTGCAAACATGCTGCCCTGGCTGGTGCTTACTGCCAGCTGGGCTGTCCGCCAGGCAATTGTAAGCCGGGATGTATGGCTTCCCCGCCTGCTTCTGGTTGAAGCGGTGTTCCTGGGATTTTTCACAAACTGGTACTTCAGCCGCTATTTCCTGCTTTGGCGCCGCATGTTATTCTGGGAGATGGTCAGCTGGATCACCGGGCTGAGCGCCCTCATCCTGCTTGGAGGACTGGGATACGACCGCTGGAAGAAGCAACGGTTGAAAGCAAAGGAAAATGCCGATTCTGCAGGGAATATGAGATAATAGCCGCAGGGTAATGGAGCTGCTCTAATGAAATTATCAATTATTGTACCTGTCTATAACGAAGAAGAAAATATTCCCCTGCTGTACGATGCGCTTGTAGCAGCAGTCACCTCCCTGCCGCATGACTGGGAAGCTGTCCTGGTCGATGACGGCAGTAAAGACGGCAGCATGCGTGAATTGGAGAAACTCGCCGCAATGGATCCCGTTCACTTCCGCGTGGTGGGCTTGCGCCGGAACTTCGGGCAGACAGCAGCGATTGCAGCAGGAATCGACCACTCTGACGGTGACGTGATCATCCTGATGGATGCAGACTTGCAGAACGACCCGGCTGACATCCCCATGATGGTACAAAAGATAGAAGGAGGGTATGACCTGGTCAGCGGCTGGCGCAAACGCCGCAAAGATGCCTTCCTGACCAGGACGCTGCCTTCAAATATCGCCAACGGGTTAATCTCATGGGTTACCGGGGTCAAATTGCACGATTACGGCTGCACCCTGAAAGCCTACCGCCGTGAAGTGATCACAGGTTTCCGCCTGTACGGCGAAATGCACCGCTTCATCCCGGTGTATGCCAACCGGGTTGGGGCCAAAATCATTGAAGTTCCCGTGAACCATCATCCCCGTTTGCATGGCAAAGCCAAATACGGGCTGGAAAGGACCATCAAGGTTATCCTGGACCTGGTAACCGTGAAATTCCTGAACAGCTACGCCGATAAACCAATATACCTGTTTGGCGGCACTGGCATAGCCCTCATTATCTTAAGCCTGCTTGTTTTGCTCTTCCTGTTCATCCGGCGGATTTTCTTCCTCGTATCCGTGTTCTCATCACCGCTCTTCCAGATGAGCACCATGATCCTGATCCTGGGTGTCATGTCCATCCTGATGGGGTTGATTGCAGAACTCCTGGTACGCACATATCACGAATCCACCGGCACCCCCACCTACACGGTTGGAAAAACCATCAACTTTGAAAAAGATGCGCATTCTGGTCCTCTGTCATGAATACCCGCCCCTGGGAGGCGGAGGCGGGCGGGTAGCACAAGACCTGAGCCGCGGCTTTGTGCAGCAGGGGCACCAGGTCAAACTAATCACCCCCTGGTTCAAGGATTTGCCTGGAACTGAAAACGATCAGGGTGTCGAGATAATCCGGATCAAGTCATCACGGTCCCAGCTCTTCAGGGCAGACCTGAAGGCCATGCTCGGGTTTGTATGGGCATCTTTTTGGAAAGGCATGCAAACCGCACGCCAGTGGAAACCAGATGTCATCCATATCCATTTCGCAGTCCCGGGTGGAGCAGCAGGGTATGCAATTTCCCTGCTGATCGGAATTCCATACGTGCTGACCGCCCACCTGGGGGATGTCCCCGGCGGGGTACCCGAAAAGACCGGGAAATGGTTCAGGTGGATATTTCCATTTACCCCTGTAATCTGGAAGAAAGCGCACCAGGTTGTTGCCGTCAGTGAATTCACCCGCAGCCTGGCGCTAAAGAAATACCCGGTTCCAATTCGGGTCATTCCAAACGGGGTGGACCTGGATGCCCTTGATCCCGGCATCATCAAAGCCAACACCCCTCCCGTGGTTGTTTTTGCTGGCAGGTTTGTGCCCCAAAAGAACCCCCTGCAGATCATCCGCAGCCTTGCTGAAGTCAACGATCTGCGCTGGAAGGCTGTCCTCATCGGAGATGGCGCCATGCGCCCAGAGATCGAGAGCGAAATTGATGCGCATGGTTTAGCTTCAAGGTTCACTCTGCCCGGGTGGCTGAAACCTGAAGAAGTAATCGAGTGGTTCCGTAAGTCAGATATCCTGTTTATGCCCTCCCTCTCGGAAGGGCTGCCAGTGGTCGGCGTGCAAGGTCTGGCTATGGGGCTGGCAATGGTGCTGAGCGATGCAGGCGGCAATCCGGAGCTGGTGGTACCAGGCCGGAACGGTTATCTGATTCCGCAGGGGAAGAATACGGATTATGCCGGTGGTTTGAGAAGCCTGCTCAGCAATCTACAGGCGCTGCAAGATGCGCGTCTCTTCAGCCGGCAGCATGCCAAAAACTTTGACCTGAACGCTGTGGTAAAATCCTACCTGGATGTCCTGCAGCAAGCAGGTGCAGGGAGAGAAAAATGAGTATTTTCCAGGACCTGTTTGGCAGCTGGCCGTGCTCACCGGATAACCGCCCTGAAGTCGATAAACTGTACAGGCAGCTGGTGCAAATTGGCAAACGGGATGGTTTTCTTTCAGAACGGCCCGGCGGGCTGTTCAACCCGCAATGCCGTAACATCGAAGCCAGGCAAATTGGGCAGCGCCTGTATACTATCGGGAGCGTGCCATTGCTGGACCGCGTGATGCAGAAGATCCGCCGGCCCCTGGGAAAAGAGTTGAGCTCCCACCTGGAATACTGCTGGGCTGAGACGGGCGACTGGTTGAAATAAGCGGGAATAATCTTCAACAGACTGGACTGCATAATAAAAAACATCCCTTTTGTCGTTGAACAAAAGGGATGTTCTTGTTATTGGTTCTGCTCCATTACTGCCTGGTGAAATCTTCCATACCCTGCAGCAGCTTCTCGATATCTGCCAATTGGGTTTCACCCATGGTGGCGATGCGGATGGTCAGGTCTTTCAATTTCCCATATCCGTTTGCAATGCGCATATCGCGCTGCTGGAGGAACTTGTTCAGGTCGCCGACAACCCAATTCTGGCTGTTGTTGACAGTTACAACCGTCTTGGATCGGTACGGTTCTGCAGCCAGGGGTTCCATCCCATGATTGTGACACCATTCCTGCACCCGGGCAGACATTGCCGCATGGCGGGCAAAACGGGCTGGCAGCCCTTCTGCCAGCATCCTGTCCAGCTGGACATCCAGGGCGTAGATCAGGGACATGGCAGGTGTCATGGGGGTGGAATCTTTCAGGCGGTGCTTTTCCATCAGCAGCAGGTCAAAATACCAGCCGCGGAAGGGGACCGTCTCAGCCTTTTGCATTGCCCTGTCGGAGGCTCCGCCGAATGCCAATCCTGGAGGCAGGGAGAAGCATTTCTGAGATGAGGTAAGCAGGAAATCGATGCCCCAGGCATCCATTTCAATGTTTACGCCTGCCAGGGATGACACCGCATCTACAAGGATGAGAGTATCGGGGCTGACTTCCTGTACCACCTTGCACAGGTCTTTAACCGGGTTTTCAACACCAGTGGAGGTCTCATTATGCACAATAGTAACTGCTTCATAATGCTTTTTCTTGAGGGCATCTGCAAGCAGTTCCTGGGTAACTGCTTCCCCCCATTCAACATTCAGGGCATCAGCGTTTTTCCCGTTACTCTGGGCAACCTTGTACCAGCGTTCAGCAAATGCGCCATTCACACAGCACAGAACGGTATCATTGACGAAATTCCTGATGCCTGCTTCCTGTAAACCGGACCCGGAGCTGGATGCCTGGAAGACACGGTATTGTGTGGCAAATACGGTTTTCAGTTTTTCACCCGTACGCTGGAACATGGCTTCAAAATCCTTGCTGCGGTGGGGGATCATCGGCTTTGCCTGGGCAGCAAGAACCTCTGCAGCAACATCCACGGGACCCGGAACGAACATATGTGACATAATGACCTCCTGAGTTAATTTAGATGTGGTAAACCTGATCTTTGAGAGTTAATACCAGATAATAACAGCAGGATCACCCAGCATGCGCCTGGTGCCAGCCGCTGTCTTTACCTACCGTAAAAAGAAAGTCAATACCACCAGGATCACGAAAAAAGTGCCAGCCAGGATGGCGATCCGGATCAAGTCTTTTTTAACTGGGGAATAATCCGGATTAAAACCGGTGATGCCATATCCTTTACCATTAGCGGCGGCAGCCGGCTGTTGAACCTCTACTTTGGCGGCCTTGCTGGCGGGCGTATAGCTATTTGACCTGCGTTTTGATTTCTTTGCCATTCTATCTCCTGATAATCGCGATTACTGCTCTAAACTGGCGATAACCACGATGCGTTTATTGCTAACCATATATGGATAACAAGATATTAATGTTACCACACCATCGCTGGTTGGAGCCATAACTTCTACCTGTGTCGGCTCAACAATCATGGTGGATTCCACAGTATAAGTGAATGCTTGCTGGCTGGTATAAATGACCACGGAATCGCCTGGTTTAAGCTTGTCGAGGTTGCGGAAGATTTCCCCGAATACATCGTTGTGCGCCGAAAGAACCATATTGTCCGGTTCACCGGGATTGGCTGAACCGATGTGCTGGCCGACCCCCTTCTTAAGCTGTTCCCAGCCATCACCCTGCACCACCGGCGCATCCACCTCGATTGCCGGGATCTGGATGCGCACTGCCTGGTTTGGGCCGCTGGTCGGCAGCGGCAGGTTTGCCAGGCTTTGCACCAGCGGGCGCAAGTGTTCCGGGATTTCAGCATCATTCGGCTGGACACCACCGGGAGAATTGGGCGGGGTATGCCCAGAGGGCAGGATCACCGCTGTAATCAACGGAGTCGGCTCAATGGTAGGCTGGATGATCGCCTGGGCCACTTCCTGGTTCAAATTCCGCAGGACGTTGACGCCGTTGTAAAGCACAAACCCAAGCGCGATCACCGCCATGATTTCAATGACGAACAGGAAGCGGTCTAACCCGCTGTTCCGGGTTTTCTTCGTTTTGGGATTTTCTTCTTCCAGGAAGATTTCGTCTTCGCTTCTACCGGCATCCAGGTAAGGTTCGGGTGCATTGACCCGTACTACACGCCCGGTTTCCCTGAAGTGGTTGATACGCGCTTCACGTTCCTTGCGTTCTTTTTCCACAAGCAAACGGCGCAATTCTGCAACCGACAGGTCATCAATCGTTCGGCGGCGGGCCATAATCTGGGCTGATTATACTCCATTTCAATGTCTGACAAATACCAGCCTATTTGGTTGGGATTTGTGGTATACTTGCCCCGCTTAAAAATTCACACGCTTCTGTTTTGACCCGGCGTGCTGGCCTATTGTGGACAGTTCGGGGCTGCAAGGAGGAAGCGGAGGAAAAACGCAAAGGAGAATATATGGCATCTGTAATTTCCATGAAAGCTCTGTTGGAAAGCGGTGTTCATTTCGGACACCGGACCAACAAGTGGAACCCGTTGATGAAGCCTTACATCTTCACTGAACGGAATGGCATCCACATTATCGACCTCCAGCAAACAGTAAAATGCATTAATACCGCATACAACCTGGTCCGCGACACCGTAATGAACGGCGGGTATGTGATGTTTGTTGGAACCAAACGCCAGGCGCAGGAAACCGTCCGCGAAGAAGCTATCCGCTGCGGAATGCCCTACGTTACCGAACGCTGGCTGGGCGGTATGATTACCAACTGGTCAACCATCTATCAGCGTATTATGGAACTCGAACGCCTTGAACGGCTGCGTGACAGCGGCGATATCAACCGCTTGACCAAAAAGGAAGGCCTGTTGATCGACCGTGAGATCCGCCGGCTCGAGACTCGCCTGAGCGGTGTGCGCAATATGACCCGCCTGCCCGAATTGATCTTCGTGGTGGATGTCACCCGCGAAGCAACTGCCTTGCATGAAGCGAACCTGAAAAACATCCCCGTGATCGCCCTGGTAGATACCAACTGCGATCCGCGCGGTGTGGATTATGTCATCCCCTCCAATGATGATGCCATCCGCGCCATTAAACTGCTCGTCTCCAAGATTGCCGACGCTGCCATCGAAGGAAAAGGCATGCGCAAGGATGAGGACCTGGGTGAAGCTGGTGCTGCTGCCGAACGTCAGGCTGTTTACACATCTGAGGGCGGCACCTATGTGGAAGCTGAAGTTGAGCTGAACGACGATGAACTGCTTGGCTCATCCACCCTGGCAAAGATTACCAGCAGCAAACCCGGTGTCAAAGAAGACTCCAAACTGGATGAGTCTGAAACCGCTGCTGCCTCCGAAGAAGCGGTAACTGCTGAAAACGAGTAACCCGTTTTCGTGTACACTATAGAAGGAAAAGAAATGGCAATCTCAACTGAATTGATTAAACAACTTCGCGAAGCTACCGGCGCAGGCATCTCAGATTGTAAAAATGCCCTGGTAGAATCGGATGGCGACCTCAAAAAAGCGCTGGATTTCCTGCGCGAAAAGGGCCTGGCGATGGCTGCCAAACGCTCAGAGCGCAAAGCCGCCGACGGCGTAGTTGAACTGTACTCGCACGGAAACGGTCGTGTTGGTGTAATGGTTGAAGTGAACTGCGAAACAGATTTCGTCGGCCGTTCCGAAACATTCCGGAACTTTGCCCACGAGATCGCCTTGCAGATCGCAGCTACCTCCCCTGTTTACGTCCGCGAAGAAGACATTCCTGCTGATGTAATGGAACACGAAAAGAAGATCGCTGAAACCAAAGCACGCGAAGACGGCAAACCCGAAACGATCATTCCCCGCATTGTAGAAGGTTACCTGAGCAAGTTCAAGGATGATTTCGTCCTTCTGCGCCAGGCATACATCCGTGATGAATCCATGACCATTGAAAAACTGCTCAACCAGACGGTTGCAGCCCTGGGTGAGAACATCGTGATCCGGCGGTTTTCACGCTGGGCGCTCGGTGAAAGCACAGAGGATTTTTAAAGTTGAAAAGCCAACCGAAAGGTTGGCTTTTTTCTTAATACTCGGAGGGAAACATGGAAGAACTCAAGTACCACCGCATTTTGCTGAAATTAAGCGGCGAGGCTCTCGGGAATACCTCAGGGACCGGCATTGACCCGCAACAGGCTGTCCAAATTGCCCGCATGGTTGGTTCTGTCAGGCAGATGGGCGTGGATGTTGCCATTGTGATCGGCGCCGGCAACCTTTGGCGCGGCAGGGTTGGGATTGAGACAGGAATGGACCGTGCCACTGCAGATTACATGGGGATGCTGGCAACCGTTATGAACGCCCTGGCGCTCATGGATGCACTTGAGAGTATCGATGTGGTTACCCGAGTCCAATCAGCTATTGAAATGCATAC
>DHHC01000002.1:27170-32329 GCA_002403095.1 Leptolinea sp. UBA4782
GGCAACCCGTACTTTTCCACCGACACGGCTGCCGCCCTTCGGGCAATGGAAATCGGCGCCGATGTACTGATCAAAGCCACCAAGGTTAACGGTGTGTATGATTCAGACCCAAAAACCAACCCCGAAGCCAAAATGTTCAACCACCTGACGTATATTGAAACCCTTAACCGCCACCTTGAGGTTATGGACAGCACGGCTGTTTCACTCTGCATGGAGAATAAGCTGCCTATCCTGGTATTGAACCTGTGGGACAACCATGCACTTCGCAAAGCCCTTGTTGGAGAAGTTGTCGGCACCCTCGTTTCTGACAGCTAGGCAATGGAAAACAACGCCCAACCCCGTTGGAGCAGCCAGACCAAAATCATAGTCGCGCTTCTGATCCTGGCTGTGTTAATCTTTTTAGGTTACCGATTCCAGACAGTACTGGCTCCGATCATCCTTTCAATCATCCTGGCATTTGTACTTGTACCGCTGGTAAACAGGATCCAGCAGCGCTTGAAGTTTGCCAGGGGACTGGCAATCCTGCTGGTTTACCTGCTGCTTATGGCTATCCTGGGTTTGACCCTGTGGCTGGTCATTCCGCTTATTCTGCGTGAACTGAAGGGCTTCACAGTTGATTTGCAGCAGATGGTAGCCCAGACGAAGATTTTCTTCGAGGGTGAAATTTCCATAGGCGGGTTGATCATTAATGGTCCGGATATTTACGCCCAGATCATATCGAGCATCCAGGGCATCGCCACCTCGCTGGTAGGGAAGACCATCACCGCCATCACCAAGGTGGCTGAGCTGGTGATCTGGTTTGTGTTCATTTTGATCGTCTCCTTTTACTTTATCAAGGATAACCAGGCTATCATCCGCTGGTTGGAAGACCTTGCACCTGCCGATTACCGGCCGGATGTAGCCAGAATCCGTTCAGAACTCAACATCATCTGGTCTGCCTTTTTCCGCAGCCAGCTGCTGCTATCTCTCCTGGTTGCGGTAATTATCTCTACAATTGGGCTGCTAATAGGGATGCCCTTTGCTCTGCTGATGGGAATCATCGCCGGGCTGCTTGAATTCATGCCCAGCCTGGGGCATGCCATCTGGTTGATCCTGGCGTCATCAATGGCGCTTTTCCTGGGTTCAACCTGGATGCCCATCCCAAACTGGGCATTCCTGCTTATTGTGTTGACGTGCCATATCATCTTTACCCAGTTTGACCTGAACTACCTCATCCCACGCCTGATTGGAAGGTCGGTAAAACTGCCTCCGGTCGTGGTCATTTTGGGGATTGTTGCAGGTGCTGCCCTGGCCGGCGTCATGGGTGTTGTTCTGGCTGCCCCCACTATCGCATCGATGCGTGTGCTTGGCAGGTACATTTATGCCCGCCTCGCTGACCAGGATCCTTTCCCCGAGCAGCATGCCTACAAGACGCTTCCTCCTCCAGAACCGCGTATCTGGAAAAAAGTGCCGCAGGTACAGGTGAAAAGAGGGCGCCAAAAACCGCCGGACCAAACCAGCCCTTGAAAATACCAGGTGAAAAGGTATAATTAAAAATACGAATAAAAAATTGCTATGACTGAGGAAAGTAATCCGGCTGGCAGCCGCCAGGGAAGCGAGGGCAGAGACTGCGACCCCCGCCCGGCAGAAACCGGATGAAGTTCCCTCCCGAGCAGACCAGGTGAACCCTGTCTAAGGCTTTAGTCTGGGACGCAGGCGCAGCGTTAAAGGCGCAGCCAATCGCCCATCTGGGCTGTTGGCATGAGTGGGCTGGAAATTCCAGCCAAGTTGGGTGGTACCACGGAAATCCCGTCCCTTCGCGGATGGGATTTTTATTTTTTGGAGGAAGAATGGCAGAAGAGAAAAGTGTTCAAGTAGAAATGCAAGCCATCAGGCAGTCTGCGCTGGATGCATTATCCCGGGCTGTCGACGAAGCCAGCCTGCAGCAATGGCGCATAGCGCACCTGGGTAAATCCGCCCCGGTGATGCAGATATTCACCCGCATCGGGCAGTTTGCCCCCGAAGACCGGCCAAAGGTTGGCGCGGCAGCCAACCAGGTAAAAAATGCCCTGGAACAGGCGTATTCCAGCCGTGAAACGGAAATCAAACAGGCCAGCCTGCAGCAATCGCTTGAACAGGAACGGCTGGATGTAACCCTGCCGGGACGTAAACCGGTTCAAGGCCGGCTTCACATCCAAACCCAGACCATGCGCGAGGTTTACCGCGTCTTTGCCGAAATGGGCTTCCAGGTTTACCGCACCCGTGATGTAGAAACGGATGAATACAATTTCGAACTGCTCAACATCCCGGCCTACCATCCTGCCAGGGATATGTGGGACACTTACTACACTACAAAACCTGGTGTACTGCTGCGCACCCATACCTCTCCGGGCCAGGTGCATGTCATGCGCGAGCGCGCCCCGGAACCTATCCGGGTTATCCTGCCCGGGATGTGCTACCGTTATGAACAGGTAGACGCCCGCCATGAGATCCAGTTCACCCAGATCGAGGTACTGGCAGTTGGCAGGAATATCACCTTTGGCGACCTGAAAGGCACCCTGGACAATTTTGCCAGGCGCATGTTCGGACAGAACGTACACACCCGCCTGCGCCCCTCATACTTCCCCTTTACCGAGCCCAGCGCTGAACTGGATGTTGAGTGCTTTGTGTGCGGGGGAAAAGGCTGCGGCGTATGTAAAGGTTCCGGCTGGTTAGAGATCTTGGGCTGCGGTATGGTTCACCCGGTGGTACTGCAGAATGGCGGGTATGATCCCCGCGAGTTCAGCGGTTTTGCTGCCGGCATGGGTCCTGAGCGCATCTCGATGCTGCGTCACAAAATAGACGATATCCGCTACTTCTGGGGCAATGATGTCCGCTTCCTGGAGCAGTTTTAGCTTTGCAGATTCTGCCTGAAAACGAAAGAAATGGTGAACTATGAAATTACCGCTTAGCTGGTTGAAAGAGTATGTTGAAATTGACCTGAGCCTGGAACAGCTGGCACGCTTGCTGACCATGGCCGGTCTGGAAGTCGAAGAAGTCACCCTGGTTGGGCTACCCATGCCGCCCGAGGAGCATCTGCAATTTAAATACAGCGGACTGACCTGGGAGAGGGATAAGTTCGTGGTAGCCCAAATCAATGAGGTCATGCCGCACCCGAATGCAGACCGCCTGGTTCTGTGCAGCCTGGATGACGGGAACGGCGAACTGGTCGTGATGACCGGCGCCCCGAACCTGTATCCCTACAAAGGTGCAGGCAGGCTGGAACAGCCCTTGAAAGTAGCCTACGCGCGCGAGGGCGCCCGCTTGTATGACGGACATCAGAACGGCCAGGTGGTTACCACCCTGAAGCGCACCAAGATTCGCGGGGTGGAATCCTTTTCAATGGTATGTTCAGAAAAGGAACTGGGAATTTCAGAGGAACACGATGGCGTGATCATCCTTGATCAGGATGCCCCTACCGGGATGCCCCTGGTAGATTACATGGGCGATGCCGTATTTGAAATTTCGATCCTGCCCAACATGATCCGGGATGCCTGCGTGATCGGCACCGCCCATGAAGTGGCTGCCATTACCGGCAAACAGCTGAAATCACCCGAACACCCGCTACCCATGACAGGCGAAAGCATTGAAGGCAAGGTCAACATCCAGATCAAGGACCCGTCCCTAAACCCGCGCTTTGTGCTCGGCCTGGTGCGCGGGGTAAAACCGCTGCCCAGCCCTTACTGGGTGCAGCGCCGCTTGCGCCTGGCTGGCATGCGCCCCATTAACAGCATTGTGGATGCCAGCAACTACGTCATGTTCGAATTGGGCGAGCCTCTGCATGCATTTGATTATGATACCCTTCTCAGACGTGCCGGCGGTAAAGCACCGACCATTATCACCCGGGCTGCAGCTGAAGGCGAGAAACTGACCACACTGGATGAGGTTGAACGCACCCTGTCATCCTTCACAATTGTTGTGGCGGATACAGCTGGTTCTCTTTCGCTGGCCGGGGTGATGGGCGGGATGGAAAGCGAAGTTACGGAGAACACCAAAAATGTGCTGCTCGAAGGGGCAGCCTGGAATTTCATCAATACCCGCCGGACGGTAGCCAGCCAAAAGCTCCAATCCGAAGCCGCCTACCGCTTCTCCCGCGGGGTACACCCCGCCCTGGCAGAGCAAGGTGTCCTGCTGGGCTTGCAGCGCATGGCTGCCTGGAGCGGCGGTGAAATTGCAAAGGGGCTGGTGGATGCCTACCCCCAGCCTTACCAGGACCCCACAATAAACCTGTCCATGCAAACAGTCAAACGCATCCTGGGTCTTGACCTGGAACCTGCCCAGGCAGCTGCACTGCTGTCGAAGATCGGATTTGCCTGTGAAGTGCAGGATGATAGGCTTTTGGTTACGGCTCCGCCCACCCGGGTGGATATCGGTACCGGCGTGATCGGTGAAGCCGATGTCCTCGAAGAGATCGCACGCCTGTACGGGTATGACAACTTCCCGGTCACTGCCCTGAAAGATGAAATGCCGCCAGCCCATGAAGACCGCGGGCTCCAACTCGAAGAAAAAGTCCGTGATCTCATGGCAGGGTTCGGGCTGCAGGAGGTAATGACCTACCGCTTCAGCTCACCCGAGCGTGAAGCGCGCCTGTTACCTGGCGGGGTGGTCACCAATCCGCTCGAGTATGTCACCCTGCAAAATCCGATCACCCCCGACCGGAGCGTCATGCGCCGCAGCCAGCTGGCAGCCATGCTTGAAATTATGGAAAAGAACGCCCGGCTGCAACCCCGCCTGGTCATGTTCGAGGTTGGGCAGGAGTTTCACCCTGCAACAGGCCAGGAACTTCCGCATGAACAACTCAAATTGACCATCGCGGTGACAGGAATGAGCAGCGAGCAGCAATGGGATACCCCAGCCGGGAAGAAGATGGATTTCTATGACCTCAAGGGTATCATAGAAGCATTGCTGGACCGTCTTCATGTTAAAGATTCACGGTTCGAACCGGCTGACAGGTTGCCTTACCATCCCGGCAAGTGCGCCCTGGTGTTTTGCGGGGAACAGGAGGTTGGAATATTTGGCGAACTTCACCCGCTTGTTAAACAAAATTACGACTTTGGGCCGGCGCCTGTGCTGGCAGCTGATTTAAAGCTGGCAGAGATCCTCAACCTGGTTCCCGGCTGGTTTGACACTGCCCCGGTGCC
>DHHC01000046.1 GCA_002403095.1 Leptolinea sp. UBA4782
GGAATTCCGCTCCACCAAAAAATCCGCAATATTTCGTGATCGCTGCTGTCAGCGTCGTCTTTCCATGGTCAATGTGCCCCATGGTTCCAATATTCAAATGCGGCTTGTTCCTG
Organism: Leptolinea sp. UBA4782; assembly: GCA_002403095.1. Lineage (GTDB taxonomy): Bacteria > Chloroflexota > Anaerolineae > Anaerolineales > Anaerolineaceae > UBA4782. Next base: position 114 of record DHHC01000046.1, read on the forward strand.
TCAAATTTCTGCTTCGCCATGTTCCTTCTCCTTAATACACCTCAAAAACAATGATTAATTATGAATTTAAGATCTTTTCAGCAACTGCGTTGGAAACCTGGGCATAGTGGTCAAATTCCATGGTGAAAATTCCACGGCCCTGTGAAATCGAGCGCAGTTCGGTTGCATATCCAAACATCTCAGCCAGCGGCACAAAAGCCCGTACAGCCTGCGCGTTTCCATGACGCATTTCTGTCCCGGTAATCGATCCACGCCGGGAACTGAGCTGACCTAACACATCCCCCAGATACTCTTCAGGGATGATAATTTCCACTTTCATGATTGGCTCAAGTAAAACAGGAGCACCTTTTTCAGCGCCTGCCTTGAAGGCAAAAATGGCTGCCATTTTGAATGCCATTTCGCTGGAGTCCACTTCATGGTATGAGCCATCCACCAGCGTCACTTTGACATCCGTGAAGGGATAACCCGCCAGCACTCCACTTTCAGAAGCTTCCATCACACCCTTTTCAATGGGGGAGATGTATTCTTTAGGGATAACGCCGCCAACAATCCGGTTCTCAAAAACAATACCGCTGCCGCGGCCAAGGGGCTCCATGTTAAAAACTACATGTCCGTACTGTCCGTGTCCACCAGTCTGGCGGACATACTTGTAATCGACATTATTCAAAGCCCGGGTGATTGTCTCACGGTACGCAACCCGCGGGTTACCCACATTTGCCTGGACTTTGAACTCACGCAGCATGCGGTCCACCAGAACATCCAGGTGAAGTTCACCCATCCCGGAAATAATGGTTTGCCCGGTTGTTTCATCCGATCTCACCTTGAAGGTGGGATCTTCTTCAGAGAGTTTCCGCAGGGCTTCACCCATGCGATCCTGATCTACAGTTGTTTTGGGTTCGATCGCGATCGAGATCACAGGTTCAGGGAAGCTGATGTTCTCCAGGACTACAGGTTTGGCTATATCGCACAGCGTATCGCCAGTAAAACTTTCTTTCAATCCCAGGATGGCGGCAATATCACCAGCGTACACCTCGGTAATATCTTCGCGCCGGTCAGCATACATACGCAGCAGGCGTCCAATCCGTTCCCGTTTGCGTTTAATCGGGTTAAAAACCATACTTCCCTGGGATAATGTTCCTGAATACACCCGCAGGTAAGCAAGCCGGCCCACGTATGGGTCAGTGACAATTTTGAAAACCAGAGCACTCAACGGTGCACTATCGTCACTTGGCAGGTTGATAACTTCATCGGTTTCAGGATGGGTGCCCTGGGCATCGGGAATATCGATCGGTGAAGGCAGGTAATCAATCACAGCATCCAGGACCGGCTGCACACCTTTATTCTTCAGGGAAGAGCCGCAGAAAACCGGGGTTGCCTGGTTATTGATGACTGCCTTGCGGAGGGCTGCTTTAAGCTCCGGGATACTGATTTCATGATCTTCAAGAAACTTGACGGTGAGAACATCATCAAGTTCTGCAATCTTTTCAACGAGGGCCGCACGCTGTTCTTCCAACTGGTCCTTTAAATCCAGGGGAACGTCGATGGTCTGAACATCCACACCCTGGGCATCTTCCCAAACCATTGCTTCGCGGGTAAGCAGGTCAACCACTCCCCGGAAATTCCCTTCGGTGCCAATGGGAATTTGCATGGGGATGGGATTTGCACCAAGCCGCCTTCTGATCGAGGCAACCGACTCTTCATAGGATGCGCCAATGCGGTCCATTTTATTGATAAAGCAAATGCGCGGCACACCATAGCGGTCAGCCTGTCGCCATACAGTCTCGCTCTGGGGCTCAACGCCCTGGGTAGCATCAAAAACAACCACACCGCCATCCAGCACCCGCAGCGAGCGCTGTACCTCGGCAGTAAAGTCAATGTGCCCGGGGGTATCGATCACATTGATCTGGTACCCTTTCCATTCAGCGGTGACTGCAGCGGAGACAATGGTGATCCCGCGCTCCCGTTCCTGCGCCATCCAGTCGGTTACCGTTGTGCCTTCGTCAACAGATCCCAAACGGTATGTCTTTCCTGTATAGAACAGGATGCGCTCCGTTGTGGTCGTTTTACCGGCATCAATATGTGCAATGATGCCGATATTACGATACTTATCGATGGGATTCACACGAGGCATGATAACTCAACCTTAAGCTGGGAAAAACTGCTACATCCGGTAATGGGAAAAAGCGCGGTTAGCCTCTGCCATTTTATGGGTCTCTTCACGCTTGCGCACTGCTGCACCCTGGTTGGATGCTGCATCCAGCAATTCAGAGCTCAGTTTTTCAGCATAGGATTTACCAGAGCGGGCGCGGGATGCAGAAATAAGCCAGCGCATTGCAAGGGTTAACCGTCTGTCAGGAGCTACTTCCATAGGAACCTGGTAGGTTGCGCCGCCCACACGGCGAGGGCGTACTTCCATTACAGGACCGACATTCTTTATGGCAGTATCCAGAATTTCCATCGGATCGCGGCCGGATTTTTCTTTGATGATGTCCATTGCATCGTAGAACTGCGTGGTTGCAGTGCTTTTCTTACCGCGCGAAAAGATCCGGTTGATGAAATTCTGCACAACTTCACTGTTGTAGCGCACATCCGGGGTTATTTCGCGTTTTTCTGGGCTAATACGTCTCATGTTTGTCTTTCTCCAAAAAATCTACACTTAGGCTTTTGGCCGTTTTGAACCATACTTGGAACGGCCCTGGCTGCGCTTGGCAACACCCGTGCTATCCAGGGTTCCGCGTACGATGTGGTAGCGGACACCAGGCAGGTCTTTCACACGGCCGCCGCGGACCAGCACGACAGAGTGCTCCTGTAAAGAGTGACCTTCTCCAGGAATATATGCGGTCACCTCAATGCCGTTAGACAAACGGACACGGGCGATCTTCCTCAATGCAGAGTTAGGTTTTTTGGGCGTCATGGTACGCACAACTGTACACACACCACGCTTTTGAGGTGATCCATCCGCCTGCTTGGAGCGGCGGTGTTTCATGGTATTGAAGGTATACTGCAAAGCAGGGCTTTTGCTTTTGGCCTTCTTATTCTGGCGACCCTTGCGGATCATTTGATTAATGGTTGGCACCTTTTTCCTCCAAATTACTTGCGGCAGTTACGCCATTTTTTATAAGTTTCACTCTCATTAAGCGAGGCCATCTGATGCTTTGATGGCCTCGCCGATTTACAAACAAGGGTTTTTCACCCGCGTTCAGGACAACGGAAGCCGATTATAACACGGGCAAAATGCCCAGTCAAGAACTCCTACAGCAGTCCACCGTCCTCGAAATCCATGCCCAATCCAAGTAAGCCGGTCCCAACTTTCGGAGGCCGCACACGTTCTTCGTCTTTCCCAAAGCGGATCACTTCTCCGCTATCCATTACTGCTTCTACTGCCAAGCCAAGGCTCTGAAGTTCTTTCACCAGCACCCTGAAGGAAGCCGGCAGGCTGGGCTCTTCGATCGTTTCGCCCTTCACAATAGCCTCATAGGTATTTACACGGCCCTGAACGTCATCCGATTTGACAGTAAGCATTTCCTGCAAAGTGTAAGCCGCACCGTAAGCTTCAAGCGCCCATACTTCCATTTCACCAAAACGCTGTCCGCCGAATTGGGCTTTGCCGCCCAGAGGCTGCTGGGTAACCAGGCTGTAAGGTCCGGTGGAACGGGCATGCACTTTATCTTCCACAAGGTGGTGCAATTTGAGCATGGTCATTACGCCTACGGTCACCGGTTGATCATAAGGCACACCACTCTTGCCATCTCGTAAAACCTGCTTCCCAAGGATTGGGAGCGGGTCAATGATCTTATCGGTCAGCTCTTCGGCTTTCCTGCGCAGTTCTTCATCCGAAATCTTTGTATGGTCAATTCCCCTGCTCTCAAGCCAGATGCGAAGGCAGACATTGATGGCCATCCTATCAATAGCCCGGAAGCTCGGGGCGCCAGTGGGGATATTATCAAACTCAACGATCTCCTCAGGTTTGTACCCCTTCTCTGAAAGCCAGTACTTCAATGTTTCACGCCGTGCATAAATCGGATCATCGATCAGCTTGCCGACATCTACACCTTTAGGTGCAAGAACCTCTTCCAGATAGAGGAGACGGACTTCTTCATCATCCTTGATCTGCTCGGGATCAACTTCACCTTGGTTAATCCATTCCCAGGCGCTCAATCCAGCTTGTTTCCAAGCCTCATCGATCAACCAACCACGGGCAAGTTCTGCTTCAATTTCCTCTTCATTGGCACCATCAAAAACCGGTGTAATAGCCCTGAAACCAAGCTGGCGGGCTGCCCAACCCAGATGGGTTTCGAGGATCTGGCCGATATTCATACGCCCGGGTACGCCGAGGGGGTTCAGGATGATGTCAACCGGGGTGCCGTCGTCCAGGAATGGCATATCCTCTACGGATACTACACGAGAAACAACACCTTTATTCCCATGCCGGCCGGCCATTTTATCGCCAGCAGTAATCTTGCGCCGCTGTGCAACTGAAACACGTACCATTGTCTCCACACCGGCTGAAAGGTCATCACTGTCAGCGCGGGTGAATTTACGTACATCAACCACCTTCCCGCGTTCGCCATGCGGCATGCGTAAAGAGGTGTCTTTCACATCGCGCGATTTCTCGCCGAATATTGCCCGAAGAAGACGTTCTTCAGGGGTAAGTTCTTTTTCACCTTTCGGGGTGATTTTGCCTACCAGGATGTCATTCGGTCCGACTTCAGCGCCGATCCGGATGATGCCTTCTTCATCCAGGTCCTTGATGGCTTCATCGCCGACATTTGGGATGTCGCGCGTAATCTCTTCGGGACCGAGCTTGGTATCGCGGGCTTCCACTTCGTATTTTTCAATATGGACTGAAGTAAATTTATCATCCTGTACCAGGCGTTCAGAGATCAGGATGGCATCTTCAAAGTTGCCGCCTTCCCAGGAGACAAAAGCGACCACCACGTTCTGGCCAAGCGCCAAATTGCCGTTTACGGTAGACGAACTGTCGGCCAGGATATCGCCTTTTACAACATGTTGCCCTTTGATAACAGCCGGTCGCTGGTCGATGCAAGTGCTCTGGTTGGAACGCTGGTATTTCCGCAAATGGTATTCGCGGATATCGCCTTCGACTGTACGGACAGCGATGTTCTGCCCGGTTACAGAGATGACTTCGCCTTCTTCTTCGGCAGTCAATACCTGGCCAGAGTCTTTGGCAGCGTATTCTTCCATCCCGGTTGAAATCAACGGGATATCGGGGTCGATCAATGGGACAGCCTGCGCCTGCATGTTTGAGCCCATCAAAGCGCGGTTGGCATCATCATGCTCCAGGAAGGGGATGAGGGATGCGCTTACACCCACAACCTGGTGCGGAGCGATGTCCATGTAATCCACTTCATTGGGGTCAACGATAATGAAATCGGAGTAGTACCTGGCGGAAATCCGGTTTTCTGCAAATTCATCAAATTCGTTAAGCAGTGAATTCGCCTGTGCGATCTTGTATTTGTCTTCTGCATCTGCAGACAGGTAATCTACATCAGAAGTGATGAAAGGATCAATAAAGACAGTTGCTTTTTCCGATTTCTTGATGGCAGCAAATTGCTCTTTTGTGATCCGCTCGCCTTTCTTAACGATCACCTCTCCGGTCTTTGTGTTAATATAATCCACAGCAACCTTGCGGCCGACCAGGCGTGTATCGCTCTGGACCATTTGGCGGAGAACTCGCCGGTAAGGGGTTTCGATAAAACCGTATTCATTCACCCGGGCAAATGAAGCCAGCCTGCCGATCAAACCAATGTTTGGACCTTCGGGAGTTTCGATGGGGCAAATGCGGCCGTAATGCGAATGGTGCACATCACGGACATCAAACCCTGCGCGCTCGCGCCTCAATCCGCCAGGGCCGAGGGCTGAAAGGGTACGCTTGTGGCGTAACTCAGCCAGCGGGTTGGTCTGGTCCATGAACTGGGAGAGCTGGCTGGAGCCAAAGAACTCACGCAGCGCAGCGACAACCGGGCGGATGTTGACCAGGCTGACAGGAGATAAGGCTTCCTGGTCGCGGATGGACATGCGCTCTTTGATGACGCGTTCCATGCGGCGTAAACCTATGCGCAGCTTGTTCTGAATCAGCTCACCTACTGTTTTGACGCGCCTATTGCCCAGGTGGTCGATATCATCTTTGTCTTTTTGTTCGTTATTGATCTCTATCATGCGGCGAACAAGATAGACAATGTCCCACTTGGTGATCGTACGGTGCGTAACAGGAATGCGTTCAGTCAGATCCAGCTTTTGATTAAGTTTGTAGCGCCCAACCTTTTCAAGATCATAGTGGCGCTGATCAAAAAGCTGTTCCTCCAGGAACTGGCGGGCATTATCAACAGTGACAGGGTCACCAGGGCGCATGCGCCTAAAGAATTCGAGCAGTGCTGCCTGGGCAACTGTGATACCCGAGCTCAAGTCCCATTCCGGTTCCTGCTTCAAAGTTGAAGGGATGAACAGGCGGTCGACATTGTTGTCAACATCTCTGAAGAGGTCGATCAATTCCTCATCACTGCCCGTTTTCAGGGGCGAATCCAGCATCCCGTCATCAACTGCGGCCAGGGCGCGCAGGAAAATGGTAATGGGGACCACGCGTTTACGGTTGAACTTCAGGATAAGATAATCATTCTTGCGGGTTTCAAATTCCATCCAGGCGCCGCGGTCAGGGATAAGCTTGCCAGTCGCCAGCCGGTAACCAGTTGAGCGGTCAATCGGAGCTTCAAAGTACACACCAGGAGAACGGATCAGCTGGGAAACAACCACACGCTCTGTGCCATTGATGATGAAAGTACCCTTTTCGGTCATCTCGGGGAAATCGCCCAGGAAAATATCCTGCTTAATCGGATCCGGTACTTCGGTGCCAGTCAACAATACAGACACATACAAAGGAGATGAATAGGTCAGATCGCGTTCGATGCACTCATCCATTGAGTGCTTGGGTTCCCCAAACCGGAAATTCAAGTCAAATTGACGAGATTCTTCAGACCGGCTTGGAAAAACCAGTTTCATCCCTTTGTTGTACGATTCAATTGGGGAAATCTCGTGAAACAAGTCAGCCAGCATTTCGGTTTTCAACCGCTGAAATGACTCTAGCTGAACTTCAATAAGGTTGGGGAGACTAAAAATATCAGGAATGCGCGCGTAAGATTTTACGGGCAAATTGGAAGTCATTCGTTCTCTCCTAGAATGTTAAACCTGTTCTTAATCTTTACCAGGCAAAAGAATACAATCTTAATCCGGCTTACCGGCATGCAAACGAAAATTATATCAACTAAATAGGCTCAGGTCAAGAACTTATTAGGAAATATTAACCTTTTCACCACCCTTCACAAAACACATGAACATCCATTGTGGAGTACTGCAATCCTCCGGCTTATCCTCTACTGGTGTTTCAGTACTACCCAACCTCAACTGCATTAATTATACCTGCACCCATTCCCGCCCGTTCCGTTTCCATCCAGTTAATGGGTAGAGTATTGCATCGATAGTACCACCAGGGGTGATTTCCACCATCCCATAGGTACGACCGCACCTGGGATTTGGCACGTGCACAGACGATCCCGGGTTAAAGAACAGTTGGCAGCCGGACCACTCATTCAGGCAGGTATGGCTGTGCCCAAAAATGATCAGCCGGGAACCGGGAAATTTCTGCCGCAGCATTTCTGTATAGTGGTCTTGCTGGTAACCGATGGTGAAGTACTTTACCTTTTCAATTAAGTAATGGAAAAGGTTACCATGCCCGTGCGTGCAGGAAATTCGTTGCCCTAGAATTTCAAATGATTCACTGGAGGGCAACTGCCCCTCAACAAACCAATCCCGGTTGCCCCGGACTGCCAGCACCGGGGCGATTTCAGCAAATTGGTGCAGCACTGCAGTTGTACTGCAATCCCCGGTATGGACGATGCCATCCGGTTTTTGCCTGTCAATTTCCTCTAGCAGCTGGGGATGAAGTTTCCTCATCCGATCTGGCACATGTGTATCGCCTACCACCGCCATGCGGAATGGGGAGCCTTCCCAACCATTTACCAGGGAAAGGAAGCAGTCATTCCAGCGCTTCAACCAGCCCCTCTTTCTTTTTCATCTTCGGTTCAGCGTTATGGAAGAAGAACCAGGTCATCACAATTGCACCTGAATAAATGATTGTGGTTGCAATGAAAAGAGGCGTGAACCCAGCCCGCTGCTGGACAATACCCGAGATCATAGGACCAACCGCCCACCCCAGAGTCCAGGAGATGTTCAGCATACTGTTCACCGCCCCCTGTGATTCAGGCGGGATCTGCTCCATGGCAAAAGCGGAATAGAACGGTGTGGCAATATTCATCAGCACACCCCTTACCAGGAAAGCAATTTGTGCCAGCCAGGATAACGGGCTGAAACCCATTAACACGAGAAAAATTATGCTGCTGGATTGGGTAGCCACAATCGTTTTAATCTTCCCGCCAAGTTTCTTCTCCAGCACCGGGCCAACCACTGCCCCAATTCCCATAATCAGGGAGGAAAGGCTGAACAATGCCCCAATGTCTTTTTCGGGCAGATGATGGTTGTAGGCAAAGAACAAATTCATATACGGGATCAAGATCGCTGCACCAAACCCAATGATCAGGTTGGGTGTGGCCAGCTTCCAAATCAAGGGACGTTTGAACATGTCAACAAGCTGCGTAAAGCTGTTGCTTTTTGGTTTTTCTTCCGCCGTTTTGGGAAGTTCTTTTATCAGGAAAATGGGTACCAGGGAGGCTGCACCGACAAACACTGCCATCAGCAGGATGGTGCGGTACACAGCGGTGCTTCCGATAGCCACACCAAGAGCAGGGGCAATCACCGCAGGCAGCCTGCCGGCAATGAAGCTGCCAGCCGCGCCAGAAAGTGTCTGCAGACCGTAATTCAAGCTGAAGAGCAACGCCCGGTTCTCGCGGTTGGTGACCGACATCATGAATGGTGCATGACTTATCATATACAGCGTGTTGCCTGCCCCATAAATCATACTGCCAACGATTAACAGCCATTTCGGTTGTGCCAGCAGCGTTAATACCATTCCTGAGGTTTGGAAGAATAATCCAATCAACATGGCTTTGCGCCTGCCGATTTTATCCGAAAGCACACCCAGCGGTATACCCAGCAGCAAAGCTGCAATTGAGGGCATGGAGTTTAAAACACCCAGAAAATCCCGGTCAAATCCGCGTGAAAGGATAAAGAAGTTGTAGAATAGCTGGATGGCGCTGAAAATCACCCCATCTATCACTGTGGCAGTGATAAACAACTTAGTATTGCGGTCAAAACTGTGCAAAGGGATGTGTTTAGCCAGCCATTTTTGCATGCTGTTCCCCCTGCAATAAAGCAGAAATTTCCTTGATTACCTGTTCCCTGTTTAAAAATTGGACAACCTGCAAACCAGCAGCATGTGCACCATCGATATTGGCAGCAAAGTCATCTACAAATAGCGCTTTATCAGCCTCGACGTTAAGTTTCTCCAGGATCAGAGAAAATATTTGGGCAGCCGGCTTCCGGATACCCACCTCTGCCGAAAATATGGCGGCATGAAAAGGGTCCAGGAATTGCGGATACTTCGAAAGCAATGTTGCCCGGGTGCCTTTCCAGGCATTGCTCAATAGTCCTATCTTATATAGGTTTCTTAACGAAGATATCCACCCCAGCAACTGCAAATCGAGCTCATCCCCAGACCAGAATTTTTCAATAAATTGCGGTAAATCTGTACTGGAAAGGCTAAGAACTGAGGCAACATTCTGCCAGTGCTCTTTATCTTCAATTGCCCCAATTTCTGCCTGCAGTGCACTTGCTGACGCAAACACAAGCTGGTCCAGTTCTTCGTAGCTGATGTCAACACTTTGCGCCAGTTCATTGCGGGGCTGCCTGTTTTCAGTCCGCATCAATACCCCGCCCATATCCCAAATGATTGCTTGAATGCCTGTTCCCATGTTTCACCTGAAGAAGAAATCAATTGAGTATAACATTCTGCAAGATAGATCAGTGCAGTTCTTACCTTTGGTTTAGATTTCGTGTTTAGACTTGTTTTAGCTAGTCAACTTTCTACAAAATGAACTGTCATAAAATACATGATAAGATTTACTGAAATTACTCAAAACAGCTTATCGCCAGTGACATTCTGTTCATAAAACTTTGTATAGAGGGATAAAGCAACCTTTTTTCTGTAA
>DHHC01000052.1:0-4718 GCA_002403095.1 Leptolinea sp. UBA4782
CCAACCCCGAAACGCTTTTTGTCATTCGGGCTCATCCGGATGAACTGCGCCAGGGCAAGGAAAGCCGTGAAAGCGTCGCAGGGTGGGCGTCTGCTAATTCCATCACTGACCTTCCGAATGTGATTTTCATAAATTCTACAGACTACATCAGTTCTTATGAGTTGATCCAGCTCTCCAAATTTGTGATGGTGTACAATTCCACCATCGGGTTGGAGGCATCCATATTGGGCAAACCGGTGTTGTGTGCCGGAAAAGCACGATTCACCCAGATAAATTCGGTTTTCTTCCCTGAAAGCCGGGCGAAGTTCCTGGAGACCCTGGATCAGTTCCTGCACGCTGAGGATGTTCAGGCTCCAGAGGAACACCGGTTGAATGGACGCAAGTTCCTGTATTTCCAGCTTTATTGCACTTCGCTCCCATTCGATGCCTTCCTGGAAGATGACCGCGCCTGGCGAGGATATGTTCGGGTCAAACAAACCCCGCTTTCTGCATTGACACCAGAAACATCCGAGACCATCCGAGTCATCCTGGATGGCATAATAAAAGGACAACCTTTCCTTTTGCAGCCATGAAACCTGTGTGTTCCATAATTGTGCGTGCCTATAACGAAGAGAAGCACATCGGCAAGCTTTTTGCCGGCATCCGCCAGCAGACGCTCACGGATGTTCAGGTCATCCTGGTAGATTCGGGTTCTACAGACCGGACAGTTGAAATTGCCCGGCAGTATGGTGTTGAAATTGTCCATATCAACCCGAAAGAATTCACCTTCGGGCGCTCGCTGAACAAAGGGATTTCCCATGCTGTAGCAGATATCCTCGTTTTTGCCAGCGCGCATGTTTACCCGGTTTATCCCGATTGGCTGGAACACATGGTTTCACCTTTCAAAGACAGCAAGGTGGCAGTATGTTTTGGCAAGCAACGCGGGACTGAAAACTCCAAATTCTCAGAACAGCAGGTTTTTTACCACTGGTTCCTCGAAACCAGTCACGTGCAGGAGGAAAACCCGTTCTGCAATAATGCCAATGCAGCCATCCGGCGCAGCTTATGGCTGGAACACCCTTATGATGAAAATATCCCGGCTCTTGAAGACCTGGACTGGGCTAATTGGGCCATGAAAAAGGGGTACAGTGTCTATTATTCAGCAGAAGCAGAGATCGTTCATATCCACCATGAGAGTTGGAAAGGGGTCTACAATCGGTACCGTCGCGAGGGGATGGCATTCAAACAAATTTACCCGGAAGCCCATTTTTCGATCGGCGACCTTTACCGCCTGCTGAGAGCGAACATCCTGGCAGACCTTAAGGCAGCCAGGGCACAGCAAGTGGTATCCCGTCAATTGGTGCCAATCCTGAGATTCCGCATGATGCAATTCTGGGGAACTTACCAGGGGTACCGCCAATCCAGGCATGTGCTCAACTGGCAAATGAAACGCACGTTTTACTATCCGAATACTGAATTGAATGGAATAAACCAGCCAAACCACCGCATTACACCCATCCAATACCAGGATGAAGAACATGGAAAAATGCAGGAAGGGAAGGGGAATTGAAACCATCAGTAGTTGCCCTGGTTCCCATGCGGCATCATTCACAACGGGTGCCGGAAAAGAATTATCGCCTAATAGCCGGAAAGCCTTTATATGCATACATCATCGAAACGCTGCTTTCCTGCCCGGAAATCGACCGCATCCTGGTGGATACCGACAGCCCGGTGATCTCCCACGGGCTGCAGGAGAATTACCCGTCAGTCCAGGTTATTGCACGCCCAGAACACCTCTCGGGCGACACGGTTCCCATGAATGAAATTCTGCTGTATGACACCAGCCTGGTTGAAGCTGATTATTTCCTGCAAACACACAGCACCAACCCTCTGCTCAAGGCAGAAACGGTTTCGCAGGCTGTCTCTGCCCTGGTTTCACAATACCCGGTGTTTGATTCGCTGTTCAGTGTCACACGCTGGCAGAAAAGACTGTGGACTGCAGAAGGCAAACCCGTCAACCATGATCCATCCGTCTTGCTGCAGACCCAGGACTTGCCCCCAATCTATGAAGAGAATTCCTGCATATATATTTTCAAACGCGAAAACCTTGTCAGGCGGCGCAACCGCATGGGCGAGCGGCCGTTAATGTTTGCTATGGATGCTTCAGAGGCGTATGATATAGATGAAGAGATCGATTTCCAAATAGTGGATGCGATCCTTTCCAGTCGGTCAGAACGAAAAGAGTAAACCATAAGGGATTGTGATGACTACAGTATTGCTTTCAGCACCATACATGCTGCCCTACAGTGAAAGGTTCCGGCCGGTGTTTGACCACTATGGCATCACCCTGGTGGTTGCGGATGTCAACGAAAGGTTATCTGAAGAGGAAATCCTGCGCTATGCCGGGACATTCGATGCCACCATCTGCGGCGATGACCGCTATACAGAAGCGGTTATCAAGCAATGCCTGCCGCGCCTGAAGGTGATCTCAAAATGGGGCACGGGAATCGATTCGATCGATAAAGTTGCAGCTAACCGGCTGGGTGTCAGTGTTTGGAATACACCCAATGCTTTTACACTCCCGGTTTCGGATACCGTGCTAGGGTACATCCTGGCATTCGCCCGCCAGCTGCCCTGGTTGGACCAGGAGGTCAAACAGGGTGGTTGGGGCAAGTTCGCTTCCAGTTCCCTGAGCGAGTGCACCCTGGGAGTGATCGGGGTAGGTAATGTAGGCAAGGCGGTGATCCGCCGGGCACGCGCTTTTGGAATGCGCCTGCTGGGAAATGATATTGTGCCTGTAGCACCCGATTTCATCGTTGAGATGGGGCTGCAAATGACCAGTCTTGAAATGCTGCTGAGGGAAGCGGATTTCATCTCGGTCAACTGTGACCTCAATCCAACAAGCTACCACCTGATAAATGAGAAATCCCTATCCCTGGTAAAACCCTCTGCTGTGTTAATTAATACCGCGCGCGGCCCGGTAGTCGATGAGCAGTCGCTGATCCATGCCTTGCAGGAAAAGCGCCTTGGCGGAGCTGCCCTGGATGTGTATGAAGTTGAACCGCTGCCTGCAGACAGCCCGCTGCGGGGTTTCAACAATGTACTGCTTGCTTCGCACAACTCCAATTCCAGCCAGGCTGCCTGGGAAAGGGTGCACTGGAATACTTTGCGCAACCTGTTACTGGGGCTTGGGCTGGATGCATCCGGGTTGGATGCTTTCATCGGAAAGATCTGAGGTGAATATGGCTGAGACCAGGCAAAAATGGGTATTGATCTCGGGGGCTGCCGGGGGAATCGGAAAAGCGACCGTTGAAGTATTTGTGGAACATGGCTGGCAGGTGGTTGCAGTAGACCGCAAGGAGTTCAGCTGGCCTGATTCGCCCGCCGTACACACAATCTTGGCGGATATCTCCAGCCCGGATGATATTGAGAACATCTTCAAACAGACAAAAGAGCTGACTTCCACCCTGGATGCGGTGATTAACAATGCTTCCATCCAGGTGGGTAAACCCTTACTGGAAACCAGTGCAGCTGAGTGGGATATGGTGATGGCATCCAACCTGCGCTCGGTCTTCTTAGGGGCCAGGCTGGCACATCCTCTGTTGAAAGCAGCCGGGGGTGGCGCCATTGTGAATGTTTCTTCGGTCCATGCTGTGGCGACTTCTGCCAACATCGCAGCATATGCAGCCAGCAAGGGCGGCCTGCTGGCATTGACCCGGGCAATGGCAATCGAGTTTGCACCGGATAACATCCGTGTCAACGCCATTCTGCCCGGTGCAGTAGATACCCCCATGCTGCGGGCTGGTCTGCAGCGCGACCAGTTTGGCGGTAGCGAACTGGACCGCCTGGAAAACCTGGCCCGCAAAACAGTCAATGGCAGGGTTGGGCAGCCGGCTGAGATCGCTTCCTGTATCTATTTCCTGGCGGATAATAGCCAATCCTCTTTTATGACCGGGCAAGCGCTGGTTGTGGATGGAGGAGCTACTGCCAGGTTAAGCACGGAGTAAGCCTGGTATGCCATCCCTGAAAGAGACTGCCAAGCAAGTTTTGCCTGTTTCTGTTTTCAATACCTTGCGGAACACGCGTGATGGCTTGGTGCGCCTGAAGGATGTACCCGGCGCTTATTTCCACCCCTGGAGGGCTGATACCCGCAGGCGATTGAAGGAATACCAGGATATCAATAAAGATAAACGCTGTTTCATTATTGGAAACGGCCCCAGCCTGCGTGATACCGATCTTACCAAACTTAAAAACGAATTCACCATCGGGATGAACCGGATTTACCTGATGTTCCAGGAACTCGGTTTTCAAACCAGTTATTACCTATCGGTGAATGACCTGGTCATCGAACAGTGTGCTGCTGACATTCAGGCATTAAAAATGCCGCGGTTTGTCTCGTGGCGTTCGCGCCAGTGGCTGCAGCCCCAGCCGGATTTATTCTTCCTCTACACCACCTATACCGGTCCGCAGTTCAACCCGGATGCGGCCGGCAGATTGTGGGAAGGCGCTACGGTAACCTATGTAGCTTTACAGCTGGCGTTCTTCCTGGGGTTTAACCAGGCGGTCCTGATCGGAGTCGATCACAACTTTGCCACCAAGGGTAAACCCAACACAACAGTCATTTCAGAGGGGGATGACCCCAACCATTTCTCTCCAGCCTATTTCGGCAAAGGGTTCCGCTGGCAGCTGCCTGACCTTGAAACATCAGAAGCTGCTTACCGGCTTGCCCGCACCGCTTA
>DHHC01000052.1:4760-43750 GCA_002403095.1 Leptolinea sp. UBA4782
TGGTAAGTATTGTTACCCCATCATTCAACCAGGCCCAGTTCCTTGAACAAACCATCTGCTCAGTGCTGGAGCAGAATTATTCCAGCCTGGAGTATTTGGTGGTCGATGGCGGCTCGACGGATGGCAGCGTCGATATTATCCGGAAGTATGCCGGTGACCTGGCCTGGTGGGTTTCAGAACCGGACCAGGGGCAGGGGGATGCCATCCGCAAAGGGTTGGCGCGTGCAGGGGGCAAGTACATTGCCTGGATCAACTCGGACGATTACTACCTGCCCGGAGCAATAGAGCAGGCAGTTGCTGCGCTGGAAGCCAACCCGGATTGGGGATTGGTTTACGGGAATGTCCAGGCGGTCAATGAAACCGGTGAAAAGATCAATCTGCTTGAGTATCAGCCCTACCAGCTGGAAGACCTGATGCAGTTCCAGATCATCGGGCAGCCGGCAGTATTCATGCGCCGAGAGGTATACGAGCGGGCGGGAGGTATTTCGGGCAGTTACCATTACCTGCTGGACCATCACCTGTGGCTGCGGATGGCAGCCCTGGCGCCGATGGGGTATATTCCCCAGACCTGGGCAGTTGCCCGTTTCCACCAGGCTGCTAAAAACACAGCCATGGCTGCCCGGTTTGCCAGCGAAGCCCAGCAGATTGCGGCATGGATGGAACAGGAAGTCCCATTTAAACATAGAATGGCAGCGATCGCTGATAATGTTTGGGCAGGTGCTTATCGATTTGGAGCCAGGTATTTATCAGAAGGCAGGCAGTATACCGAAGCCCTCAAAATGTACCGTTCCGCCTGGCAGAAAAACCCACAAATAGTCTTGCGGGATTGGAAACGGTTAGGTGTAACCTTTTTGGGGAGGCTGGGTTTGTGGAAGCAGCCTTTAAAATCGTAAAAACCAAGGATTTTCAGGTACACTTAGCCCGGAGATGCCATGGTTGAAAAATTATTGGATGTAATCGATAAAGCTGCTGGTTACCTGCTTACCCCATTTGCCTACCCGGGCAGGTTCCTGCCTTTACTTGGTTTAACCTTCAGCCAGCGCAGCCTGGTCCGCGAACTGGTGCACCTGACCCCGCACCGGAAATGGTACCGTACCCAAAAGTTCGCCACCATCCTGGATGTGGGAGCGTACATTGGCGCTTATGCTTATGCCATGCAGCATATTCTGCCGGATGCGCAGGTGTACTCCTTTGAACCGCTGCCTGCCAGCTTTGCTACCCTGCAAAAGAACATGCAAAAATTACAACGCTGGCAGGGATTTAATACGGCGGTCGGGGAGAGCAATGGCAGCCTGGAATTCTGGCAGAACGATTTTTCTGCATCTTCATCCGCACTGCCAATGGAAGATCTGCACCGCGAGACTTTTCCGCAAACCGAGGTGAGCCGAAAAGTGAACGTGGCTGTTGCCCGCTTGGATGATCTGGCTCCGGAACTTAAGCTAATATCGCCCGTCCTGCTGAAAATTGATGTGCAGGGATTTGAGCTCTCCGTATTGAGGGGCGCAGAGGAAATGTTGAAGCAGGTGGATTGTGTGGTTTGCGAGGTATCCTACCAGCCCCTGTACAAAGGCCAGGCATCCTTCTCAGAAGTGTACCAATTCATGCTGCAGCATGGGTTTACCTACCAGGGCAGCCTGGAAAACCTGGTTTCCCCCCTGGACGGATCCATCATGCAGTCGGATGCAGTCTTTATGCAGTCAACTGGTTCCCAGGAATATGAAAGGTGATATGGCAAGTCCAGTGATCAACCAGCCAGGTTCTTTATTACCCTCCCGCAAGTGGGTTGTGTGGGTGATCCTGGTATTCCTGTTTGGCCTCGGCGCACTCATCCGGTTTTATGACCTGACGGATGCGCCCCTGGATTTCCATCCCACCCGCCAGCTGCATTCAGCATTAATTGCACGCGGCATGGCTGCCCAGGCTTCGGACCTGTACCCTGCAGAGCAGGCGGAGATTGCCATCCAGCAGTGGAAGCTGGAAGGATTGATCGAGCCTCCCATCATGGAACGGCTTACTGCCTTTACTTACCTGGCGCTTGGAAGAGAAGTCCTTTGGGCCGCCCGCATCTATGCCATCCTTTTCTGGCTGCTGGGTGGAGTTGGGCTTTACCTTTTAGTAAAGGAATTGAAAGGCATTGATGCAGCGATCATTGCCCTTATCTTTTACCTATTCCTGCCATACAGCGCCCTTGCCAGCCGGGCTTTCCAGCCCGACCCTCTGCTGGTGTGCAGCATCATTTGGGCCTGGTGGGCTGCAGTAAAGTGGGCGAGAAATTCCAGCTGGAAGTGGACTGTTGTTGCCGGGCTGCTGGCCGGCTTTGCCATTTTTGTAAAATCTACTGCTGTATTCTTTCTGCTTGGGGCGTACATTGGGCTGGTGCTGTTTGGAAAAGGGATCAGATTCACGATAAAAGATAAGCGCACCTGGCTGCTGGTTTTGCTTGCAGTCCTGCCTTATGCCGCCTTCCACATTTACGGCGTTTACATCACCGGGCAGCTGGCATCCCAGTTCAGCCTGCGCTTTTTCCCGCAGTTATGGCTGCAGCCGGCATTTTACCTGCAGTGGATCGGCCAGGTTAACGGAACAGTTGGTTTCCCGTTTTTCCTGGCAGCTATCCTCGGTATCTTCCTGTTGCCTGAAAAGTCTCACCGGGCGATGCTGGCTGGGGTACTGCTCGGCTATTTCCTGTATGGGATGACCTTCACGCACCATATTACCACCCACGATTATTATCATTTGCCGCTTGTCCCCCTGGTTGCTGCCGGGGTAGGCATAGCCCTCAGTACCCTGGCCAGGCAGCTGCTCGGCCCAAAATGGCTGGCCAGGCTGATTTTGGTAGCAGTTTTGCTGGGCTGGATCGGGGTGAACGCCTGGGATGTGCGCGTGACACTGAAGCGTAATGATTACCGTCCCGAAGCAGCCATCTGGAAAGAGCTGGGCGAGACATTGGGGCAGGGCACACCTGTGGTTGGTTTGCTGCATGATTACGGCTATCGCCTGGAGTACTGGGGCTGGGTGACACCTTCTGTCTGGTTCACCTCGGGAGACCTGCGCTACCGTGAGCTGGCAGGGCAGACCTTCGATTTTGATACCCTATTTATAGAGACAACCGCAGGCAAGCAATATTTTGTGGTGACTTTGTTTGGTGAATATGATAGCCAGCCCGAGCTGAAAGCTAAGCTGGAGAAGGGATACCCGGTTTACAAACAAGCCGGTGATTACCTGATCTTTGACCTCATGCATCCACTTATGGAGCAGCAGTGAGCCAACCCAAAGTCAGTATCGTTACCCCTTCATTTAACCAGGCGCTATTCCTGGAGGCTACCATTCATTCTGTGCTGTCGCAGGATTATCCCAACCTGGAGTACATCATTATTGACGGCGGGTCAACAGATGGCAGCCTTGAAATCATAGAGAAATATCAGGATAGGCTGGCATACTGGGTCTCTGAGCCGGATAAGGGGCAAACCGATGCCATCAATAAAGGTTTCAGCCGGGCAACAGGGGATATCCTGGCCTGGCTGAACTCGGATGATACGTATGAACCGGGCGCAGTTAGCAAGGCAATGGCTGCCCTGATTAAGCATCCAGGTGCCAGCATGGTATATGGAGACGCCAACTTTATCAATACGGATGGCAGGGTGATTGGCAGGTTCCCGGCTGCCCAAACAGATCACCGCAGGCTGCGCCAGGGGTATGTCCATGTCCCGCAGCAGGCTTCATTTTTCCGTGCGAAGTATTGGAAACAGGCAGCCCCGCTGGATGACAGTTTTTTCTTTGCCATGGATTATGACCTGTGGGTCAGGTTATCTGCCCTGGCTCCGCTGGTTTACATTCCGGATGTGTGGGCGGACTTCCGCATGCACGGGGATGCCAAATCGATCGCTGCCGATGACCGCTGCTGGCCGGAAATGCTGAAGGTTCACCGCAGGCTGGGGGGGAGCAAATTCTCTGTAATATATGCAAAATATCTCTTACGGATCATCCTGGGTCCAACCCTGCGCTGGAAACGCAAACGCTGGGTGCAGATGAATACAAAAAACAGCTCCTGATGGAGCTGTTTTTATGAATAGTATAAATATTAGCGGTATAAATCTACGTAAGAGGGATCCTGGAAAATCGAACTCAGGTCAAAGTTAATATCAATCCTGGCGGTACCATGAACGGTGACTGTGTCGCCTATCAGCTGGGTACTGTATGTAGGGTTAATATCGGATGTACCTCCCACATCTATCAATGCCCGGGGAGCATAGACTGTTCCGGCATAGTAGGAATCTGCATTTCCGCCCAGATTCACACTGCTGGCATGTCCCATATACACCAGCAACCCTTTTACTGCTGGTGAAAGGCTGTCATCTCCAGGCGCTTCAAGGCTGACTGTACCTCCGGATACTGTAAACCAGTCATTACTGCCGGTGCCATTCATATAGATCGTCACACCGCTGCCTGTAACAGTACCTCCGGAAATTGAAAAGGCACCTACACAATACAGGCCAGGGTTCATCACCAGGTCATCATTGTTTCCAACAGTGATTTTTGAATAAATCCCCGGACCGATCGGGTGTGCAGCATCTGGTTTCTTTACCTCGCCAAAATTCGTCAAACCGCTGCAATTCGGGGGATCCAGGCTGAAATCCGGCAGATCCTCAGTAGCTTTCTGCGGATAAGGGGATACAGTTGCCCCGCCAACAAGGTTTAGGTCGGTTGTGTAGTAATTTCCGACTTCAGTATCAGAATACACAGCGACAGTACCATTGCCGCGCATGCAGGCTGCAGAATAAATTCCACCGTTGAAAATGGTGACATTAGCATCCGTATGGCCGCCGCCGTCAAAATTCACGCCACCGGTGCTGCTGTTCGGGCAATCTTCCCTCAGGGCAGCAATTGCATACCCAAAGGTCTTCGATGTGCGCGGACGGATGCGGGCGACAGCTTCGACCGTGTTGCGGATGCGTCCGTTGTAAAAGAGGTGGGCAAAACTGGTGTTGACATCTGACGATACCATGACCTGTACTTCCAGGTACTTCTCGTTGTAGCTGCCGGTCCATTCGTTATCCACACAATTTACCACCACGCCATGCTGGTTAGCCAGGGTACTGTCAATCGTGAAATTGTTTGCCGTTGCCCGCTCCTGGGCTTTAGCGACTGCCAGATCCTCTGCAGCATGGACTGTAGAACTTCCGCAATCAAAATTGGTCCAGTTTATCTCTTCGTTTTCCAGGTACTGGGCAGCAATGCCGGCGCCTGCCAGTGCCGATGCGTCAGCGGCATTCTGGTCGTAACGCCTGTCAGAGAAGATCATGCCGCCATCTACGGCAATGGCAACAAATCCCAGGATGCCGACAAATGCCAGGACCAGGATGACAACGATTTGACCTTTTTCTTGTTTCTTTATATGAATATTCATAGCAAATCCTATTTGCAGGCAGGACGAAGAATAGTGCCATGGACAGTGGTCTCGAGGGAGACCGATTGCCTGCCCAGAATTGTGCCCAGGAACGGCATGGTTATTGGAAATGCTTCATCTGTAACCGTTATCTCAATATCATTCCCTGTGCACGCATCAGAAGTGACACTGGCCGTGGAACAAGATTCACCGTTCATCAGGATTGTTATGGTCATTGTATATGGGTCATTCAAAGAGCTGCGGATGCGCTCCACGATTTGGGCACAGTGGCTGGGCTCGATCGATCCGTAGGCAATCCCCTCCATGGCAGAGTCGCGCATGGTGATGTAGTGGAAGAATATCCTGCCCAGGTCCACGATGCCTGCGATCATGATCATCAAAAGGACGACGGTAAAAGCCAGTTCCACCAGGCTCTGGCCTTTTTCTAATCTTCGCAGGTTCAGTAACGGTTTAATCTTCATATCTGCCTTACGGTGCGTAATTCACTTCACAAGTCATATTATCCAGTTTAATGTTGATGGTTGGTCTTGGGGAAACACTCTCCGAAAATCCCAGCTGAAGATTCTTCAAAGAACCGGGAGGAATTTCTGCTTCAGGACCGGGATTGACATCTAGAGCGAATGAATTGCTAATGCCGGTTGCATTTGACCATAATGATGCACTGGCAAGGGATATGCTGAGGATTTTATTTGATGTGCCCCAGGTAATGGAAATAGAGTCAATTGAAATCGTAAAACCATTATCTGCATTCCAAATGTCAATATAAAAGGTATTCCCGCTTACCCGTGAGCCAGCAGTATAAAATTTCGTGCAGTCCGGTGTACGGGTGGGGGTCATGGTGATGGTTGGGGTAAGTGTTTTTGTAGGAGTAATTGTCCGTGTGGGCGTTTCTGTACGGGTAGGCGTGGCAGTACAATCATTGCAGGGTACTGTAGGAGTTAACGTTTCGGTTGGAGTATATGTCAATGTAGGAGTTAAAGTGATGGTATGTGTTGGTGTAATGCTTGGCGTTCTGGTTATGGTGGGTGTGCTGGTATTGGTTGGTGTTCTTGTGATTGTCGGTGTCAGGGTTGAAGTAGGTGTTTCAGTTGGCGTTTTGGTGATGGTTGGGCGGCGGGTCGGGGAGGGCAGGGGAGTGCCCTGTACATCCACATCCACCAGCAGGGTGCGGCCGGCAACAGAGGTGATCGGGAACGCCTGGATGTTCAGAAGCGGGACAATCGGGGCATAATCTGCGGTTACCCTGACAAGGATGCGGT
This sequence comes from Leptolinea sp. UBA4782, assembly GCA_002403095.1. Lineage (GTDB taxonomy): Bacteria > Chloroflexota > Anaerolineae > Anaerolineales > Anaerolineaceae > UBA4782. The sequence goes on from DHHC01000052.1 coordinate 11,427, forward strand.
CGCTGAGCTCGATCTCACCAGGGCATGCCCTGGTGAGGGCATCAAAGTCGCCGTCATATTCGCCGCTGTCATAACGGATTTCCACCTGGCCAGCTTCAATTCCGGCAAAGAAACCCAACCGCATGGCAGCTGCTTTTATGCCATCACAATCCTGGTAATACGGTACTCCAGCTTCGCTTTCACCGATGGCTGCACCATACCGGGCTGCTTCACGGCTGGCTGTATATACAGAGCTGTAAATCGCCAGCAAGTGCCCAAATTCAATTACACCAAAAACAAGCAAGAGAAAAATTGGCAGCGCCAGGGCAAATTCCACCAGCCCTTGAGCCTGATTGCGATTTCTTTTCATTCGAGTCTGGAGCCAGAATTTCACAGATGTCTCCGAATCACGCGTAAAAATTTCGACAGCTGCCTTAAGGCATAAATCTTTCAAATAAATAATATCACAATAGCCGAAAATCCGTGCCTTTCATTTCCGCAAACCAACCGGAATTAAAGCATAACCGGTTTCTGGGGTAGGGTATGAAGGGTTTAATGATACAATCTCGCATATTCATCTTTTTGGAAGAGGTTTTTATGTCATATCCAGTCCTGGTTGCGGTCGCTTGGCCGTATGCAAATGCTGAAATCCATGTAGGAAATATTACCGGCGCTTACCTTCCCGCCGATATTTTTGCCCGGTACCAACGTATGATGGGGCGGCAGGTTCTCATGGTTTCCGGCTCGGATGCACATGGTACGCCGATCACCGTCCGGGCTGATGCGGAAAATTCAACTCCGATTGAGGTTTACCAGCATTTCCATCACTCCTTTCTGGATTTGTTCCAGCAGCTGGGGTTAACGTATGACCTCTTTACCAGCACCCATACCAGCAACCATTTCCGGGTGTCCAGCGCCATGTTCCTGGCATTGCTGGAGAATAATTACCTGTATAAAGCCAGCGACATGCAATGGTATGCACCAAGCCAAAAAAGGTTCCTGCCAGACAGGTACGTTGAAGGCACCTGTTATATTTGTGGCTACGAAAACGCCCGCAGTGACCAGTGTGACAAATGCGGCAGCCTGCTGGAAGCAGATAAGCTGATCAACCCGCGTTCGCGTGTGGATGGCAGCACCCCTGAGCTGAGGCAGACCGAACATTACTACCTGGACCTGGGCGAATTGCAGGGAGAGGTAACTGCTTTCCTTGAACAACGCAAGGACTACTGGCGTCCGAATGTGCTGCGCCAGTCGCTTGGGCAGATCCAGGCAGAAAAACTACGCGGCAGGCCTATCACGCGCGACCTTGATTGGGGTATCCCGGTTCCGCTGGAAGAGATGAAGGGTAAATGCCTGTATGTATGGTTTGAGGCAGTGATCGGCTACCTTTCTGCGGCGTTGGAGTGGAGCACCCTGAACGGTAAACCGGATGCCTGGCGCACCTGGTGGCATGACCCTGCGTGCCGTGCTTATTACTTTATCGGCAAAGATAATATCCCTTTCCACGCCATTATTTGGCCGGCTGAGTTGATTGGCGTAGGGACAAAATTTGATGAGATCATTGAAAGCAAACCCGCTGAAAACCTTGTGCTCCCGCATGATGTCCCGGCAAATGAATTTATGAACCTGGAACAGCAGAAAATCTCAGGCAGCAGGAACTGGGCAGTTTGGGGCAGGGATTTCTTGACCCGCTACGACCCTGACCCGCTAAGGTATTACCTGACGGTTAACATGCCTGAGAGCAAGGATACCGATTGGGATTGGGAAGATTTTTATAAGCGCAATAATGATGAGCTGGTGGCAACCTGGGGCAACCTTGCCAACCGGGTGCTTTCTTTTGCATACAAACACTGGGATGGGCGGGTTCCTGATCCAGGAGAGTTGACTGAGATCGATAAGCAGCTTTTAGCCAAGATAGAAGCAGGATTTGAAAAGGTGGGCAATGAGATGGAAGCTGTCAGGCTCCGGGCTGCGCTGGGTGAAGCCATGGGGCTTGCGACAGAAGTCAACCGCTACCTGGATACCACTGCCCCCTGGCAGGCGGTAAAAATTGACAAACAGATTGCCGGCAGGGCAATTTTCACTGCAATCAATGCCATCAATATGCTCAAAGTTATGCTTGCTCCCTTCCTGCCTTTTACCAGCCAGAAGCTGCACGAGATCATGGGTTTCGATGGGCAATTATTCGGTTCCCAATATGTCCAGTCAATTGAGGATGGGCTGGGTGAGCATAGCGGACTTCGATATAACCTTGCTGGAACAGTAGGCGAGTGGAAACGGGTTCCCGTGCCGGCCGGGCATGCCCTCCGGCAGCCGCAGCCGTTGTTCAAGAAACTGGAGCCAAAGATCATTGAGGAAGAACGGGCAAAATTGGGGAAACCAGCCTGAAATTCGGAGGCATTTTGCGTGATTTAGTGCCAATTTGGAGCAGGCATTCTTGTTGGTCTGTATGGCACCTGAATGTATAGATTTTCTGTATCGTACTATTCAGCAAACGGGTAGAATGAGGGCATAGGAGGAGTATTTATCCATGGAATTGATCTTATCTGCAATTGCAGCCGCTGGCCTGGTCGGGGCAGCTGACCAGTATCTCTGCCTGCTGCTTGTGTCCATTGCCGGCAAGGTTGGCTGGATTCAGCTGGCAACCCCGATGGATTTTCTTGCATCCTGGTGGTTCATTGCGATTTCAGCCGTTTTTTGGCTGGTTTCTTTGGCTCCAGCCTATGCTTCACTGCTTTCACCGGGCATCATGAACGTAATCAATGCAATCCAGAATTTCCTGTCTGGTTTTCTGGTGCCGCTTTCCTCAGCGCTTGTCGCCCTGGCATCCCTGGGAGTCATCACTTCCTTCAATCCCGAATTACAGCAGGTGCTTGAATCGTTGAAGATCTTCAACCCGGAAGGCAACCTGGACGCAAACGGATGGGCGGTAACCGGGGCAAGTGCGATGGTTGGTCTCTCTGTTACCGGCATTAAGGCAGTACTGAAACCAGTTATAAGCGCTGCTACAGGCACAACCGGCCACCTGGCAGCCCCCATATTTGTTACGATTGAAAATATCCTGTCCATTATCTTGATGGTGGGTGCCTATCTGTTAACCCAGGTGGAGCCCTGGCTGCTGATCGTACTGCTGGCTGTGGTGCTAATCTTAATCGTGATTACCTTTATCTATGCCCTTACCCAGATGTTCCGGCTGAAAAGGGGTATTGGCAAGGTGCTGCAATATGCACAGACAGAACCGAAAGCCGGGCTGGCAATCGTGGCAGAATTCTTTGTTTGGGGTTCAGGCTGGCTGGCCTGGAAAGGCTGGGGGAGAGGGGTCCTGATGCTCCTGTTATGGGTGCTCTGGGTTACATTCTTTATTGGAATGCAGGGTTTAGTGATGGCAGTTTTCGCTTTCCTGCCGCCTGCAATTCCTTTTATTTCCTTCGGGGCCGGCGCACTGATGGTGCTGTTATTCCTGTCGATCGGTTTGGGTACATCCAAAGCGCTGATGCGGTTTGTAGAAGGGCAAATGGCACTTCCAGTAGCACTAAAGAGCTGATAACTCAAATCACTTAAACTTACAAGCCCCTGGAATATGAACCAGGGGCTTGTGGTTTTATTGCAGGTTGACCGCTTGTCCGGATGTTTGTTCCAGTTTGTGTTTCTTCCGCTTGGCTTTACGCTGCTTGGCTTCCCTGTGTGCAATATCTTGCTTTGACAATTCACGGCCAGTTGTGTATGTGAAACCTAAAAATGCTGCAAACAAAACGGTCGCCAAGAAAAACACAATCAAGTCATACAATGAAAAAATTTCAGATTTGAAGGTGAAAGTTTGCACCTCAGGGATGAAGAACAGGAATGCGTTAATCAGGATAGCTATTACCCGCATCTCAGTCGGTCCCAGTTTCAGGAAAGAGATCCTGAACACTCCGTTCACGTAGGTTGCTATGTAAGTAAGAATAGAGAGCAGCAGGTAGCTGATTAAGAACAAGGTTGCTATCCTGAAATCAATAAATGGTGATAACCCTAACCCAAGAAAAATCAACACTTCACTGATGGCATCAATGGTGTGGTCAATAAAGAACCCATAGCGTGGCCGTTCAATGTGGCGGTAACGTGCCAGGGTACCATCCAGGCTGTCGCCAAACCAGTTCAGGATGAAGCCGAAACTTGCAAGCCACAAAAATGCGGGGTGAATATTAGTTAATAGGTAACTGATAAATATCAGGACTGTCGCCAGCAATCCGGTTCCGGTAAGTAAGTCCGGAGTCACCCAGGCTGGCATCTTCTTTGCCATCCAGGCCAGGGCCGGCCTTTCGAGGGGGCCAAGCAGGATATTATTAATACGTTCGGGGCTTTTTTCAATGGGGGATTTGGATAAAGAAGGTGCGCTCATAAATCATCCTGTTCTATTATGGCATTGTACCAGATAAATCCGGCCAAACGGAATAAAACATATTCCACTGTTCGGGGTATTTCCGGACCAACTGCTCCACTTCTTGCAAAATAACCTCGGTATTTCCAGTTAATTCACGATTGAGGTTCGGATTGCGTTGCACGGGCAATGGTTCAGTTGCAGTGATTTGGTAATTCCCTTTTAGATCTGAAATACAGGCACAGACGGCGACAATTGCGTTATGCTTTAGTGCCAGCCTTACCGGGGTAATAGGTACCTTGGCCGGATGGCCGAAAAAATTTGGGACATAATTGGAATCCATCATCGGCCGGTCCACACCAGTGATTACGATCCCGCCTTCCTGCAGCCGTTCGCTGGCAGTACGGAGGTTTTTAAATGTAGAAGGCAACACTTCAATCCCTACGTCCTGCCTGATCTTATTGTGCAGGCGGTACCCTGATGGGGGCTGCGGGTAGCTGATGATGCTATATTTCACCCCGCCCAATGCCAGCGCGATGCCAGCCATATCGATGCTTCCCAGGTGCGGCACTGCAATCAGCAGTCCTTGCCCCGATTGCTTATGAAGTTGCAGCAATGCTTTCAGTTCCGGGGAGAAAACGACCTTTTTTATAATCCTGTCGTACCGGTAAATGTTATGGTACAGGTCGTACATACAGCGGAGATGGTACTTAAAAACACGGTGGACCTTCCTGTTTAGTTCTGAACTTGTCAATTGAAAGTCATGGACAACCCATTGATTCACTCTAACAGCATTGACAATATCCATTTTCTTCTGGGTGCTGATAAATTCAGCCAGCAAATCCGAAATCCTGTATGCCAGGAAGGGAGGGACTGTTTTGCTGAGAAAAATACCCAGCCCGCCGATAAAAGAACTGTTGATAATGGCCGTAAGTTTCATTTCTTCTTAAGGGAAGATTCTGCAGGGATATCGATGTGGTACCTTTCCAATAGGCGGATCAGGTTTTCTCTTAATTCTTTTGCCAGACCAAGATCGATATTCGGTGTAGCTTTCTGACCCTCCCAGGTTTTTTCTGCAATAGTAAAGGCTGCCCCGGGCTTTCCAAGGTTTCTTGCCTTTTGGGTACATTCTCTTAAGATTTTCCCATCTTCATTCAGCCAGTGAAACACTGTCTCAAAGATAGTAACTGTGTCCAGGGCTATTTCGCCCGCCCCGTGATGCACAACATACTCAGCATTACCTGTCTCCTGTCCAGGAATGATATCGATCAACAATATGGGTAACCCCGCCGCCAGTGATTCAGATACGATCAATCCGCCGGCTTTGGAGATCAAGCAATCGGAAGCCAGCATGAGCTTTGGCATATCGGAAACAAATTCATAAATGTATGCAGGTTTATGCCAGTCTGTCGCCATTAATTGCTTATAAAGCGCCCGATCTTTTCCTGCCACGCATACTAACTGGATGTCATGCCCGCTGTGGTTGAGGGCATTCAGTGTTGCCTCCAGTTGTTCCACCCTGCGGCTTCCAACTGCCAGAAAAGTTGTCTTTCCTTGCTGCCAGCCCAATTCATTGCGTAATGCTTCTTTGTCCGCTGACAGGGTGGAGAATAAAGGCGAGACCGGGATACCGGAAATTTCGATCCTGCCTGGACTGACCCGGTTATTTTGCGCCAGCTCAGCTACATCTTCTGTAGGAACAAAGTATCGGTCAATTTGAGGATGAAACCAGATGCGATGGACTGAAACCAGGTCGGTAACCACCGTATAGATTGGGACCTGGTACCGGTGCAAGGTGCGGACAGCGACAAACGGTGCCTGGTAAAGGGGATACGTGGTAATAACCGCATCCGGTTGAAATTGCTTCAAGATATCCCGCATTACATCAAAAAGCAAGACAGTCAACGCATTTTCGAGCACAGGGATCAACAACCGGGCGTCACTCCTCTCATACCCAACCCGGTAAAGCTCGGGCAGGTTGCGCACGATCTTGTCATAATCTGATTGGCTATCCCTCAAGAAGAAAGGCGTCCGTTTATCGTCCAGCGGGTTGGAAATTTCGGCTGTTATTGAAGTGCCGTACCGCTGCTCCAGTGCTGCTTTTATTGCATTGGCTGCACTGCGGTGGCCGAAGCCAGCATCAGCGGTTAAAATCAGCACTTTCCTGGTTTTATTTTCCTGCATGCCGCCTCACATACTCCAGTAGAACTTCCAGGGCTTTATCTGCAGAAAAAGCCTTATTTTCCTCCCGGTTTCCATTCCCCTGGAATTGGAAAGCTTCATCGCCATCCGGTGTACTCAAACCAACCCAGACCAGGCCAACCGGTTTGCCAGGCATACCCCCTCCTGGTCCAGCGATACCGCTGACTGAAACCCCTACCGTCTGTTCCAGGGGGAAGCGTTTATGCATCTTCCAGCGTACACCACTGGCCATCTCCAGTACAGTTTCCTGGCTGACTGCGCCAAACCTGGTCAGGGTGATCTTGCGCACCCCCAGCAACGTCTCCTTGGCTTCGTAAGAGTAGGCCACAACCCCTGCCAGAAAATACTCCGATGACCCAGCCACATTTGTGATCCGGTGGGCTATCAATCCACCCGTACATGATTCTGCCAGGCAGAGTTTTAGCCCGGTAGAAATCAAATACCCGCCAACTTGCTTTTCCAGTGTATCTGTCATGAAACCTCAATATGTTTAATTATAATCATCTGGAGCTCTATCTGTGCAATGGACTCCTGGATTATGCCCAATTTATGCCTCAGGTCACCCTTGACATGTTCTTGACCCTTAAAATCGGCTGTGATATGATGTTTTGCAAGGATTTTGAATGAACGATAATTTTGATAATGAGGTAAAGAATAACAGGCCGGGGGATTTAAAACCTGAAGAATCAAATATCGTAAAACCGACACAGAACAAGCTGACCGCATTATGGGCTAACCTGATCCGGTTTGGATTGGGGAATTCAGTCATCCGGACAGGAACAGCGGTGTTATCCATTTTGCTGATCCTGGTTGTGGTCTTTGTCATGCTCAATGTAGACTTTCCCAGCCGGGCATTGTCCTTATCCCAGACAGAGACACCCGCAACAAATGAGCCGTTTGTCACTCCAACATATCCACTTTCAACAGGTGCAGGCGGTCCGCTAAACCCGGAAGCGGAAGAATTTGCCGGTATTACAAGGGATGCATCCTTACACACCCTCTTCCCGGTCAAGCCCCGTTCTGAAATCACCACCTATACCGTACAGGCTGGAGATACAGTCTTTGGGATTGCTGAAAAATTTAACCTGCGGCCGGAGACTATCCTGTGGGGCAACTCTTATACCCTGGGCGATGACCCGCACCGGCTTTCCCCCGGGCAGGAATTGAATATTATGCCGTCCGATGGTGTTTACTACGAATGGCATGCCGGTGATGGGTTGAATGGGGTTTCGGAAGTTTTTGGAATTTCCCCCGAAGTGATTATAAACTGGCCAGGCAACAAACTGAACATGGAAACCATTGGGGATTTTTCCAGTCCGAATATTGAACCGGGCACCTGGCTTTTCGTGCCTGGGGGCACGCGGGGATTTGTGACCTGGAGTGCACCAAGGATCAGCAGGGCGGACCCGGCTGTGGCCAAGTACCTTGGCCCTGGTGCATGCGGCACGATCGTAGACGGTCCGGTCGGCAATCAGACTTATGTGTGGCCGACAACAGAACATTACATATCCGGCTATAACTACACGCCTGAAACCAACCATTCCGCCATTGATATTGGCGGCAAGCTTGGCAATCCAATTTATGCAACTGATAACGGTGTGGTGGTATATGCAGGCTGGAATGATTACGGTTATGGCAATATGATCGTCATCGATCACGGGTATGGCTGGCAGTCACTTTATGCCCACCTGGAAGCACTGAATGTGGGCTGTGGTTCGTATGTATACCAGGGTGATATGATTGGGTACATGGGATCAACTGGGAATTCCAGCGGACCGCATTTGCATTTTGAATTGATGAGTGAAACCTACGGAAAAGTAAACCCATTCAACTTCTTGCAGTAAAATCAAGTGGATAACAGGTCTAACTCATGAAGGGTTTAAAATTCCTTTTAATCCTGGTGGTGATTCTTAGCGGTTTACTGGCTGCCTGCAGCAGTAAGCCGGAACCTGCTCATGTTCAGGATGGGCTGGATATCTTAGTAGCCGAATCTTTCCTGGCGGATATTGTCCAAAATGTGGCTGGATCGCAGGCCAGGGTGGAAACACTTGTCCCGGCTGGATCAGATCCCCATGCATTCCAGGCAACCCCCCAGGATGTAGCCCGCATAGAAAATGCAGACCTGTTCGTGATCAATGGCGGTGGGCTCGAAGAGTGGCTGGCGCCATTGATGGGGGACGGATTTAATACACCTGTTGTGACTGCCTCTGAAGGTATCGTACCAGTTGTCCGCACCCAAGCCAACTCAGAAGTGCATAGACATGAAGAGGGAGATCCACATTTCTGGCTGGATCCAACCTATGTTGTAATGTATGTCCAGAATATCCAGGCAGCATTAACAAAGGCAGACCCTGCCGGGGAAGCCGCATATGCTGCCAACGCATCAGAGTATATCCAGCAACTGGATGACCTGGACCAGTGGATTATGGAGCAGAAAGCCCAGATCCCTGCGGCAAACAGAATACTGGTAACCAACCATGAAAGCCTGGGGTACTATGCCGACCGGTATGGGTTCACTATAGCTGGTGCGGTTATCCCATCGGTAAGCAGCAGTGCCGCTACTTCCGCAGCTGACCTTTCAGCTCTGGTGAATACGATTGAAAAGTACGGTATCAAGGCGATATTTATTGAAACCGGGGCTAATTCAAATCTGGCCACCCAGATTGCCAGGGAGACAGGCATTGTGGTTGTGGATGATATTTATACCCATTCATTAACTGGTCCTGACGGCAATGCACCAACATACCTTGAGATGATGAAGTACAATACTTCTCGTATTGTCGAAACCCTCAAATGAAAAGAAATTCATGAAACCCGAAAAGATACTGCCAATTCACGAGCCTGCCCAACTGGAATTGGAAGATGTTTCTGTTTATTACGGAAACCATATCGCCCTGGATGGAATGACCTTAAAGATCCCTCACGGCACTTGCCTGGCAGTTGTAGGTCCAAACGGGGCAGGAAAATCAACCCTCTTTAAAGCACTGGTAGGATTGATCCCGCTGAACCGCGGTAGGGTATTCATCCATGGCCTGCCTTTAGGGCATCACCAGGATTGTGTTGCCTTTGTCCCACAGCGTGAGGATGTTGACTGGAAATTTCCAGTTACGGTCAGAGATGTGGTGATGATGGGCCGGTACCCGCATATCGGGTGGATAAAAAAGCCGGGTTCCCATGATACCGATGTGGTTGAGCATGCCATGCAGCAACTGGGTATTGCCAACCTGGCAAACCGTTCGATCCAGGAATTATCCGGCGGCCAACAGCAGCGGGTTTTCCTGGCGCGGGCGGTTGCCCAGGAACCTCATGTCTTGCTGCTGGATGAGCCGTTCACAGGTGTGGATGTTACCACCCAGGAAGCAACCATGCAGCTGCTGGAAGAAATGCACCGCAATGACATTACTGTAATGGTTTCCACCCACGACCTGAACATGGCCTCTCAGCGCTTTGAAAAAGTGCTGATGCTCAACAGGCGGTTGATTGCTTACGGCACACCAGAAGAAGTGTTCACTCCCGAAATGGTGCGTAGCGCATTTGGCGAGCGGGTAATGATGTTGAACGGCGCAATGATCATTGATGAATGCTGCCCGCCAGGGGGCAGTGAAGAGGAGCACTTCCATGCTTGATTGGCTGATTACTCCCTTCAGTTATGCCTTTATGCAGCGGGCTTTCCTGGCATCGGTTATGGTAGGCATTTTGTGCGCCATTGTGGGGTGTTATGTTGTCCTGCGGTCGATGGCATTTCTGGGAGATGCGCTGGCGCATGCTGTTCTGCCAGGAATAGCTATTGCTTACCTCGTCGGTGGAAACCTGACGGTTGGGGCATTAATTACCGCGATTATCGTCTCACTGGGGATCGGGTTTATTTCAAAACAAGGGAACATCCGCGAGGATACTGCCATTGGGATTCTGTTCACAGCTGCATTGTCGCTTGGCATTGTCTTGATCAGCAGCATCCGTTCTTATGCAGTGGACCTCTCGCATATTCTCTTTGGAGATGTGCTGGGCGTCAGCACTGAAGACCTTGTTTTGACTGCATCCATTGCCATAATTGTCCTGGTTCTTGTCCTGGTGCTGTACCGCAGGTTCCTGGTTGTCTTGTTTGACCCGATCCTGGCCGTTACCCAGCGCCTGAGGGTTGGTTTACTTAATACAGTTCTACTTGTGCTCCTGGCGGTTACCATCGTAATTTCACTCCAAACTGTCGGGGTTGCCCTGGTTGCAGCCATGCTGGTTACTCCTCCAGCGACAGCCTATCTGCTTACCCGGCGGCTGCCGGCCATGATGCTGCTCTCGGCTGGTTTTGGGGCCTTTTCCAGCCTGGTTGGCTTATATGCCAGCTTTTATGCCAATGTTGCATCGGGAGCCGCCATTGTCTTGACGGCAACCATCGTGTTTACCCTGGTGTACCTGTTTTCTCCAAAGAAAGGCATCTTGACATCCTTGTTCCAACGCTGGGCAAGCAGGCAGCCGGAGAAAAGCAAGTAAATGGCATCTTCCGGAATCCTGTACATTGTGGCAACACCGATTGGAAACATGCAGGATATTACCTTGCGTGCGATTGAAGTTCTAAAGAATGCCGATGTGATTCTGTGTGAAGAACGCCGGGAGGGCACAACCCTGCTGAAAAGGCTCAACATCGCCAGTAAAGAAATACTGCAAGTGAATGAGCACAATGAGAAGCAAATGCAGCAGGAGGTGCTGGTACACCTGGCATTGGGTAAAAACATTGCCATGATCTCTGACTGCGGCACACCTGTCTTTGCTGATCCGGGGGCTGAAATTATCAAGACAGTAAGCCAGGCAGGATTTAGCGTCGTTCCCATCCCGGGAGTTTCATCCCTGATGGCTGCCCTTTCGATCCTGGATTTCCGGGCAGAGCCGTTTTATTTTGCCGGTTTTTTGCCCCGCCAAGACAATGAACGGTTAAAGGCATTGTTACGACTGAAACAATTGAAAATAGCTGTAGTATTGATGGATACCCCTTACCGCCTTGGCAGGATGCTTCAGGATGTGCTGAAAACCCTGGGGGATAAGCAGCGGATTACTCTGGCATTTAATCTGACATTGCCGGATGAGAAGATTTACAGGGGAGAGATTAAGTCAGTCCTGGAACAGGTTGGTGTTAGAAAAGGGGAATTTATCCTTATTCTCCATCCGAATCCGTAGTGCCTTCGTCTACCACAACAAAACTGCCGTGCAGCCCCGCTTCGATGCATTGCTCATTTTCACAGATGATGTCAAGCTGAATACCCGTTTGGGGCGCTAAGAATGTACCAGTCTGGGTATCCCCGGCTGGTATCGAAAGCTCATAGTACACATCACGGGTCTGGTCCTGGTAGGGATTGAAATAAGGCTCGGCAAGAATGATCCAGGAGTGTTCCGATTGGGTCATGTTAGTTAACGTGACGGTGATTGACTGACCAGCTGGAACATAAACTTTTCCAGGATTAAAACCCTTTTCAGTAATTTGGATCTCCAGATTGGTGCTGGTCTGTATAGGCGGTGGGGTGCAGCTGGATGCAAGTACCAGCATAAAGGCCAGAATCACTGCAACCAGGATACAGTTAGTGTTCCTCATGGTATTCATCTTAACATAAAATTACCCATTGATAAAATAGAACAAATGTGCTATATTGTGTTCATGCAAGCACCGATACGCTTTTTATTCCCTGCGTTGGTTTTTGCCAGCCTAGTTATTGTTTTTGCCACCCGGTTGGTATCGGCAGAGATAGCCTTACCGGTAAAGCATGATGCGGGCTTATCAGGTGAGGATGGCGAAGTCTTCGCAGTAAACGCTAGTATTGATCAATTGGAAACTGAAGGATGTGAATTATCTGCGCAGTTTTCAGTAGAAATCAGGCAATGGTGCAGCTTGATTACCAGCACCTCCTATGCAGCAGGACTGGACCCAAACCTTGTGGCTGCGGTAATACAGATTGAAAGTGCGGGAAATCCGGATGCCTACTCAAACAGCGGAGCAGTAGGGTTGATGCAGGTTATGCCACGCGATGGTCTGGCTGCAAATTTTCATTGCATAAATGGTCCTTGCTTTGCCAGCCGGCCGGCAATGGCTGAATTATTTGATCCGGCCTTCAATATCTCTTACGGAACAGCGATGCTTTCAAGTTTGGTCAATAAAAACCAAAACCTGCGGGATGGGTTGTATGCCTACGGTCCTGCAGGTGTGGGATATTCTTATGCAGATTCAGTGCTTCAGGTGTACCAGTCTTCAACTGGTCCCTGATAGTTCTTACAGGTTAGTTAAATGCGCTCCATGCTGACCACCTGGTGTTCCCAGCGGTGCCAGCCCCCAAATTTCTCTTCGATAATACGTTTACCTTCTCCTGGAGACTGCAGCCCTGCCAATTCAAGGTCTGCATCGACCATAATGCGTACCAGCTCGTGGAAGTACACTTTTGGTTCCCAATTCAGCAGCTTTTTGGCTCGTGAAGCGTCAGCCTGCAGGTAGTCAACTTCGGTGGGGCGGTAATAGTGCGGATCGATCTCCACGTACTTTTGCCAATCCATGCCGACATAGCCAAAGGCTTCATCCAGAAACTGCCGGACAGTATGGGATTCACCGGTACCCAGCACATAATCATCCGGTGCTTCCTGCTGCAATATCTTCCACATCGCTTCAACATACTCGGGCGCATAGCCCCAGTCACGCTTGGAATCGAGGTTGCCCAGGAAAAGCTTATCCTGCCTGGATGCTTTGATGGCAGCGAGCGCGCGGGTGATTTTCCTGGTTACAAAAGTCTCACCGCGGCGAGGGCTTTCATGGTTGAAGAGAATACCGTTGCTGGCGAACATGTTGTAACCTTCCCGGTAATTACGGGTTACCCAGTACGCATAAACCTTTGCGGCGGCGTAAGGCGATCTTGGTTCAAATGCAGTGCTTTCATTTTGCGGTGGTTTTGCCCCTCCGAACATCTCGCTCGATGATGCCTGGTAAAAGCGGGTAGTTACATGGCTTTTGCGGATCGCTTCCAGGATGCGGGTGGTGCCTAACCCGGTTACATCGCCTGTGTATTCGGGCATATCAAAACTGACCCGTACATGGCTTTGGGCAGAGAGGTTGTAGATTTCATCGGGCTGGATATTGTAAACAACATCCAGCATGGTTTCAGGAGAGGTGCTGTCTCCGTAATGGAGGTAAAGGTGCACTTTACCGCCATTTCCATGCGGGTCGTGGTAAAGGTGGTCCACCCTGCGGGTGTTGAATGTGCTGGCGCGCCGGATAACGCCGTGCACCTCGTACCCTTTCGCCAGCAGGAGTTCTGCCAGGTAGGAACCGTCTTGCCCGGTGATGCCAGTGATGAGTGCTTTCTTCATGATTACCTCCGCTTGACCATCAAGCATCGCAAGTATACTCACTGCCGGGGATGCTGTCAATTAAGAACATGGTGCTAAAATCTGGTACAATCTCGCTTGCACTGAGAAAAGTTATGAAAGCAATCCGTTCTTTCTCCATTCTCCGCTGGCTTGCGTTGATCCTGATTTTCGGGGCAGTGGTCTTGCTGATCCTGGAACTGGTTACCTTTAGCCGAATGCGTGAACGTTTTCCTGCCGGCCAGATTATTGCCGGTGTTCCTGTTGGCGGCCTCACCAGCCAGCAGGCTTCGGACCGGTTGAACCAGGCTTACGGCATACCGGTAGAAATCCGGTTCAGGGATGCTGTTCTTCAATTGAAGCCAAATTCTGTCGGGTTCCAAATGGATATCACCGGCATGCTTACCGCTGCCGACTTGCAGAGGGTCAGTGTTCCCTTCTGGCAAGGTTTCTGGCGGTTCCTCTGGAACCGGACACCGCCTCCTTCGGAAGTGCCTTTACTGGCAAAAGTGGATGAAAACCAGCTTCGGGCATACCTGCAAAACGAGGTAGCATCCCGGTACAATGAATTACCAACCGCTTCGATACCGATTCCCGGCACGTCCACTTTCCAGGCTGGCAAGCCAGGCATCGAACTGGACATAGACCGGTCAATTCCGATCATCGCCGATGCATTGGCCTCCGCTGGCAATCGGGTGGTAACTCTGACCTACAAGCAGGTAAGCGCTCCCAGGCCTTCCCTGGATAACCTTCAGGTTTTGATTCAGCAGACGATTGATGCCTCAGGGTATGACGGACTGACTGAAATCTACCTGTATGACCTGACAACCAAGCAGGAAATGTATTTCGCATACCAGAATGGCGTGAATGTCACACCCGGATTAGCCTTTACTGCAGCCAGCACAATAAAAATCCCGATTATGGTTTCTGTCTACAGGCGGGTATCAGAACCTGTTCCGGTGGATATTGGAGACTTGCTTGAATCCATGATTGTGCGCTCGCATAATGAACCAGCTGATGAATTAATGATGCGGGTAATGGACCAGAACCTGGGACCGATTGTAGTCACGGATGACATGCAGGAAATCGGGATGCAGTCAACCTACATCGCCGGTTACTTCTATGACGGTGCACCTTTATTGCGACTGTACTCCACACCAGCAAATACCCGGACTGACTACAGTACGGATGCGGATGTGTATAACCAGACAACTGCCCTGGAAATGGGTATGCTCCTCAATGATATCTATCAATGTGCTGAGATGGGCGGCGGCACACTTATGGCAGCTTATGATGGCGCCATTACACAAGGGGAATGCCGGGCAATGATCGATACCCTGAACCGCGACCGGATCGGGGTGCTGCTGCAGGCAGGATTACCGGATGGTACAAAATTCGCGCATAAACACGGCTGGACAAGCCCTCCACCGGATTATGTCATCAAACAGGTGGCAGATGCCGGGATCGTTTACTCTCCTGGAGGAGACTATGTGATTGCAGTTTTCCAGTACCACCCGGTTCAGATCCTTTTTGAAGCGGATAACATCCTGCTGGCAGAAATCAGCCGGTCAATTTACAATTACTTTAACTTATCTCCCCAATAGATAAACTAAATCATTTTGCACTGGCTGGTTGGAAACCCTGATTTAGCCTGCCAAAAATTCCGCGCACAAGCAAGAAACCGAGCAGGTTAATAACAGCAATGACCACAAAGGTCATCCTGAAACCGATATTATCCACCAGAGAACCGGATACACTCATGCTGATTGCAGTACCGATGTTTGCGATTGCCATCAGGATTGAGAACATCGAAGCTGCAATGCGTGGATCGGTCAGTTTCATAGACAATGCAAAATACACCGTTTCAAAGTAGCCGTAAGCAAGCCCAAATGCAGTTACCAGGATGAAAGCCAGGCTGGTGGATTGAATAGCGGCAAGTGCGGCAATAGCGGTAAATGAAATGATGATGGCAGTTTGCACTGCTCTCCTCTGGCCGATGCGGTCAACCAACCTGCCCCCGGTAAGTCCGCCCAGTACTACGCCAACACCCCACATTGTGGTGAATAATCCGGCGGCTGAATAAGAAATTCCAAATTCAAAATCAATGAACGGGTTGATTATCTGGTTTGCGCCGTTGGTTGTAAAAGAGTACAACGCACCCAGGGCAGCCAGGCAGATCACCGGGAATTTAGTAAATGCGGAAAAAGCTTTCCACTCAAATTTTCGGTTTTCAGTCCGGCTTATCTCACGCACCAGGAATACCAGGGGTAAAGGCAGCAGGCTCATGCCTGCCAGAAAGTAGAACATGATCCTCCAGGAGAAGGCGTCTACTACCAGGCCGATCACTGCCGATAAGATCACAACCCCAAGCGCCCGCCCGCCGACCATAAAACCCTGAACGGTACCCTGCTCATCTGGCAATGTTGTATCCAGCGCCAGTCCGTCAGTGCAGGTGTCGTAAAGCGCCTGGCCGCTCATAAGCGTAAATGCCAGGGCGGCGTACAACCAGTATTGTTTTCCGGGATCAATCATCGGGACGATGATCAGGCAGATACTTTGGATGACAAGACCAATCAAAATATACGGTTTCCGGTGCCCTAACTTGAAGAAATTCACCCTGTCGCTTAACATACCCAGGAAGATCTTCAACACGAATGGGATCATACCGATGGTACCGATCAACCCAATCTGGCTCATGGTCAGGTCGAACGAAATCAGGTAAAGGGCGTTTAATGCTGTGAAATAGGCAACTATTGCCCCCTGGACAAAGTAAAGAAGTGCGAATAATGGGTAGCGAAGCCAGCGTGATTGGGTCATAATGTCCTCCGGTGTCCTTTTTGAGTATAGTATAGTTTTTATAAACAGTATCAATAAACAAAAATCTTGCTTATGGATTGACAAAATTTCATCAGGTATAATAGTTGGAACATATACGGTAGTCTGCGATGTTGTACAGGCAGCCTGTATGCTGGAGGTAAATCATGCTTAAGAAAACAATGAAAGAAATCATCCTGTTCCTGATAGCAGCCGCCCTGCTTGCAGGTTGTTCGTTAGGCGCTCCAAAGGAAACGGAAGATCCGATGGCGATCTATACCCTGGCTGCGGGCACTGTAGCTGCACAGTTGACAGGCACAGCAGCCATGCTGCCTACTTCAACCGAAACCCCTCAGCCAACCGATACCCCCGAACCAACTGCAACCAGTGTCCCGCCGACAGCTACCTTGCCTGCTGTAACACAAGGCACCCCAGCTACCGCAACCGTAACCCAGGCTGCCGGCTGGCCAACCAGTACGTCTGTATCACAGGTGAGCGGGGATTCAGCAGCCTTCGGTTCGCAAACCCCTGCTGATAACACTGTTTTCAGCACTGATGAAGAGATTACATTAATGATCAGCATGATTAATAATGGGTCCACTACCTGGAACACTGAATACACGATGGTCTTCCAGAGTGGTGCCCAGATCGCATTCAACAATGCCACACCTTGCAGCCGTGAAACCACAAAACCAATGGAAACATGTGATTTTTATATTGTTGGTAAAACGCCGATCAACCCTGGGAAATACATTTCCAGGTTCTGGCTGGTAAACCCTCAGGGCGTCAAATTACCTGGCGGGGAAGTGTATTTTAGTTTTGAAGTGAAATAATTTCTAACCAAAGCCCAAGACTTATGGACATGTCAACCCCGAACCGTGAAAGCTGGCTGGACCGGCCACTGTCCTCAATATTACCGCGCCTGAACATCCGCACAGGCATCATCCTGCTGATCATGGTCCTGGCTGTGGTAAGCAGGTTTGCGATTCTCGGCGAAAGGACTATGAGCCATGATGAGGTCAACCATGTTGTTCCATCATTTGACCTCTCGCAGGGGCGGGGATACCGGCAGGATCCGGTAACTCACGGTCCGCTCCAGTTTCACCTGATTGCGATGACTTACTATCTTTTTGGTGACAGCGACTTCACCTCGCGTGTACCTGCCGCTTTGTTCAGCGTGGCAGCTATTGCATTCGTTATAGTAGGGTTCAAACGCTACCTTGGCAATACAGGTTCCTTAATAGCAGGCATACTTTTCCTGATATCACCTTATATGACTTTTTACGGAAGGTATGCCCGCAATGAAGGTTTGATCGAGTTGTTCGGGGTTGTGTTACTGTATGGAATATTAAGGTACCTGGAAAAGGGTGATAAACTGTCCCTCATCCTGGTTACCGGTGCAACTGTGCTGCACTTTACAGCTAAAGAGACGGCATTTATTTACACTGCCGAATTGCTGTTGTTTGCCGGTATTCTCTTCCTGGACAATATCGTACGGGTGTCCTGGCCGGACAGGCACAGGAAGAATACCTTTATCACACTTGTTCTCGCTGCCCTGGTCTGCCTGGTTGCGGCTTTGGGGTTTGCTGTGGCCAATGCTGGCAACCCGGAGGCTGCAGCACCGGCAGTTGAGGCAGCAAAGCCGGCGTTTAACCTGCTGCTTTCGGCTGAGATCGTTACATTAGCTGCTGCACTTGTCCTTGGCATTACGGCTGTTGTCATTATGGTCATGGGCTTAGGCTGGAAAATCATCAGGGCTCAACGATCTTTCGACATATTGATCCTGATCCTCTCCCTGGTCCTGCCGCTGCTGAGCGCATTCCCTATCAAGATATTTGGTTTCAACCCGCTTGATTATGAAGGTACTTCCCTGTTGATTTCAGCAGGCTTTGTGGCAGTGATGTTCGGAATTTCCATAGCGATAGGGCTCTGGTGGAACAAGAGGCTTTGGGTTTTCCATGCCATATTCTTTTATGGCATTTTTACCCTTTTCTACACGACCTTCTTCACCAATGGGGTGGGCTTTTTCACAGGTCTGGTAGGATCGCTCGGTTACTGGCTTGAACAGCAAGGGGTCAACCGCGGACAGCAGCCCTGGTATTATTATGCTTTTGTTCAGCTGCCGATCTACGAATACCTGGCAGTTCTGGGATCAGCCCTGGCTGTATATTTTGGCATCAAATATAAGAAGTTCAGCCAGGTTGCGGGTCTGCAGCCTTGTGAGAAAGAACCGGACCTGCCTTTGCCTGAGTTGCCAGCTGTCTTTGAAGCAACTGAACCTGAAGCATTTACAGAAAATCCTGAGGAGCCTGGTATCAACCCGGAGATAAAGGTTCCAGCCAGGGTTCCAGTACTTGCGCTGCTTTTATTCTGGTCAGTGCTCAGTCTGGCAGCCTATTCACTGGCAGGGGAAAAGATGCCCTGGTTAACCGTGCACATAGCCTTGCCATTGCTGCTTGCAGCCGGCTGGGGGCTGGGTTTCTTATTTGATACAACCCCCTGGAAAGACCTGCAGCGCAACCGGGGATTGCTGAGTATACTGGCAGCTTTCCTGGTTATCGTGAGCCTGTCAGGTACTCTTAGCAGCCTGCTGGGTGCCCAGCCACCGTTTGCCGGAAAAAGCCTGACGCAGCTTGAATCGACTGCCACATTCCTTTTATCGCTCTTGGGGCTGGCAGGCAGCACTGCCGGGCTTGTTTTCCTTTTAAAGCAGTGGAGCTTCAAGAACTTGCTCAGGCTGGTGGTGCTGGCTTTCTTTGGGATACTGGCAGTGCTTACCGCAAGGGCTTCCTACCAGGCTTCGTTTGTGAATTATGAATATGCAACCGAGTACCTGGTCTACGCTCATGCCGGCACAGGTCCCAAACAAATTCTCAAACAGGTAGAAGAAATCTCACAGCGGTTGACCAAAGGGTTGGACCTGAAGGTTGCTTACGATAACGATTCCTTGTACCCGTACTGGTGGTATTTACGCCGGTATTCCAACTTACAGTACTTTGCCGATCAGCCGACCCGGGACCTCAAAGATGCATCCATCATCCTGGTTGGGGCTGCCAACTACAGCAAACTGGATTCAATCGTCAGGGATAATTTCATCTATTATGATTATGTCCGCTTATGGTGGCCGATGGAGGATTACAACAACCTCACCCTGAAACAGGTTTGGCAGGATCTCAAAGATCCAAACATGCGTGAGGCAATCTTCCAGATCTGGCTGAACCGGAACTATAAGCCGTATGCCGATTTGAAAGGCCGGGACAACCTGACACTTTCAACCTGGCAGCCTTCCAACCACATCCGGATGTATATCCGTAAAGATATCATCGCCCAGATCTGGGATTTTGGCGCTGCGCCTGTGGTTGCCAGTGAACAGGAAACTGATCCTTATGTAAATGGGACGATCGACTTGCAGCCTGCATTTGTCCTGGAAGGGGCAATCACCTCTGCTGGACCTTTCAATAATCCGCGCGATGTAGCTGTAGCTGAAGATGGCAGCCTGTATGTGGCTGATACCTTTAATCAACGGATTATCCATTTCAGCCAATCGGGGGAAGTCTTGAAGCAATGGGGTGCAGCATCCAGCCAGGATGGCGCTGAGCCGGGTACGTTCAGGGAACCCTGGGGAATCGCTGTTGCGCCGGATGGAAGTGTACTGGTTGCTGATACCTGGAACCACCGTATCCAGCGGTTCACGGCAGATGGAAAGTACCTTAATGAATGGGGTTATTTCGGGCAGGCAGAACAACCTGATGCCTTTTGGGGACCGCGCGATGTGGCTGTAGACAGCAACAACCGGGTATATGTAACGGACACCGGAAACAAACGGGTGGTGATCTTTAACCTGGATGGCAAATACATAACCCAGTTTGGCACTGCCGGTATGGAAAAGGGAATGCTGGATGAGCCGGTCGGGATTGCAGTTGGTTCCGATGGGAATGTTTATGTTGCTGACACCTGGAATCAGCGGGTGCAGGTATTTATCCCTGACAGCACAGGGTTAACATACTTTGCCAGCCTGGAATGGGAAATTGCCGGCTGGTATGGCCAATCAACAGATAATAAGCCATACCTGGCAGTCAATGCTGAAGGAAATGTATATGTCGGCGACCCTGAGGGTTACCGGGTGTTGGTGTTTGACTCACTCGGAACCTTTAAATACACCTGGGGAGCCTATTCAGCTGGCATTGATGGATTTGGCCTGGTCAGCGGTGTTGCAGCAGCGCCGGATGGAACCATCTGGGTGTGCGATGCAACCAATAACAGGATTTTAAAATTCTCTCCGCCTGAGTAAATTGAGAAAAAACCGCCATCCGGATTGTGCGAATGGCGGTTTTTGTTTTATTTCGATCTGTTCTTTTCCGGTTTGAACACCAATCCAAGCAGAAAACTTACAACCGAAACGATCAATGCTCCCAGAAATGCCGGCCAGAAACCGCTTACCGTAAACCCAACCTGGAAGAGGTTACCGATCCAGCCTGCCAGGGCGAAAAGCGCCGTGTTGATCAATAAAGTACCCAATCCCAGGGTCAGGATCAGGAAGGGACATCCCAGGACCATCATCAATGGTTTCAATGTGGCATTGATTACACCGAAAATGAAAGCCAGGATGAAAATGTTGAGCCAGGTGTTGTTCACCAGGGTGACTCCATTTCCTTCCATAATGGTCAAAGCTGCATACAACGCAACTGCATTGATTGCCAGCCGAATCAGGAATTTTTGCATCTTTCACCTCCAAGGTTATTATGCCAGTGTTCAGACTAAATGCAACCTAAATTTTCTGGGGTTTGTTTCAGGGGTATTTCATCCAGATTAATGTGTGCTGGAGGTGGAATTCGTTCTCCAGGAATGCGTTTTTTGCTTCTCCGGCGGGGTAATTGACCGTAACAGGCCTGACAGAAAAGAAATCCTTAAAGAAATACCTGAGCAAGTACCTGATAGACTCTTCCTGCCCATCCGGGTTTGCACCCAGCCAGAGAACGTCGGAGTGGTGAGAAGTAGGTTCCCAGGTGGCTACCCCAAGTAAAGCATGGTTCCTGCGCAGCGCCCAATGATGATGGACAATACCGCTGAAAAACCGGTTTACATCCTTCCAGAAGCCTGGTTCAAAGCGGCTGCTGTCAAAGCGGAAATTCCAGGCGATCTCCTCAGGGTATGCCCGTTCGAGCCAGGTTTTCTGCTGCGGCCAGTCTGAGGTCCGCCTTTGTGTAATTTCATATGGGTCTGGAGGATCAGCAATACCTTGGGATACACTTCTGCTTTGCCAGGTGTCGCGGCGGCAATGTTCCTGGAATCCGATTTTCTGGTACAGGCGCAGGGCGGTGGGATTATCCTCCCTGACCTGCAGCCAGGCATTCCCGGAACCCAGGGATTTAATATGCTCAAGGGCATGCTCGGTCAATGCGCGGCCGATGCCTTTGTTCCTGTGGTCTGGATGGACGGCTACATTTGCTATCAGGTAGTACCATTGGTGCTGGTATAGCTGCGGAATGAGCGAAAGGTTTCCGATAATGCGATGATCCTCTTCCCAAACAAAACCTTGCAATGGGTATGAAACTTGCTCCCTCATTCCAGGGATCCAATCCACAGTTTGGGCGTTGCGGCCAGCTTTCCGTAAACTATTGAGAAAGTCCCTGCCATCTTCGTCCATCGTGGCAGCAAAGCAGAGTTCGATCAGGTTTGCCACAGGCAGGAAATCGTCAGGCGTCTGGATTTCACGGATACAAAGGCGAGAAGAGGATTTGCCATCAAGCATACCGGTATTTTACCTCTTATACAACTCTTACACATTATTTCATGTTTCTTAATGAACCGCATGCTATAATTTTTATGAGGAATTAAAGTTGGTAGTACCTGATCGTACTGAGGAAAAATATTATGATGAGATTCGACCGATTTACTGAACGAGCCCAGGAAGCTGCCCAGCGTGCCGCAGAGATTATCCAGCGCTACGGACATAACCAGATCGATACCGAACACATTTTACTGGCTTTGATCGAGCAGCCAGGCGGAGTGGCGACCCAGATTTTGGAGATTCTGAAGGTGGACCCGAATGCTCTGGTGGAACGACTTGATTACATCCTGAGGACTAGCCCAAAAGCAGGCATTTACGGCAGTGGACCCGGGCAGATTTTTATCACTCCGGGTGTCAAACGGATCATTGACCTGGCGAACGAAGAAGCCAGCCGGCTTAAAGATGAATACATTTCCACTGAACACCTGTTCCTGGCTGTATTAAGTGAAAAGAATACTCCTTCAGCCAGGCTGCTGGAAGGGGCAGGGTTGACCCGCGAGCGGGTGAATGAAGCGATCGCCCAGCTGCGCGGCGGTCAGCGCATCACCGACCCGCAAGCTGAAGTGCGTTTTCGAACCCTGGAAAAGTACTCGCGCGACCTGACTGCGGTTGCCCGGGAAGGCAAGTTGGACCCGGTGATTGGGCGCGATAATGAGATCCAGCGTGTGATGCAGATTCTTTCACGCCGCACCAAGAACAACCCGGTGCTGATAGGTGAAGCCGGCGTCGGGAAAACTGCCATTATTGAAGGCCTGGCCCAGAAAATTGCCAAGAATGATGTTCCCGAGATCTTGAGCGGAAAGAAGGTTGTTGCGCTGGACCTGGGAGCACTGGTTGCCGGCACCCGCTTCAGGGGTGAATTTGAAGAGCGCCTGAAAGCGGCTATCCAGGAAGTCCAAAAGGCAGAAGGCGAGATCATCCTCTTTATTGATGAACTGCATACGGTGGTAGGCGCGGGGGCAGCCCAAGGAGCATTGGATGCTTCCAATATGCTCAAACCTGCCCTGGCGCGCGGAGAGCTGCAGTGTGTGGGTGCCACCACCTTGGATGAATACCACAAGCATATTGAAAAAGATTCTGCCTTAGAACGGCGTTTCGCACCGGTTTATGTGGAAGAGCCAAGTGTGGAAGATACAATCAAAATGCTGCACGGCATCCGTGACCGGTATGAAGCCCACCACAAGGTGCGGTTCTCAGATGAAGCATTGACAGCCGCTGCGCAGTTATCCTCACGGTATGTGACCGACAGGCACCTGCCTGATAAAGCCATCGATCTGATGGATGAGGCAGCTGCCAAACTGAGGGTGGCCCTGTATTCACTTCCTGACGACCTGAAGGAAATGAAAAGCGAGCTTGACCTGCTGGTGGCTGAGGAAGAGCAAGCCGGTCTGGAACGCGATTATGAACGGGCTGCCCGTAAGAAGGCAGAGCGGCTGCGCATAGAAGGCGAATTCAAGCAACTGCGGGATAAATGGGAAGAAGAACATAAACTGGACGAAGTGGTAGATGTTGATGATATCGCCCAGGTGGTTGCTCAGTGGACTGGGATCCCAGTTTCACAAATGATGGAATCCGAATCAGAGCGGCTGCTTCAGATGGAAGAAAGACTGCATGAGCGCATCATTGGACAGGAGGAAGCTATTTCCGCCATCGCCGATGCAATCCGCCGTGCCCGTTCTGGGTTGAAAGACCCGCGCCGTCCAATCGGCTCCTTCATCTTTATCGGTCCATCCGGAGTTGGTAAGACTGAACTGGCAAAAGCCCTGGCTGAATTTATGTTTGATGATGAAGATGCCATGGTCAGGCTGGACATGAGCGAGTACCGCGAGCAGCATACGGTATCCCGTCTGTTTGGTGCGCCTCCTGGGTATGTGGGTTATGAAGAGGGTGGCCAACTGACTGAAGCGGTACGCCGTCGCCCATACCGGGTTATCCTTTTTGATGAAATTGAAAAAGCACATCCTGAGGTATGGAATGCATTGCTCCAGATCCTGGATGATGGACGGCTTACTGACGGGCAGGGGCAGGTAGTCGATTTCCGCAATACCGTGCTAATTATGACCAGCAACCTGGGCACCGAATTTGTCCGAAAGGGCGGAACCCTGGGCTTCCTGCAAACTTCTTCAAATGGAGAAGACCGTCAGGAGCACGATAAGATCGATAAGGCGCTCAAGAGCACATTCCGGCCTGAATTCCTTAACCGGGTGGATGAGATCATCATGTTCTCTCCGTTATCCCTGGAGGAGATGCGCAAGATCGTTGTGCTGCAGATGACCGAAGTCCAAACAAGGTTATCTGAGCATGGATTGAAAGTAGAACTGAGCGAGGAAGCGCGTGACTGGCTGGCTGAGACCGGGTATGATCCTGCCTTTGGCGCCAGGCCGCTGCGCCGTGTACTGCAAAAACATATCGAAAGCCCGTTATCCATCAAATTACTGGCAGGAGAATACACCAGCGGAGATGAAATCCTGGTGACGGTGGATGAAAACAAACAATTGAAATTTACTCGAAAAGAAAAGTAAAAGTTGATGAGCCGGGTGCAGGGATACTGCCCCGGCTTTTTTCTTTTTACGCGTCTGATATACTACTATTATGCACGCTGACCACCAAGAGTTGTTGTCTATCCTGCAAAATGCATACCCATTTCATCTTCTGAGTGAAGTGGAAGCAGGGGAGATATTCAAGCATGCTGCAGTTTACCAGTACGAGGTTGGCCAAACCATTTACACCCAGAACCAGTCTGCCACGCGCGTTTACGTGCTGGCCAGTGGTTGTGTAAAACTTCTTAAGAACCAGCATGAAAAAAAGGTGGTGGTGGAAGATGTGCAAAGCGGCTGCCTGTTCGGGATGGAGGGGGCAGATAACCAGCGCCGCTGGACCGATGCGGTGGCAGACAGCCCTGTGCTGGTATTAAGCCTTAACCTGAAACACCTGCAGGTAATCCTGCACGAGTATCCTGTATTGGTAGACCCATTTGAGGCATACTACAAGGCCCAAAGGTTAGCGTTAACCAGGTCATTCACCTGGAAAGAAGTCAATGAAACCTTCTTCTTTGCAGACCACCGGCATCCTGCCGTCCTGTTGTGGGGACTGGTCACACCTGGATTAGCCTGGATCACTGGGGTGATGGCTTGCCTGCTATGGTTAAGCAGTACCGGGATTGGCAACATGGCAGCCTGGTATGCTGCCGGGTTGTGGACCCTTTTCGCTATTATTTGGGTAGTCTTATTGTGGATCGATTGGGGCAATGATTATTCGATTATTACGAATCGCAGGGTTCTCTTCCAGGAAAAGATCATTTTGCTTTATGACAGCCGCCAGGAAGCCCCCATGAATGCAGTCCTATCTGTCGGCAGGGATACCACCCAAATCGGGAGGATATTCCAGTTTGGCGAGCTATCCGTGCGCACCTATACCGGTGTTATATTGCTGCCTGCCATCCGTAGCCCGGAGTTGGTGGCAGAGACCATTTCATACTTGCAGCATCAGCACCTGACATCCATCGGCAGGCGGGAGAGGGTCGACCAGATGGCTGCAGCATTACGGCAGCAGCTGTCGGGGGAACAGCCGCTGGTTGCCGAGGAGCTTAAGAAACCGCAAGGCTCTAACCTTGGATTTGCAAAATTCCTTTCTAACCTGGTCATGCTGCGCTTTGAAGAAGACGGAAAGATCACTTATCGCACCCACTGGTTGATCATGCTCAAAAAGCTGATCACACCGACCCTGGTGCTGGTGTTGTTGCAGCTTATCCTGATCGCACGCCTGACAGGATTGATCACCATAGCAGACCCAGTCAGCATGCTAATAATCATCGGAATGCTGGACCTGGCTGGTTTATTGTGGTGGACGTACCAGTTCTTTGATTGGCGCAATGATTACTATGTTCTCACCCAAGACCAGATCATGGATGTTTACAAGAAACCGCTAGGAACAGAGGATAAACGGGCTGCGCCGTTGCGTAATATACAATCCATCAACTTTAAACGGAACGGGCTGCTCGGCATCCTGTTTAATTATGGGACAGTTTATATCCTGATCGGGGATAACCAGCTCACCTTCAACAATGTCTTTAACCCTTCGGAGGTGCAGCGCGAGATATTCAACCGATTATATGCGATGGAATACAAGCAGAAGCTGGATGAGGAAAAAGCTGAGCAGCTGCGCATAAGGGAATGGATCGAAGCGTATAACCGGGTCTTGCTCGACATGGAATCTGCACAAACTCAACCGTCACAGGATGCATATGAAACGGAACCGGCAACCCCCGAAGAGCAGAACGGCGAAAATCAGGGTACAATAGCGCTTGATGAAAATAAAGGAGAACATTAGAGGTTGAAATGGCACTGAGAGAAATTGTTCTTGTCCCTGAACCGGTCTTAAGGCGTAAAGCCAACAAAGTGACCACGTTCGATAAAAGTTTTCAGCAGCTGGTGGATGACATGATTGAAACCATGCGTGCTGCCCCTGGAGTAGGACTGGCAGCTCCCCAGGTAGGAATTTCCCAGCGGCTGCTGGTTATGGAATTTGGCGATGAGGAAGATGAAGAAGCGCCAAAGAAACTATACGTATTTGTTAATCCTGAGATAGTGAAAAGCTCTGAAGAAAAAGTGACGGGAGTAGAAGCTTGCCTTTCTGTGCCTGGAATGGCTGGTGAAGTTGAACGCTATCAAACCCTGGTAGTGAAAGGCCTCAACCGGTTTGGAAAACCTGTCAGGCACAAGCTGGAGGGTTGGACAGCACGAATTTTTCAGCACGAAAATGACCACCTGGACGGGGTGTTATTTACTGACCGGGCAACAAAGGTCTGGCAGCCCAGCGAAGAGGAAATAGAGAACATCCGCGACTGATATGTACCTGACCCGTCTCTCGCTCACCAATTTCCGGATTTTTTCCCGCCTGGATATCGATGTACCAAGGCGGGTAACTTTGCTGGTTGGCGACAATGGCCAGGGGAAAACCACGGTCCTTGAAGCGATCTACTTCCTTTCTACCTTTACCTCTTTCCAGGCATCTTTCGACAGGCAGCTGATTAGTTTTTCTGCCAGCGCTGAACCCCTGGCGGTGGCGCGGATAGTGGCTGAATTCGTCCGGGCAGACCAGCCCCAAAAAATGGAAATCCGTATCATCCAGGAATCCAACGGGAATGGCGGGCTGCGAAGCCGTAAAGAGATCCTGGTAAACAATATCAAGCGCTCAGCCCAGGAAAGTGTTGGTTTTTTTAATTCTGTACTATTCTTACCCCAGATGATGCGAATCCTGGAAGGCGGACCTGATGAGCGGCGCAGATATCTAAACCTGATGATCTCACAGGCAATTCCAGGGTATGCACAGGCATTGAGCGATTACCACCAGGCGGTCACGCAGCGCAATGCGCTCCTCAAACAGTTGGGTGAAAGGGGAGGAGATCCAGACCAGCTGATTTACTGGGATGAATTGATCAGCCGGAGGGGAGCCCAGATTATGCAGGCCCGTATTCGCACGATCAAAGAAATAGAAAAGATCGCCTCCCAGATTCATCTCACCCTGACCCAAAACCAGGAAGTTTTACGGCTCTCATACCAACCAGCCTATGATCCGGCCTGCCTGGAGAGCAGCCAGGCAGCCTTGCCGATGGCTGTTGACATCAACCGTGAGAATTTCAGCCTGGAAGAAATCTCGAGCGGGATGATGAACCGCCTGAACAAGATCCGGCGTGAGGAAATTACCCGCGGAACTACCACCATCGGGCCGCACCGTGATGAAATGCGGGTGTTGAGTAACCGCATCGACCTCAGTGATTATGGGTCGCGTGGACAGGTGCGGACAGCCTTGCTGGCTTTGAAATTGGCTGAAGTGCAGTGGCTGTACCAGAAAGCAGGATCCTGGCCGGTGCTGCTTTTAGACGAAACAGTAGCAGAACTGGACCAGAAACGCAGGCAGGACTTGTTGCATGCGCTGGATAATTGTGACCAGGCGATCCTGACAACAGCTGAAAGCGAGCAGTTCGGTGTAGAATTCCTGCAACCTAGATCAGTTTGGCGTGTGCAGGCGGGCAGGGTAACTAAAGAATAGGTTTTTTTGCCGGAGTGCCTGTTCTGCGGGGGTAAGAATCCGGTGTGGCATGTTTCTTCTCTACGACGATCAAGTAACGCTGCTCAGCAATTCCAGGTAGAGTGACCGGATGAACTTTCCTGAGCTTTCCTCCTAATTTACGGAATGCGTTGGCGGCTTGCTGGGTTTCTAAGGGACCGTTTTCTCCCTTTTGGGCCAGCATACAACCGTTGATCCGTGTTAGCGGCAGCAGGTATTCAGCGAGTACCGGCATGCCTGCAACTGCACGCGCTATTGCCCAGTCGAATTTTTCCCGGTAGCGGGCATCTGCCCCAACCTCTTCAGCTCTGGCCTGGATCACGGTGACATGCTCCAGATGAAGGGTTTTGGCAATGTGCTCGCAGAAAGCTGCTTTCTTACCAATGGATTCCACCAGGACAAGCCGGATGGAGGGAAGGGCAATTTTCAAAACAAGCCCCGGAAAACCTGCACCGGTGCCGACATCGATGACTTTCCCCGGTGTTGGCATATGCATTACTTCCAGGCAGGAGAGGGAATCAATGAAGTGTTTGAAGATGATCTCATCATGGCTGCGGATTGCAGTCAGGTTCATCTTCTCATTCCAATCCATCAGCCCGTTTTCATAAGCTGTAAATGTATTGATTTGGTCGGCTGAAAGGTGTAATTTTAACGCGGATAATGCATATTCCTGTAAACGGTGCATACGTAAATTATACCTGCGGGTGCAAATCCTCGTGCAGCTCTAAATCGGACAAGATAGTCCAAAATTGCTGACCCAAATCCCTTGACAAAGAGGAATTGCGGGGATAAAATGCTCTCGTTAATCTAATTCTTAGAAAGGATAGCATGCTGAGTATGGTAACAAAAGAACGCACAATCTCCCTTTGCAATGCCGGCGTCGTTAGCGTTGCATTACCTTCTCGGAGTGCGCCTGTTTTCGGTTAGATCATAGCTTTTAGATGACACGGCCACGGGACACTCCAAACCCCGTGGCCGAATTGTTTTAACAGGCTCAAAAGGCTACGGGGAACCGTAGTTTTTTGTTGTGACCAGTAAGGAGGTCAGCCATGTTAGAAATTATGATGCATTCAGGCGGGTACCGGATTGAGTACCTGAATCTCCATGCTGCAGGAACTGACCTGGGTTTTGGACTGTATGTATGCGGGAAATTGGAAATAGGCCAGCCGTATTCCCGGCAGGCCAGGTATCATCTGCTGGCAGGTTTGGAGCTGATTACCCGTTCACAAAACCTGGAAAACCTCGTGGCTGTTTATGTGGATATTTGCAGCAGGACTGAACTTGGCCGGCCTGCAAGGCAACAGCTGATGAAAGACCTGGCGGCGGGCATGTTTAAGAAAGTGATGCTCTATACACCAGAGGAGATCCTGGTTTCAGCAGGTAATTCGAATGAAATTGAATGGATCCCGGTCCAGTCTGAATTTGGTACAGGGAAAACCATAAGCTGCCCTGCACTTATGCCGGGAGAACCTTGCCAATGTAATTCGATGAACTAAGGGAGGGCTGTCCCGATCATAGAAAGGACAGCCTTTCCCGGTAACCGGAGCTGAAGCAAGAAGTATTCTTATAATCACATGAGGGAATTTGAACTGCCCTCTGCTCAGGTGGATAATGCAATCAGAATTGATGGATAAGATGGATGAAGCAACTCAGACAACAACATTGGAAATACAAAAGCAGCCAATACTGAATTCCTTGCTTAAAGTATTTATGCTGGCGATGGTGCTGGCAAATATCTCATCAAGCATGTATGGAAACCTATTGCCACTATACTTGAAAGAGTTGAACGCCTCAGTTGCCCAGGTTGGTTTATTTTTCACTTTGTCGCAAATTGCGCCTCTGGCTTTACAGATACTAGGCGGCTGGATCTCTGACAGCCTGGGCAGGCTGCGCAGCATTGCGATTGGCAGTGTTGCCGGAATACTATCGTACGTTGGTCTGATCTTATCTCCAACCTGGCAATGGATACTGTTGGGCGAGGGATTAGGTGCCATGACCCGTTCCCTGGTTGGACCCAGCTACAACGCATTTATCGCTGAACAATCTGAAGAACACAACCGTGCAAGGGTTTTTGGCGTCAGCCAGACCATTTTCATGATCGTTGTGATCGTTGGACCTCCCCTGGGCGGGTGGCTTGCCGATACCTATGGATTCAAGTTCATGCTGATTATTGCGGCAATTCTCTACACCATTGCCACGATCATCCGGATATTCATGGCGAAAAAGGCGTCTAAAGGCAGTGAAAGTCATCCTGTGAAGCTTTCAGCCACATCGTTGAAAAAGAACCTGGGTACCATGGTCGGGTTAATGTTTGCAGGCGGGTTGATCACATGGCTGATCATTACTGACGGCACCCGTGATATTGCTTATGCCATGTCATTCAACTTGATGCCGCTGTACCTTGAAGATCTGGGCGGGTTGTCTATCCAGCAGATCGGGTGGTTGTCATCGATCTATGGCATTGCTAACATGATCATGAACATTCCCGGCGGCTGGATATCGGACAAAAAAGGCGAGCGGATAGGGATTGTGCTCGGTTATATCCTGCTCTTTTTTGCCCTGGTTGTTTTCCTGGAAACGAATACCTTCTGGGGCTACGGACTTTCCTGGGCGCTGTTCGGCCTGGGTGATGGATTACTGGGTCCTGGTTACCAATCATTGATCAGCAAGGCGGTACCTGAGAAAGTACGCGGCACCGCATTCGGCCTGATGAGCACCAGCCTGGGTCTTTTCTCCCTGCCTGCGCCAGCCATCGGCGGACAGGTTTATGAAAGGTCAGGACCGCGGGTGCCTTTTTACATAACCACTGTTGTCACAATCCTGACGGTTATTCCGGTCTGGTTCAAATTCAAGGTAACAGAAAAGGAGAAAGCTCACCTTGAAAAAGCCGGGCTGACCAATGGCAATGGTAATGGGGACAGCAAAAAACCATCTACTGAATATTAAATTCTATTTTCTAGACGAATGAGAGGTGTCAATATTTTTGACACCTCTTTTATTTCATCAAAAAATTATGAAAAGGCCAAGCATTTGTAGTCCTTCCATTTGGAAAATGCTTTTTTGAATGAAAAATTTTTTGATTTCCCCTTGTTCTTGAGGATTTCATTTACCCTTATTGCAGTGTCACCTTATGAATAAACTGGAAAAGGTCATTTGTTGGGACTTGAAAACGTGAAATCAATATACGATAAAGCCAGACAAAGCTACGAAATCCTCCAAATCCAACAATGACGCCAATCGCATTGAGAATCACGTCATTTATGTCTATTGAATGGCCGTATTTGCAAATGATGCTTAACAGGCTTATCAATAACTGTGCTCCTTCAAGCGCGAGTCCCGTAAACAGCGCTATGAGAAAACCACGTCTTGCTGGAACGCGGACAAGAAAAGGTAAGAGAAAACCAAATGGCATGGTAAGAAGGATATTTCCGATAAACTGCCTAAAAATGACAGCGGCATTTGTTGTAAACAAGTTGCCAAAATAAAGTGGAATCAGGTTTATACGGCTAAGGGTATCCAGTGTGTTCTGCACAGATATACTTCCAGGCCAATCCTCGGGAATTCGAATGGGGAAGAATATTATTTTCAGGATAACTAAGAAATATACCCAAAGAATTGAGAAAAATAACAGGTAAGGCCAAGAATGATCCATTCGCCATTTCCTGATTATCATAGCTATAAGCAATACTGTCCCAATGAATACAGGATATGGGAAGAATTCGATCTCAAGTTGCATTACCAAAACCTCTATAGTTGGTGTAACATTCTTTCTGT
>DHHC01000034.1 GCA_002403095.1 Leptolinea sp. UBA4782
TACCATGTGCTGGCTCAGCACCATGCCGCTACCAAATGGCGCAGTGGTACCGGAGACTTTTCCCCCTGCCTGGCTATCCAGGTTCAGATCACCACACCCGGACCAGGTCCGGGTTGTCACAGGCTTTGCGCCCCACTTTGGACATATCGATCCACTGCCCGTGTACTTTCACCCGCACCACATCCGCAGTAAAATCGGTGATCGTATCGCCATGGTAATCAAACAATGATGAGCCGACAGCATATGTATCAACCGGTACATTCAGCTTTTCAAAGCGCGAGATTTTGTCCGGAGTAAAGCCGCCTGAAACGACGATCTTGACCGCCTGGCAGTACTTGCGCGCCTGGTCCTGCTGGTTCGCCGGCAAGTTCCAATCCATCCAGGCATTATCCATCGCTTTACGCACGTTGAACACCAGGCGGGGGTTTACCCCCAGGTCCAGTTCCGGATCCCCCAGCGGGGTAACCGATTCATCCCTGAGCGAGTTGGATGTATCCAGCCTGACGCCGTATAGGCGGTAGCGTTCCGCTTCTTCCGGGCTACCCTTTTCCATCAGGTGGGAATATTCAGCATACATTGCCCGCAAGACCAGCAGTGAATCAGTGACACAATCGTTGTTGAAATCGACCAGCGCAATGCGAGGAATATTAACCGGCAGAATGCGCGAAAAGTTCAACATGGCTTCAGCAATATCCCCCAGGAAAGATGCAATGGCTGCATGCGCCACCGTGCCGCCGCCAGAACCGGCCCACCAATCTCCCTGGGCATCTGTCGAAATAACCGGCCCCAGCGTCTCGGCATAATCCATGTTGTAACGCTGCAGGGCAATGTTGTAAGCATACCCATCCGCAGCCTGGACATCATGCAGGTCAAACCTGGCCGGGAAGAACATCACGGGTTTGTTATTGGCAGCAAGCAAAGTACGGTAGACATTGGTGGCAACCCTGCTGGCGCGTCCAAGGATGCCCAGCGTTGGTGTTTCAAGTGGGGCGAAATCGCGGTACCTTCCGCGCACTTTGATGACCGGCTGGACCTCCAGGGGATTACCGTTATAAGATGTCTTGCAGCCGTCATGAACCGCCCAAACCTCAAGCTGTTTGTGGGTATCTATGAAGCGGTTGTCCTCATAGTATCCGGTACAGAGTTCCAGCATGCTCAATGCTTTATCTACGCCGACAACGATAGTGGTGCCCGGCCGGCGGGTAAACCACTGCATTTCCACCTCGATATCGCCGCAGGCAATCCCTTCAGCCGAGATGCCTTCAGGCAGCCTGACCGAGTTGCCTTTAAAGGTATAACCCTCTTCTGCCAGGGCTTTTAAGATTATCGCGATATTGACAAAGTATTTGTCTGAATACCAGCCCTTCCGCATCCTTTCAACATCCAGCTTAAAAGTGTTGTTATCCAGGCGTTTTTGATCGAATATACTCATTGGGCCTCCACTATGCTGCCTGTATTCTAACCCAAAATCTAAAATAAACCGGTTCGGCAGGAACCTGGGCGCTTTAATGTATAATCGGTTTGTAACACGGAGGTTTCATGGAAATATTTTGGTACGGACATTCCTGCTACAGGATCACTGAACGCTCAATGGCAACGGTGGTATGCGACCCTTATGACCACCGCGTGGTTGGGTTCGATGCCCTGAAGCTTAAAGCGGATATTGTTACCGTCAGCAATCCAACCCCGGATCACAGTTTCCTGGCTGGGGTAAAAGGCTATTCGTTTGAGGTTACCAGCCCGGGCGAGTATGAGATCGGCGGAGTATTCATTACAGGTGTACAAACTAACGGGTTTACCAAAAAAAAGGCGGATGAACCGCGTAACACCTTATTTGTTTTGGACTACAACGGCGTTACCATCGCCCATCTTGGGCGCCTGAATCGCGTTCCAACTCAGGCAGAGGTTGAGGCCCTGGGGAATGTCAACATTGTTCTGGTTCCGGTCGGCGGTGAAGGAGTTTTGAATGCCGCCAAAGCGGCTGAAGTGATCAGTCTCCTGGAGCCCAGCCTGGTGGTGCCCATGCTGTACGCCATGCCAGGTTCAACCGTAAAGTTCGATCCCTTGAACAAGTTCTTGAAAGAGATGGGTTTGAGCAGTACAGAGACCCGCCCTTCATTAAAAATTGTACGCAGCAGCGACCTGCCTGATGAAACGCAGGTGGTCATCCTGGATATTCAGAAAGGTTCATGAGGGTTGCATGGCACCCGTTAAGCTGATCATCAGCTGGGATATCGTTCAGGACCGCGAACAGGAATACTTCGAATTCCTGATCCGTGAATTCCTGCCGGGTATGCAGAAGCTGGGCTTTGAATTGAGTGATGCCTGGGCAACCGTTTTCGGCAATGAACCCCAGATCCTGGTTGGCGCTGTCCTCCCATCTCTGGAACAAGCCAATGACCTGCTGGCATCCAGCGACTGGATCAGCCTTCACAACCGGCTGCTGGATTATGTAGAAAGCTACAGCCAGAAGCTGGTGTCCGCCCGCGGCGGTTTCCAATTCTGAGGTCAATTCCATGATTCCGCCTTTAACTGGGCAGCTTCTTGCCTGGTACCATAAGAACGCCAGGGAGCTTCCCTGGCGCTTTACTTTCGACCCGTATGCCATCCTTGTCTCTGAGGTGATGCTCCAGCAAACCCGGGTGGATACCGTCATTCCTTATTACTCGCGCTGGATGAACCGGTTTCCAGACGTGAAAAGCCTTGCACATGCCAGCGAAGATGAAGTGCTGCGCGCCTGGGAAGGGCTGGGCTATTACAGCCGGGCGCGCAACCTGCACAGGGCTGCCCAGCTGATTGTTCAAATGCACAATGGCATAATCCCTGCTTCGGCAGAAACCCTCAAACAGCTGCCGGGTATTGGCGCTTACACTGCAGCCGCTGTTGCGTCCATCGCTTTCAGAGAAGATGAACTGGCTGTGGATGCAAATATCCGCCGGGTTGCTTCCAGGCTGTTCGACCTGCCGGATCCACTGGGGTCGCCTGCATTGGATACCGCTGCCAGGTCAGCCCTCCTTGTGCAAATGCCGCCAGAAAATGCCGGTGATTTTAACCAGGCGCTCATGGAACTGGGAGCCTGCATTTGCCTGCCCCGTCAGCCATTGTGCAGCTCCTGCCCGGTGCAGGCACTCTGCCTGGCGTACCGGAATGGCACAACCTCTGAACGGCCGGTCAAACCCGGTAAGCCCGCCATTCCGCATTTCCAGGTGACAGCGGCAGTTATCTGGCAGGAAGGAAAGGTGCTGCTGGCAAAGCGGCCGGCCAGCGGGCTGCTGGGGGGGATGTGGGAGTTTCCGGGCGGCAAGATTCAGCCGGGGGAAACCCGCCAGCAAGCCCTGGCACGCGAGATCGTGGAAGAATTGGATACAGAGATTCTGGTTGGAGAACAAATAGGGGTTTTCAAGCATGCCTACACCCATTACAAGGTGACCCTGTATGCTTATCACTGCCGGCTGGATGGAAAGCAGCCCATTGCGCTTGCAGCCCAGGAAATTCGCTGGATCACCCCTGCAGAGCTTGAACAATATCCAATGGGAAAGATTGACCGCATGATTTCTCAAAAAATTCAATAGGCACTGGCAGCCAGAATTTTGTACAATTAATTGCAACCTCATGCGAGGTGAAGTATGCCATGTGATGCCAGTGAATTCCTTCAGCAGCGCTTGGATATGGTGGCTTACCAGCTGGAACGCCGTGGTATCCATGACGAAAATGTCCTTGCAGCCATGCGCCAGGTACCCAGGCATTGCTTTATCCCCGGTCAGCTGCAAGATATGGCGTACGAAGACCGCCCCCTGCCGATCGGGTATGGTCAGACCATTTCACAGCCGTATATGGTGGGGCTGATGTCGGCCATGGCGCAGCCCGACCCGGAAGGCGCTGTATTGGAAGTAGGCACCGGCTCAGGCTACCAGGCAGCTGTGCTTTCCTTACTGTTCAAACAGGTATTCACCATCGAATTGAACCAGGAACTGGCCCGGAACGCTGAGCGGGTATTTGTCGAATTAGGGCTGCAAAATATCCATTCGAAACAAGGCGACGGGTCCTGCGGCTGGGAAGAGTTTGCACCTTACCAGGCGATCCTGGTAACCGCTGCTTCTCCACGCCCGCCCCAGCCGCTGCTGGACCAGCTGGCAGATAACGGCAGGCTGGTTATCCCGGTTGGCAGCAAACCGGGGCAAACGCTGCAGACCTGGACAACCAGGCAGGGCTTTTTCCACTGCACATATTCCATACCCGTGGTCTTTGTGCCCCTGCGTGGGAAATACGGCTGGTCAGAGGTTGATTGGGAGTGGTATGATTCATAATAGCCGGGAGAAGGAACCGGCAAGGGTTAAGGAGGAACCTTATGGGCATTTCACTGCTGGATAACAGCCTTCATGTCGAGGTTTATTTTGAAAAAAACGATGCCGACCTGGAGGATAATATTTGCCTGTGCATCACAGAAACATGCCCCGAGGACGAAAAACTGTTTCGGGCACAAAAAACGCACATCTTCCTCACAGTGAAGGAAGCCGGGACACTTGCCCAGGCGCTGGTGGATGCCATTGATTCCAGCAAAGAGGGCTGAAGAAAGGAATATATTGAAAAAGTACCTGCCCCTGGTTTTCAGGTTATTGGTGATTGCAGGATCCATATGGGGATCGATTGCCCTGGTTGCTGGTTTTCTCCAGGCGCCTTACCCTTCCAACCTGGCAGTAGTTGAATCCTACCTCGCAAGCGCTTTCTTTACACTGCTGCTTTTCCTGACCCGGCGCTGGTGGCTGGACGTGCTTGCAGGCAAGGGCATCCTGGCAGCCAGCCTGGCAGGGATTTTCTGCGCGCTGGTAGTTGAGACGGTCAGCTGGGGCACCCAAATGATGGCTGGCGCAACCGCAAATGTGACCAGCACCAACTACCTGCTCAACCTGCTCATCACTATGCCCTGGTACATCGGCCTGGTAGTGATTTATGCCAGGGTGCAGGAGCGCCGCAGATTTCCGGTACCGCTGCTCCTGGTCCTGGGTGGTTTGTACAAATCGCTGTTAATCGGCATCCTTAATGCTACTACTGCTTCCATACTAATGAGTGATCAGGTCTCGCTTGTAAACAGCTGGTGGTGGATAATCCGCATTGGTTTCTGGCAGTACATCCCGATTTACAGTTCTATCATGCTGGTGCCAGTCTGGATCCTGGAAACTCGTCCAGCAGTGCCCTCGCCCAAGAATTTCAAACCCGCCTGGCTGGACGCTATCCGACCTGCGTTCTGGCTGTTCCCCTACGCTTTATATTGGCTGGTATATTCAATATTGCCTGCATTATTTTCCACACCTATTACAGGAGGTTAAGAATGGCACACAAACTTACAGCAAGTGACAAGAAGCTAATCAAGCTTCTGGAAAAAGTTCCTGCAGCAGAAGAAAAGAAGACTGAGTGGCTTTCTGCGCTTAACGCCAGCGGAATGACCAGTGAACTGGCAGGTGAGGTACAGACTGTCCTTGCCGAACTGGAAGGCAGCGACCGCACCCGGTATTTAGCTGAACTGGCGTTGATCGTCAAGCAGTGGCGCCTGGCAGAACAGGCATCAAATTTCCGCAGGCGCTAATACCGCCAGCTGGTATGCAGCAGCCCAAACGGTGATATTTCCTTTCGGATCAGGCTGCCTCTTTCATACAGGCATTCCAACAATTCTTTCCAGCAAGCGCTTAACAGAAAACAGACCGGCTCTCACCGGTCTGTTTTTTGTTGTACATCACAGCTTACTTGATTTCGTATGTCAGGTCTGCATTGACCGTTAGAGCCAGCTGACCGGATGAGACCGGGACAGATCCGCCGCCGATACCGTACCCCTTGACATCATACATGGGCGTTACATTGCCGGACTGGTAAACGTATACTGAGGTAAGTTTTCCCAGCTTGACGCCGACTGCAGAAGCCATATCGCTGGCGGTTTTCTTGGCATTGTCGATGGCGACCTGGCGGGCTTCGTTGAAAGCAGCTTCCTTATCCAGGACATCGTATGAAACACCATTGATACTGTTGGCGCCCGCTTTCACGACTGCATTCAACAGGTTGCCCAGGTTGGGCAGGTCGCGCACGGTGACGTACACGGTGTTGTCAACCACATACTCGTATGAAAGCGCCTCTCCCATGGGACCGAATTCAGAAGCAGTCGGGTAGATATTAAAAGCGCTGGTCTGGATATCCTTGGCATCCACACCCAATTCTTTCAGTTTCTTGCTGATGGCATTGGCTTTGGCATTGTTGTCATCCAGGGCTTTAGCCACATCCTCTGACCTGGTTTGCACACCGATGTATACATAAGCTACATCTGGGCTGAGGTACACCGTCCCGGTGCCGCTTCCGGTGATCTGCGGGTACGGTTTATTGGGTGAGGTACTGCAAGCAGAAAGGGCAAGCATTGCCACGAGTGCTAATACAATTACAACCAGTTTCTTTTTCATTTTGTCCTCCAAAATTTTCCTTATCTACCATTATAGACGCTGCAGGTTTTAAATAGTTCCCAGCTGAAGATACTAATTTAAAAAATCAGGCTGGATATACCAGCCTGTGTTTGATTTAGGGAACATATTCCACGGTAAATGTGCCGATTGGCACTTCCACCGACAGGTTGACTGCATCCTGCCCGGTTTTCCAACCGGGAGAATAAACCAGGCTTCCTTCGCGCACAAACCCGTCCCTGAGGGTGACAGAAGTCAATCCGGTATCCAGGTTGATAACCACCGGCAAATCTTCCGGCACCAGGATATGCAGGTCGCCTATTACCACTTTTGTGCTCCCGCTCAAATCCTCCTGGTCTGACAGGGTCAGGTCAATGCTGCCAATAATGGTTTCAGCGGCAAAACCTTTGATGTCGAGACCAGTCAGGTCGATAACCTGCTCCCCGGTGATCACCTGGCTTGAGAGAACCACCGGTACAGCCGATGTTAATGCCAGGTCCCAGGTAGCGGTGTTTTTACCGCCAATAAATGGCGCCGGGATGGATGCGCCTTCTGATTCCAAGGTGAAATAGCCGGTTTTATCGGTAACAGAATATTCAGGGCCGATCTTCTCTGTTGAAGAGACGGCGATGTTTCCTTCCACCAGGTTTCCGCTGCCGGCGCCGTCATGGATATCCAGCTTGCCGACCGCAGCAGAGACAGTAACATTGCCTTCGCTGGCGGATCCCAGCGCCTGCTCCACCGGCTGTGAATTGAATTTCTGGATCCCGAACGGGGTGGACAGGCTCAACCAGACGATTCCGGCAATCAACACCAGCCCGATGATGATACCAATCACACTGGCGGCTTTTGTGCGGGAATGCAGCAGCAGGTCAAAACCCCAGCCGATCAGTAAAACCGGCCATAACCTCAGCAGGAGCTGAAAAGCGCTTGTAGTGAAGTAGCCCAGGTTAGCCAGGAGAAACACGGTGCCAATCCCAATGCTTACCAGCGCACCGGTATAGCCATCGCGCTTGTACAAGCCATCTAAACCGCCGACGATAAACAGCAACGGCCAAAGTTTGAGCAGGAATCCCCACATATTCTCCTTGAACACGCCGATCTGGTTCAGGAACAGGAACAATCCCAGGGCGATGAGAAAAACCGGCCAAAAGAGACTGCTGCGTTTTGGTTTGTTTTCCATAATTACTTCTCCTTAAAAGCGTTATAGAGCAAAAATCCGCCGCCTACGATCAGGATGAGCGGCCATACCAGCCTGCCATCCAGCCACTGCAGCCATTCGATATTTAATGAGCGCAAGAACGCAAATAAACCTGCAAGAATCAGTCCAACTCCGATATAGACAGCAGCTGCCGGGTTTGGCTTGCTGACAGCCCGGCCGAATTCGGTACCTACCTGCTGCGCCCGGTTGGAAAATGTGCCGCCGCTTTCAACCGCGTCTTCTTGCGGCATAACCACCCACAGGATCAGGTAAAGCAGCCCTGCAAAACCGCCAAAGACACCGACCAGGATAAAGAAAATGCGCACAAACACCGGGTCAATGCCCAGGTAATTTGCCAGTCCGGAGCAAACGCCGCCCAGGATGACATCAGTGCGGCTGCGGGTTAAACGCTTATTCATCCGCAGTTCCTTTCTTTGCAAATGCCCGCCCGATCAGGAAAATGCCTGCAATTACCAGGCCGGCAGGCAGAACAAACTTGCCGAGCTCAGTCTCTTCCAGGCCTGCGATGAACCCGAGTACGATCAGGATGCCGCCGGGGATCCAGGCCCAGGTGGTTCCGTTCTTTCTGCCATGCAGGATTGCCACCAGGGCAAAGGTCAAACCTAACCCAAGCAGAAAGACACCGCCGCCATTGACAAACTTCCCGATGGCCATGCTTTCTTCCACCTGTGAATAGCCAGTAACTGCTGCCAGGCTGAGCAGGACACCTGCCGGGATCAATGCCCACCATCGCTCCCTTTGCAGGAAATAGATCACCCAGAAAGCAAGGCTGATTCCCAGGAAAAAGAAGGTAGCCCCAAACGGGGCCAGGTTTTCGCTGACCATTGAAGACCCGACCAATATACCCAGCCCAAGCAGGGTGAAGCCCGGTATTGCCGTCCACCACTGCTTCCGGTCAGATGCCAGGACGCTCAGGAAGATCACACCACCCAGCAGGAACAGCCCGGCGAAGAAGAAGCCCCACATTTTTCCTTGAACATCAATCACATTGGTAGCCTGCAGCAACGCTACCACCCCAAACAGTAACAAACCGATCCCCAGGAAAACGCGCCAGTATTTATTCGACATAATGAACGCTCCTTGAACTTATTGAATATTCA
The DNA here is from genome assembly GCA_002403095.1 of Leptolinea sp. UBA4782. Taxonomy (GTDB): domain Bacteria; phylum Chloroflexota; class Anaerolineae; order Anaerolineales; family Anaerolineaceae; genus UBA4782. Next base: position 8,763 of record DHHC01000034.1, read on the forward strand.
CTGAACCTACATGGGATGAAACAAAAATATCCACCCGGTTGGCTGCAGTGGCAAAATCTGCAGATTCGTATACATTTCCAGCCTGCGCAAACCGGCTGGTATCTACCTTGACCCCGGACAACCCGCTGTCAACCTTGATATGCCCGGCTACCCCCTGGGGCACAACCAAGTTCACATCAGCCACACCGGATTTCACTTCCACCCGTGTCATCCCGGCTGATGCCGGCAAGGTCAGGGTAAAGCTGCTGGCGCCGGTCTCCAGGGTCACTTCCGTTACCTGCAGATCGGTCAGGTTGATCAGCGATTCACTGGCACCGGTATGGATTACCAGGCGGTAAATGACAAACCGGCTCAACCCGATATCCCAGGTGAAACCCTGCGAACTCTCGAACGGAATAAATGATTCCCCGCGTGCGTTCAGTTGGACCTTCGCCTGGCTGCCACTGCGGAGGACTTTTTGATCCACTTCGCCCGTGAAATCACCCTCCAGCAGGCTGTTCCCTGCCGGAGCTGCATTGATGGTTAACCTGCCAGCCCCGTGTTTCAGGATGATCTCGGCTTCGCTGGTACTTTCAATTGGCAATGAGATATGCTCGCTGGAATTGGACCCTTTTTTTCGGAACACGGGTACCAGTAAAAACCAGAGTCCCAGCAGGATCAGGAAAGCCGGCCAGAATACCTTCCAGGCTGAAAACCCGAGCAGGCCGAATGAATTCAACAGCAGCAATACCCCCGCCAGGATAACCACAATTCCCCAAAAAACCGTTGACTTGCGCATGTACCCTCCGAATGTTCTACCTGTTTCTGAAAATTCCGCGAATGACCATGAAAACACCAGCAACCACCAGGAGTAACGGCCAGAATGACCCCAGCCAGGTGATATGCCCGAGGAATGAGCCAAAGATCAAGAAGAGCACCAGGCTTACGAAAACCTGCCATAAGCCCTTGGACACGTGTTTGTGTTCCGGCGACCCGAACAAGCCCGCCAGCACCTCACCCATCCCGCTGAAACCCGGTATGAGGGTCCAGGCATATGCCCAGCTTTGCCAGTTTCCGGTCAGGTTCTGCCAGTACAAAAGCCCTCCAATCCCGCCAAGAATACAGGCAGGGATCATCAGGTTAGGCGTTGCAAATATGAGGCCAAAGATAAAAAACAAACCTCCTGCGGCAACAATGATCAGCGGCCAGGTCGCTTCGATTTGGATGATCTGCTTCAATTCAGGGAAAACCATCATCGCCAGCAGCCAGATGCCAGCCAGGAGCAAGATTACCCCGATGGTAATTCGCGATTTTTGATAGGGTTTCATTTCAGTACCTGCTTTCTCTCGGTTGAATATTGTCTTATTGTATATACGAAGAAATGCAAAGTACGTTGCATCCTGGCGTACCCGTAAGTTCTGGTAATGCAGTATTGAGCCCGTGTTTAGTAAACCGGTAATCGGGGAAAGGACTGCGTAGTCAGTCTGGTTTATCTGGGTGGCATCTTCTCACGTTAAACGGCCAACCCGATTATAGCAAAAATTGACCCATCTTGACACGGCGCATTTTTATCATATAATTGACATAAATATGACTAAAAAGCTCTTTTTTGAATTGGTTAAAAATACTTGCTTGTGTTTGGGGCGGGTTATGCCGTAGTTTCGCCTGCCAGTTAACATCTGGTCACGGTCTCAGGTTAAGGCGGAAGACAGCAGCCCGCGTTTCTCCAGGTAACCTCGGACCGGATTTTTATTTAAATTGACATATTGAACAGGTAAAGAAATGAAAATTGCAAACAACATCACTCAATTGGTAGGGAACACCCCCCTGGTACGCTTGAACCACGTAACGGAAGGCGCACAAGCCGTAGTAGCAGCCAAACTGGAATACTTCAACCCATCCCACAGCGTTAAAGACCGCATCGGTGTAGCAATGATCGATGCAGCGGAATCCGCCGGCATGATCACACCTGGAAAGACCGTCCTGGTGGAACCCACCAGCGGCAACACCGGTATCGCCCTGGCAATGGTTGGCGCTGCACGCGGGTACAGGGTCATTTTGACCATGCCGGAAACAATGAGCAAGGAGCGCCGCATGCTGCTGCGGGCGTATGGAGCCACCCTGGTACTTACCCCCGGCATGGAGGGTATGGATGGGGCTATCCACACGGCACGCCAGCTGGTAGCCGAGAATGAAAACTACTTCATGCCGCAGCAGTTTGAAAACCCGGCCAATCCCGACATCCACCGCCGCACCACTGCCGAAGAGATCTGGCGTGATACCGACGGGCAGGTCGATATCGCCGTTGCAGGAGTTGGAACCGGCGGAACGATTACCGGCATCGGGGAGGTTCTAAAAGCCCGCAAGCCTTCAGTTAAAATGGTGGCAGTTGAACCGGATGCTTCACCTGTGTTATCGGGCGGCAAAAAGGGACCCCATGATATTCAAGGTATAGGCGCAGGCTTTATTCCAACCACGTTGAATACAGCAATATATGATGAGGTCATCCGGGTGACGACTGAAGATGCATTTGCCACCGCCCGTGCCATGGCAAGCCGCGAAGGTTTACTGGTTGGCATTTCCTCCGGTGCAACTACCTGGGCTGCACTGCAACTGGCCAACCGCCCGGAGAACGCCGGCAAGTTAATCGTGGTCATCATCGCATCGTTTGGCGAGCGCTACCTCAGCACACCCCTATTTGCAGACCTGGCAGACTGACCACGGGATTGGAGAAGGATGATGGCTCGCTCTTTTATCGGCAGTATGCGCGAGGATATCCAGGCAGTTTTTGAACGCGACCCGGCTGCCCGTTCAGGGTTTGAGGTGTTCTTCACCTATCCCGGGCTGCATGCCATCTGGGGATACCGTGTGGCACACTGGTTTTGGACCCATCGTTTGAAATTCTTCGGCAGGGTGCTTTCACACATCAACCGGTGGCTGACCGGGATCGAGATCCACCCCGGGGCAAAGATCTGCCGCAGCCTGTTCATCGACCACGGTATGGGTGTGGTAATCGGCGAGACAGCTGAAGTAGGCTGCAACGTGACCATTTACCACGGGGTAACTCTGGGCGGTGTCAGCCTGCAGAAGGGCAAACGCCACCCCACCATCGAAGATAATGTGGTGATCGGCGCTGGAGCCAAGATACTGGGGGCTATCACAATCGGCGAAAACAGCCGTATTGGGGCTAACGCGGTGGTGGTGAAAGACGTGCCCCCAGATTCCGTGGTTGTAGGCGTACCCGGACAAATCGTGCGCCGCAGCCAGCCAAAAGAAACCACACCAGACCTGCACCATGACCAGCTGCCCGATACCATCGGCCTGGCCATCACAGCAGTAATGAAACGCCTCGAAGAACTGGAAAAGCAGATCGACCTGCACATGGAAGAAGAGCATGCCCCTGACGAGGCTGCACAGGAGCATGTCATTGAGGGTATTCACACACCCGAACAGGGCACCTGGCGCGGCGAAGATTTTATGATCTAACTTTCAACACGCCAGTCCGAGTATCCCGGGCTGGTGTATATTTTCACCCCTTGCGACAAATGTCATATGTTTTTTATGCAAATGTCACTTGATTCTCGATAATTCAAAGTGCTATTATGACAACGTATAACATTCTATATCAACATATAACAATATGTCCGAGTTGCTTACCGCCAGGGAGGTCCAGGAGTTATTAAAGGTAGACCGGATTACGGTCTACAGGATGTTGAATGATGGAAGATTAAAAGGCATCAAGATCGGGAACCAGTGGCGGTTCCAGGCAGCTGAAATCCAGCGTTTACTGGGGGAAGAGAAAAACGATGAAAATTCTAGTGAAGACGTACCTTCGTTGCTGGATTTTCCCTTTGATTGTGTAACCCGGCTTCAAGATATCTATGCGGGCATCCTCGGTATCGGCGCGGTTACGGTCAACCTGAAAGGCTCGCCTCTGACCAGGCCAACTATTGCCAATCCTTTTTGCAAGTTGATCCTGGAGAATGAAAGCGGCATAAAGGCATGCCAGGAATCCTGGTGCCGGGTAGCTGCCCGCACTGCCAGCCCGAATGCATTTCACATCTGCCATGCAGGGCTATGTTATTTTCGGGCTCCAATTGTGATCAACCAGAGGATGTCTGCCTGGGCTGTATCCGGACAATTCTATGCAGCCGGAGCCCGCCAGGATCACAAGGAAATCCGCCTTGCACAGATCGCCCGTAGCTACAGCATCCCCCTGAACCAATTAAGTGAGGCGGAAGAAGGCATCCCTGTCTTAAATAAACAACAACAGCAAAAAGTGAAAGAATGGACACCCAGAGTTGCAGAAACAATCCAATCTTTCATTTGTGAGCGGTCAGAATTAGTGGATCGGTTACAGCGTATCGCAGAATTAAGTTCCATCACAACAACGCTGAAATAATAAAAACAAAAGGAGAATAATTATGTCCGTAACACCCGATGAAACCCTAGATTGCAGTGGGTTGGCATGCCCGATGCCTATCCTCAAGACCAAAAAGGCAATTGACGCCTTGCAGGTCGGCCAGGTACTCAAGATGATTGCCACTGATCCAGGCTCTTCCAGCGATATGAACGCCTGGACTCAGAAGACCGGCCATGAACTGCTTGAATCTCAGCAGGATGGCGGCAAATTCATTTTCTTTATCAAGAAAACCAAGTAAAAGGAGAAACCTCATGGCAGAAGACGCAAAACGACTGGCAATCATTGCTGCCCACGGCAGCATGGATGCGGCCTACCCCCCAATGATCCTTTCCACTGCAGCGCTTGCGTTGGATATGGAAGCGGCGATTTTCTTCACCTTCTTTGGATTGCAGATACTGAAGAAAGGCAATGCAGATAAGCTAAAAGTTGTACCGGTGGCAAACCCTGCCATGCCGATGTCCATTCCCAACCTGGTTGGTGCGCTGCCTGGCATGACAGCCATGGCAACTGGCATGATGAACGGCTGGATGAGGAAAAGCAATGTTGCCAAATTAAGCGAATTACTGGATTTGGCTGTGGAAGGTGGGGTCCGCATGATCGCCTGCCAGATGACCATGGATGTGATGGGGATCAAGAAAGAAGAACTCATTGACGGTATTGAGATTGGCGGCGCTGCCACCTTCCTTAATTTCGCCAGCCAGAACGCAATCACCCTGGCATTCTAACCTCAGGAGGAACGATTATGGCAGATGATAAAGTAATGATCATAATGACCAGCGGTCCCGACACACCCCGCCGCTGCGCTACTCCCTTCTTCTTCGCCAGCCTGGCGGCAGCCATGGAGTATGAAGTAACCATGTTCTTCACCATTGACGGCACCTTGCTGCTCAAGAAAGGCATGGCAGAAACTATTTTCCCGAAAGAGGGCGGGAAACCGGTCAGTGCATTCATCCAGGACGCGCTGGATGCCGGTGTTGAATTCCTGGCCTGCACCGCCTCGACCGAACTGCACGATATGCAGCCCTCTGACCTGCTAGAAGGCGTTAAAATGGTCGGCGGGGCATCCATGTGGCAGATCGCTGAAGACTGCAAGACAGTGCTTACATTCTAGATTCTGCTTGATAAAAGGAGGAGATATGTCAAATGTTCGCGGATGCAACTTACCGGATGACCTGTATTACCTGGTAGAGAAACATGTCTGGGCAAAGCCCCTCGAAGGGGGTGTTTACCGGGTTGGCATTACTGCCGTTGCGGCCAAACTCTCCGGAGGGAAGCTGGCTGCCCTGACGGTAAAAGCCAAGAACATTGGGCAGGAAGTTAAACAGGCAAAAAGCCTGGCTACCCTTGAAAGCAGCAAATTCGTCGGCCCGGTTCCAGCTCCGCTATCGGGGGTCGTCCTGCGTGCCAATGAAAAGCTCGTTGCCGATCCCAATCTGGCCATTTCAGATCCCTATGGCGAAGGTTGGGTGGCCGAAATGCAGCCAACCGATTGGGAGAACGAGGTAGGTAACCTGGCTTTTGGGGCAGAGGGAATCGCAGCCTATCAGGCAAAACTGGAAGCCGAAAATATCACCTGCTCCTGAGAACATTAGCGGTAGTCCAAACTGCAGCATGCACATGCGCAGAAAATATTGTTAAGCCATTCTGATCAACTGAAAAGGAGGGATCAATGGCAGAAGATTCTATTTACAGCGAGTTGAAGAAAGAGGGCATGTCCCGGCGCGGTTTCTTAAAATTTTGCGGCCTGGTTGCTGGGGCGATGTCCTTCACAATGCTGCCTCCCATTGAAGGTCTCACTGATGTCAGAGGTGTCCAATCTCCAGTGAAACATGGCACCATCGAGATGGTCGCAAAAGCGCTGCAGACAAAGCAGCGCCTGCCTGTGATCTGGATGGAATTCCAGGATTGCGCCGGCTGTACCGAAGCCCTGACCCGCAGCAAGTCACCCACCCTGGTAGACCTGGTTTTGAACAAAATCACCGTTGAGTACCACGAAACCCTCACCGCTGCAGCCGGTTTCCAAACCGAAGAAGCCAAACTGGCAGCCATGCAAAAGTATGCCGGTCAGTATATCCTGGTGGTCGAAGGCAGTGTTACGGACCTGGATGACGGCATTTATTGCACCATTGGCGGGAAGAGTTCGATGGAACTGTTGCGCGAAGCAGCTGCCGGCGCAGCCGCCATTGTTGCCACTGGCAACTGCGCCGCTTTCGGCGGCCTGCCCAGGGCAAAACCAAACCCGACCGGTGCGCTTGGTGTGTATGAAGTCATCAAAGATAAACCCGTGGTCAATATTCCTGGCTGCCCGGCCATACCGGAAGTATTTACCAGTGTGCTGGCACAGTTCCTCGTTTTCGGTACCCTGCCAGAACTGGATGCACTGCACAGGCCAAAAAACTTTTACGGTACCGCGATCCATGACCGCTGCCTGCGCCGCCCGTTTTACGACGCCGGCAAATTTGCCCTGTCATTCGATGATGAAGGTGCAAAGAAGGGATACTGCCTGTATAAGTTGGGCTGCAAAGGACCAACCACATACAACTCATGCGCAACCCTGAAATGGAGCGGCGGGCTTTCCTTCCCCATCCAATCCGGGCATCCCTGCCTGGGGTGTTCTGAACCGAACTTCTGGGATGGGGGCGGTTTCTACCAGGGCCAGTCGGCGCCAATTTCCAAGCCAACTGGTACGGTTGCTGCTGCTGCGGTTGCAGCCGGTGTAGCAATTGCAGCAGGTGTGGGAATGGCAAATGTAGCCCAAAAGAAAGCAGCCCATTCCGCCGATAAAGAAGAAGAGGAATAGGAGGTTCCCATGAACTGGACTGCTGTTCTTGAATTTGCCCGCGGACCATTCTTCAAAGTTGCCTTGCTGGTTTTCATTGCTGGTATGGCCTACCGCATTGCCCGCATCATCATGCTGGGCTGGAAGAAAGACCGCGTGCCGCCCCGCGGCAGCAAGGTCGAGGGAGCCGCAATTTCCTTCCTGAAAGGAATTCTGATTTGGCCGTTTATCCCCTGGGTGAAAGATACCTTCAAACGCAACCCCATCATCTACATCGCCGGTGGATTATTCCACCTGGGCCTGTTTGTTGTCCTGATCCTCGGAACCGCCCATATGCTGGTCTGGAAAAGTCTGCTTGGTTTTGGCTGGGCGACTTTACCGCTGCCAATTGTGGATTGGCTGGCAGCTGTTGCTATTGTGGCTATGATCGTCCTGTTCATCCACAGACTGACCAACCCGGTTATGCGCCTGATTTCAGGCTGGCCGGAATGGCTGAACCTGTTGTTCGTATTTCTGCCCATGGTAACCGGGTACATGATGACCCACCATCTCTTCTTCAGGTATGAGGTGTTGTTCAGCTTGCATATGCTGAGCGTGAATGTCATGCTTATCTGGATCCCGATCAGCCGCATATCCCATTTTGTTTTCTATTTCTTCTCGAAGGCAATCCATGGGGCGGATTTTGGCAAACGGTCGGTCTCACCGTAGGAGGTGCAGCATGAAAACCATATCCAATATTGCAATGAATACTTTTGTAAAAGAAACCGGCGGGTATGTGGCTGCACAACTGGAAGCCTGCACCCGCTGTGGAATGTGTGCAGATGCGTGCCATTTCTATGTTGCCACCGGGAATCCGGAGTACGCCCCTGTCTGGAAAATCGATCTTCTAAAAAGGGCTTACGAACAGCGCTTTACCCTGTCTGGCAAGGTCAAACTGGCCCTAGGCGTGGATAAACCTGTCACCGATGAAGACATTCAAAAATTCAGCAAGATCGTCTATGAAGCCTGCACCATGTGCAACAAATGCTCAATGGTCTGCCCGATGGGGCTGCAGCTTGGCCCCCTCATCCACGAAGTCCGCACCAGCATGTCTAATGCCGGTGTGGTTCCAGATGACCTGATGAAAGCTGTCAACAAGCAGGTTGAGGAAGGCAGCCCCCTGGGTGTCACGGATGATGTTTACGATGACCGCATCGAGTGGGTTGCAGATGAGTGGGAAGTGGATATCCCGGTCGATGTCAAAGGCGCTGATACCCTGGTTGTATTCAGTTCCATTGAAGTGATGAAATTCCCCGAGAACATCGCAGCCATCGCCAAAATCCTCAACACTGCCGGTGAGAAGTGGACCTTGAGCACCGCAGGTCGTGAAGTAGTGAATTTCGGTTTTTATGAGGGCAGCGAAGAGCGCACAAAAATGTTCATGCAGCGCATATTTGACGCTGCCAAAGAACTGGGCGTGAAGAAGATCGTCGTCACCGAGTGCGGGCATGCCTATGATGCTCTGCGCTGGACTTCTTATAACATGATGGAAGTTCCTGCCGGGATCGAGATCACCCACATCGTCGGATTAATCGGAGAGTATGTGCGTTCGGGAAAAATCAAACTCAAAGCTGGTGCATTCGATAACGGTGTGATCACCTTCCATGACGCCTGCAAGATCCAGCGCCGCGGCGGGCACATCAAAGAGCCGCGCGAGATACTCAAGATCCTGGCGCCGAATTCCTTCAAAGAAATGTCGCCCAGTAAAGAGCAGGCCATCTGCTGCGGCGGTGGCGGCGGGGTAATTGCCATCAAAGAAGCTGACCCTGTGCGCTATGCAGCTTTCGAATTAAAAATCGACCAGATGAAAGCAGTCGGCGCAGATGCTGTAGTAATGAGCTGTTCCAACTGCCGGTTGCAGTTCACCGATTGTGTACAGCACTTTAACCTTGATGTCAAAGTGAAAGGGCTCAGTCAAATGGTTGCAGATGCCCTGGAAGAGAGGTAAACCATGCCAGAACGAATTGTTATTGACCCAATTACCCGTATTGAAGGACACCTGCGCATCGAGGCCTCCCTGGATGAAAACAATGTGATCAACCAGGCATACTCTTCGGGCACCATGGTGAGGGGCATAGAGACAATATTGAAAGGCCGCGACCCGCGTGAGGCCTGGGCATTCACCCAGCGCGCCTGCGGAGTGTGCACCACGGTCCATTCTTTTGCTTCCATTCGCGCGGTTGAGGATGCCCTTAAAATCAGGATCCCGAAAACGGCCAACCTGATCCGCAACCTGATGATCGCCCAGCAGTATGTCCATGACCACGTCATGCATTTCTACCACCTGCACGCCCTCGACTGGGTGGATGTGGTGGCAAGCCTGCAGGCTGACCCGGATGCAACTGCATCTATCCAGCAATCCATATCACCCTGGCATAATGCTTCGCCAAGTTACTTCACCGGTGTGCAAAAGAAGGTGCAGGCAATTGTCGACAGCGGGCAGTTATCCATTTTTGCCAATGCCTACTGGGGACACCCGGCCTACAAGCTGCCACCCGAAATCAACCTGCTGGCAGTAGCCCACTACCTGGAAGCCCTGGACTGGCAGAAAGAAGCCACCAAGATCCACACCATCTTCGGCGGCAAGAACCCCCACCCCAATTTTGTTGTGGGCGGCGTACCCATGCCAATTGACCTGAACAGTGACACTGCCCTGAATGCAGAACGGCTTTCGATCATCAGCGATTCGATCGACAGCATGATCACCTTCGTGGACCAGGTGTATATTCCCGACCTGCTGGCAATAGCACCGTATTACCTGGAGTATGGCGGCATTGGAGAAGGTCTGGGCAATTTCCTTACCTGGGGCGAGTTCCCCGGTGAGGACAATTGGGATACCTCCAAGTTCCTGGTGCCCAGGGCAGTCATCCTGGACCGGGACCTGGCTAACATCCAGGAACCCGACCCAAATGACTTCAAACTGATGCAGGAATACATTACCCACTCCTGGTACAAATACGGGGATGGGGACGGGGTCGGGCTGCATCCCTGGAACGGAGAAACCGCTTTCAATTACACCGGGCCCAAACCACCGTATGAATTGCTCGAGGTTGAACAGAAATACTCCTGGCTTAAGTCACCCCGCTGGGCGGAGAAATCCATGGAAGTCGGTCCCCTGGCCAGGGTGCTGGCGATGTATGCAAGCGGGCATGCCCAGACCAAGGAACTGGTTGACCTGGTTTTGAAAACCCTGGATGTACCCATCACGGCGGTATTCTCCACCCTCGGACGCACAGCCGCCCGGGCAATAGAGACCAAGGTCTTCGCCGACAGCCTGCGCACTTACTACAATGACCTGGTTGCAGAAATATCAGCCGGTAATACCGATACATTCAACGGCGAAAAGTGGGAACCGCACACCTGGCCTGCGAATGCCCAGGGTTTCGGGTACATGGAAGCCCCGCGCGGTGCGCTGGGACACTGGATCGTGATCCAGGGCGGCAAGATCGACAATTACCAGATGGTGGTTCCGACCACCTGGAACGGATCTCCCAGGGACCACCTTGGGCAGCCGGGTGCATACGAAGCTTCACTGGTAGGCACCAAACTGGAAAAACCCGAATGGCCGCTGGAAATCCTGCGCACAATTCATTCCTTTGATCCCTGTATGGCCTGCGCCGTCCACATGGTGGATGCCAGCGGCAAGTCACTTGGCGAAGCCGGCATCGGGTTAAACGTTTTACTTCACTGACCCATTATGCCGCAGCCAACGCGCCGGGTAGTATTAGGGTTGGGGAATATTCTGAATAACGACGAAGGGCTGGGTGTCAGGGCTCTTGAACTGCTTGGCACCCAGCCCGGCCTTCCCATTGGGTTTGAACTGCTCGATGGGGGCGTGCTTGGGCTAAACCTGTTGATGATCGTGGAAGAGTGCAGCCATCTGCTAATCCTGGATGCGGTGGACGCAAGGAAGCCTCCCGGAACACTGGTTGAACTCAGGAAAGAGGACATCCCGCTTTACTCAGGGGTTAAACTCTCGCAGCACCAGGTCACCTTTCAGGAAGTGCTGGGGCTGGCTGCAATGCGCGGGCATCTGCCGGAAAACCTGCACCTGCTGGGAATTCAGCCGCTGGATGTGTCTATCGGCCTGGAATTGAGCAGCGAAGTGCAGGCTGCCCTGCCGCAGCTGGCAGATAGGGCAAAATCCGTCTTACAACACTGGACATAACTTCATAAAGGAGAAAACTAAATTGATGGATTATATGTTCCTTGACGCAGTACCCTGGAAATACAGCCAGGCGCTATATCATGCCTCCGCCCATTTAGGCCGGGAGGGGCTGTTCATTCTCCGTCCTGCAACCCCGTATGTTTGCATCGGCTTCCACCAGGATGCCCAAAAGGAAATTGACCTCGAATTTGCCCAGCAGAATGATATCCCGGTCTTCAGGCGCGAGGTCGGTGGAGGGGCTGTTTACCTGGATGGTCAGCAGCTTTTCTTCCAATTCTTACTGCGCCAGGATAATCCCATCGTTCCGGCAAGCGTGGCTGATTTTTATCGCAAATTCCTGCAGCCGGTCATTGCCACCTTCCGCGATTTCGGCGTTCCGGCTGAATACAAACCGGTCAATGATATCATCGCCAGCGGACGCAAGATTTCCGGGACCGGAGCCGCCCAGATCGAGGATACCTGGGTGCTTGTGGGGAATTTCATCCAGGATTTCAATTACGAAATGATGTCCAAAGTGCTGCGCCTGCCGGACGAAAAGTTCCGCGACAAGGTGCATAAGACCATGTACGAAAACCTGACCACCATGCTGCGTGAGACCGGCAACATCCCGACAAATTCTGCCCTGGCAGAAAGGCTGGTCGCCAATTGCGAGCCGCTGATGGGGCCATTTGTGGAAAAGCAGCTGGATGATACGCTCAAGCAAAAAGCGGATGAACTGATGCTTGAAATGCATACCCCCGCATGGCTGCTGGCGAATGACAACCGCCGGCTGGATACCACCCGGGTGAAGATTGCCGAAGGCATCTTCGTTTTCGAAAAAGTGCATAAAGCGCCGGGCGGGTTGATGCGCCTTTCGGCAGTCAGCAATGAGGGCAAATTGGAAGATGTGCACATATCTGGAGACTTCTTCTTCTTCCCCGCTGGGAAGCTGATGGAGTTGGAACAAGCTTTCACTGCCCTTCCCATTACTACGGATGACGTCATCCGTACGGTGATACAGTTTTATGATGCAAACAAGGTTGAATCACCCGGTATAACCGCAGAGGACTTCGCCGCCTTGATCGCAGGATAATTGGGATGCCCGCCACCCCTGGTTGTTCTCTAATTCGTTAGGGTGAAGAGCAGGCGATAAATTAATCGCAAACTTGATTTAAAAAACAAGAGGCTGTCCTCCATATATGGACAGCCTTCTCTGATTAAGGTATGTCCTATTTCTTTTTTCCGCTTAAAACCACGAAAACCAATCCGGCTGCACACACCACAATGATCCCCAGCCCCAGGATGCGCCGGTTTCCCGATAGGAACGAGCTTTCAGGGAACAGCGGCACTCTGGTTGGGGTGGGTGTAATCGTCGGCTGGCGGGTTGCAGTAGGCGGAGCCGGGGTATTGGTCGGCCTGGGGGTTTGGGTCGGCGGTTTGGGTGTCTGGGTGATGGTGGGCGAAACAGTGGGGGTGAATGCCTTGCGGACGGTCAGCTTCTGGTTGGCATAAATGGTATCGGTGGTCATGCCGTTTAAGGTCTTGAGCTCATCGATGGTAAGACCGTAGGTGTCAGCAATTCCCCACAACGTCTGCCCGGGTTGGACTACGTGCACAATCGAACCGTCGCTCAGCGCTGTAGCTGTAACAATTGCGATAACCCTCTGGTCCGAGGTGGGCATGATTGTACCGCCCGGCAGGGTCGGCATGGGGGAGCTGATGGCATAGGAGCCACTGGTGTACCCGACATGCAGCACGTAATACCACCAGCCGCTGGCGTCCTGCGCAGCCCCTGCCCCAACATGGGCATACAGCCCGGCCTGGGGGCCATTCACCGGGCGCATATGCTCGTAATCTGCCCAATAACTGGAGTACAGGTCAGGCATATCTCCGCTGCCGCAGGCGATGTTCTCGGTGACAAATGCAGTTGCCCCGCCCCCGTAACCGGCTGCCATCGCCCGCTCTGATGCGGAGGGGTAACCCATATACACCAGGTGCGAACAGGACTGCAGGCTCGCCATGATCTCAGCGGCTGCCTGGGCGGTTGCCATCAGGATGCCATCGGTGGTAAGTGCCGGGTAGCCATAGGCAGCCCGCATACTGTTGGTTTGGGCGATCAGGTCCCACGGTGTGGTGACACCGGTTTCATCCTGCGCCAATACACTGGCAGTGGGCATCACTGTGATCAACAGAAACAGGATCAGCCTGAGCAGAGCTTTACGGATGGAGTGCTTCATCGGCATTATTATAAACGACAGAAACCCGGAATCAACAAGGTGAATAATGTGTAAGCAAATCCCGGTTAAAACAAAAACCGCACCTATTTTCCGGTGCGGCTGGTAAGAAGAAGGGACTTACGATGCCATTGCTTCGGCAATGACCAGGAAATCGGTGGCAGAAACCATCCCGATTAATTCGCCGGTCTCATCATCCCGTACGGGAAGATGGCGGCTCTTCAAAGACATCATGAGCTTGGCGCAATCCTGGATACTGGCGGATTGGCTGATAGAAATGAGTGGTGAGGTCATAATATCCCTCACCTTCAGCTTGGATGGGTCACGATTCTGGGCGATAATCTTGTCACATACATCAACCGTTGTCACAATCCCATATTCGGGATTGGTTTCGGTTTTCTTCACAACCAGGCTATTAATGTAGCGCCTGCGCATCAGGGACAATGCTTCTTTAACCGTTGCATCCGGGTCAATTTCAACGATCAACGTCATCATCCACTCACGAACAGTGAAATCCATTGCATCCTCCGGGTGATTTTTTTGGTTCATCTTGCCCAACCTTCTTGTATTATAGTATTGCGGTAAAAGGAAAGCAACCAGGTTAAACCTGGTCATCTCCCAGCCAATCCCATTGTGCCAGCTGGTCGATCGCCTGGTGGGCGGTCAGGTCAAGCTGGATGGGGGTGATGGTGATATAGCCTTCCGCCAGGTCGCCGATATCGGTCCCGGGCTCTTGCACCCCTGTCGGGGCATCCCCGCCGATCCAGTAATAAGGCTGCCCGCGCGGGTCTTCACGCTTGAGCAGGGCATCCTGGTAAATGCGCAAACCCTGGCGGGTGATGTGGAAGGTGTCCAGCTGTTCAAGCGGGCGGTAGGGGACATTCACATTGAGGATAATCTCCTTATCCAGCCCGTGCTTGATGGCAGCTTCCAACACCTTGCTGCCAACCCAGGCTGCGCCGGTGTAATCAACCGGGCCTTCCAGGTCTCCGGGTGTATCCAGGGAGACTGCTATTGCAGGTACCCCCCAGATGCAGGCTTCCATAGCGGCGGTTACAGTGCCGGAGTAGGTGATATCATGCCCCAGGTTGGCGTTCGGGTTGATGCCCGAAACCACAAAATCCACCGGTTCCGGCAGCAGCCCGAGCATCACCAGGGAAACACAGTCGGAGGGAGCGCCATCGCAGGCATAAGCAGCGGTGTTGTCACACAGGGTGACCTGTTTCACGCGCAGGGGACGGTGCAGGGTTTTGACATGCCCTGATGCAGACCAGTTATGGTCCGGCGCTACGATTGTAACCTTTCCGAGGGGCTGCAACGCTAAAGCCAGGGCAATCAAACCGGGCGCCTGGATGCCGTCATCGTTTGTTACCAGAATGTGCATACAATTACCTCATTGCTTGTGTCGAGAATACATCAATCTTACCAGATTTCACCTTTCATGGTTCTATTGACCGGCAGCAGAATCTGGCAGGAGAATGTCTTTCCAGCCTTCCTGAAGGCTTCGAACAAGGGTAGCTTTCGCGGGCTCAGGCAAGTAGGCAGCCCTGGCAGCGTTCAGCATGCACTCGCCCACTTGCTTGCTGGAAAGACCGCAGCTGCTTACTGCCAGCGCTAATTCATCAGATAGTGTTGACTGTTGAATAGCAGGATCATCTGTGTTCAGGGTTACTTGCAGCCCGGCTTTCAGCATTTCCTTGACCGGGTGGCTGCCCAAACTTTGGACCACCCCGCTCAAGACATTCGAAGTCAGACAAACCTCGAAGGGGATTTGCCTGCTGAGGGCTAGCGATACTGTTTCAGGCGATTCAAGGACCCGAACTCCATGCCCGATCCGGTCTGCCTGGAATTCCAGCATAGCCGCCTGGATATTCTCTGCTGGTCCCCACTCCCCGGCATGTATACTCACCCCAAGACCGGATTTCCTGGCTTTTTCAAACAGGGGGATAACCTCTCTCCCCGAATAATGCATTTCGTCGCCTGCCAGGTCAATACCACAATACCCGTCATCCTTCCGCTCAACAATAAGGTCTATAAACCTGGCAGCTTCGACTAGGGATTCATGCCGGTTCATCAATGCCACCAGCTGCACTAGAATGCCGGTATCCTCCTCAGCCTTGTGTGATGCCTGCTGTACCCAATCCAGCACCTGGGCGTATGTGCCTGCGCCTGCAGCAGTGAGGGCAGCCGGGGCTACGCGCAATTCCAGGTAAACTACTCCGTCAGCAGCAGCGTCCTCAATCACTTCCCTCGTGGTACGCTGGATGATCTCTCTGGATACATAAAAATGGCGCAGCGCCCCGAATTTGCTCAGGAAAACCTCCGCTGTATGTGCATCATCCGGCTGCAGGGTCACCAATCGGGGCAGCTCATCCTTTCTGAAAGGCAAGCCCGGTATTTCAGCAGCCAGTTCAAGCAGGGTGCCTAACCGGATAGACCCTTCACGATGGCGGTGCAGGTCGATTTTGGGCAGCTTGCGAAAGCGTTCCAGCAAACCGCGTGGTATCGCAGCGTTCAGAACAGTTTCGGTTAACATAAATTCACCATGTGATCAAATAATCCTTGAACCTATACGAATAAAAGGATCTATTTCAGCATCAAATCCCTGGGTAAGTTTAACATACTGGTTAAGGGATATCAAATAACCCTACCAGGATATCGAGATCAGGCATCAAGACAAGAATTGGGTGGATAAACTGGAACGGGTAATCTTTAAAAAAGCCTGGTCTTATTCCGGGCATTTCTTTTCCTGCTACTTTCGGCGCACAATCGCATCTGTCATGCGAGCCACTTTTACCATCGCCGCCACATCATGTACCCGGATGATATCCACCCCCCTGCTGATCCCTACCGCTACTGTAGCAGCAGTGCCTTCCAGGCGCTGGTCCGGCGGGGCATCAAGCGTGTACCCGATGAACGACTTGCGCGAAGGTCCCAGAAGCACCGGGTACCCCAGCGCACAAATCTCATTCTGGCGGTTGAGTAGTTCCAGGTTCTGGTCCACCGTTTTCCCGAAACCGATGCCCGCATCCAGGATGATGTGGTCTTTTGCAACACCAGCACCCAGGGCCAGGCTAACGCTTTCCAGAAGCTCCTGCCGGATCTCCCCCAGCAGGTCATCATACTTTGCCCCCACGTAGCGCCCCCCCAGCCGCAGGTCAAGGGTAGCATCATTAGGCTTGCTACGGTTGTGCATCAGGATGATGGGGGCACGATGGTCCGCCGCAACAGCAGCCAGGTCAGGATCCCCCCGCAGCGCCCAAACATCGTTGATCCAGTCTGCCCCGGCTTGCAGGGCGGCTTCAGCCACGCTGGCTTTATACGTATCGATTGACAGGATAACCGGCAAACCAAGCTGGCGCATCGCCCGGATGACCGGCACAACCCGCTGCATCTCTTCCTCAGCCTCCACCGGCTGCGACCCGGGGCGGGTACTTTCACCGCCAATATCCAGGATATCGGCGCCTTGCTGGATAAACCTGCAAGCCTGCTCAACCGCAGCCTTGACCGTGTCCGGCTGGCTGAGCAGCCCGTCACCTGAAAAGCTGTCCGGCGTGACGTTGATGATTCCCATTACAAAAGTCCGGCTGCCCCATGCCAGTGGGTATTCAAGTTTTGTGCGTGAGTTCAGCACCTCTTGCGGGCAATCCGGCGTTGCTGCCTGGAAAAGCAAAACGCTGGAGGTATCGGTTTGCCTGGTCAGGTCATGCACGGTCTTGTGCAACACGGGATGAACAAATCCAGGGGCAATCTCATCCAGCGGCACCAGCACAAATGCACGTTCCGCCAGGCGCGGGTGTGGAATAACCAGGTCTGGAGTATCCATTACCACATTACCGTAGAACAGGATATCCAGGTCAATGGTGCGCGGCCCGTTGCGGAATGTGGTTTCGCGCTTGAGTTCGGCTTCGATTTGTTTCAGGTGAACCAGGAGTTCCTGTGGTTCAAGATTGGTTTCCGCTGCCAGCGCCAAATTGAGAAACCTGGGCTGGTCGGTATACCCCCACGGCTCGGTTTCGTACACCGAAGAAAGCCCGCTGACTTGCACTTCCGGCGCAAGCAGCCGGACAGCCTCTTGCAGATTCTGCAGCCGGTCCCCCAGGTTGGAACCCAATCCCAGGTAAATTGCGGTCATTGTTATCTCGGCTGGTAGATATTGAGCATATCCGCCAGCAGCCCAAAGGCAGTGGTTTCCGGTCCGGGGTCTGACTCAAGCACGCCCAAACCAGGCAGTACATCCGTCTCGAAGACCACAAACGAACTGGTGCCGCTCACGCTGTACAGGGGCGAGCCTGAACTCACCCTTTCCGGTTTTACTGAAGCCTGAATGCTGCCAGCGGTGCGCCTGGCACGGCAGACCAGCTTCCAGCGCTCGCCTGCCTGTTTTGCTTCAGCCAGCATGGCAGGTGTGATGCTGCGGATGCCTTCACGTTCCACATCCTGCGGTTTGAGCGGGATACCCATCAGGACAGTCGATAACGCAGCCACTTTTATGGAAGCATCCCAACCGTCTATATCCCCGGATGGATCTGTTTCGGTAATACCGATGGATGCACCGTATTTAACTGCCTCATCCAGCGTTTCACCGCTTTCCATCCTCTCCAGCAACAGGTTGGTGCAGGAATTCAGGATGCCGGTGAAACCCAGCAGCTCAGCACCCGGCAGGGTGGAGCGGTGCAGCGAAAAGATCGGGGCTCCATCCATCACCGTGGATTCAAAACGGAATTGCTTTCCCATTTTTCTTGCCAGTTGGGTCAGGTCATTAAATGCATGCACTACCGGGCCTTTGTTGGCGGTAACAGCATGCATCCCCTTTTCAAGCGCAGCCTGCAGGTGGCTGATAGCTGGCTGCCCGGTATCATAGTTTACCGGTGAATTTTCGAACAGGATATCCCCGGGACAAGCCTGGATGAACCCGAGCATATCAGCGGGTGTTTCACCTTTGTTGAGCACATCAAGGCTCATCCCGCTTTCCACCAGAGCAACAGCCCGGTCAACATCCACTCCCTGCGGATCGATTGCCATGCCGTGCCGGCCGGTGGCGATGCCGGTGATTTTCCATTCCATGCCATATTCCGAAGCTAGAAGCTTGCTTTTCCGCTGCAACAATCGGGCAAATGCCCTGCCCACATTGCCAAATCCAACCAGCACCAGCCTGACTTCATTCATGTATTCCTCCAAGTTGTTGGGTAATTATAAAGGATGTTACACCGGGGGCCAGGGGAATGGGCGGCGGTCATCCGGGGGATATGGGAAAAGGGGGCTTTTCAGGTAAAGCTGGCAGCGTTTGCGCAGCGCTGTTATCTCACGAGCCCGGATGAGCCGGGAGAGTTCTAAGTATTGAGGGCTGTCTTTGATTAGGAGTCCATCCAGCCTGTAAATATCTTCCAGTAATGCCCAGGGAATTTCCTGGCCTGCGAAATCCCAGATGACTGTTCGCAGTTTCTCTTCCACGTGAAAACACAATCCATGGTCGATCCCCCACAGGTGATGCCGGTCATCAAAAAAGATATGGCCCGCCTTGCGGTCAGCATTATTGACCAGCAGGTCAAACAATGCCATGGGTTTTAACTGCTGTTTCTCTTCGTCCGAAAAATGGAAGTAATGATGCTCAGGATTATGGTCAATGAATTGCTGCAGCGAGCCGGCCCCCAGCGGAGTCTTGCGGGTGCGGTAAATGCAGGGCGGCACAAGCTGCCAGCCCAGCCACTCGCTCACCAGGTAAGCCGCAGCCTCGCGCCTGGTCAGTGTCCCGACCGGAAAATCCCACAGTGGCTGTTCGCCTTTGCGCGGCTTATATACCACCCGCATGGAGTCACCTTCATACGCTAATTGCCCCAGGAAGGTGTAATTTGAACTATTTAAGAACTGCCCCTCCAGTTCGATGTTTCCATTCTGGAGGGCAGCCAAGACCTGCATAGTGCCGGGAAACAGCCCGGGGAGATCAGTGCTTGTGGCCATTTTTCTTGGGGCAGAGATGATCCTTTTCCATGGGCTCATTACAGTACGGGCAAATGGGACGCCCGCGGTTCACCAGTTCCATAGACCAGGTGCTTAAAGCAGCCAGCTGCCGGGGGGTGCAGCGCAAGGCGATTTTGCGGGCATTTTCGGCTGTCACCTCGCCAAAAAGGACTTCCTGCAGAACCAGCACGATCTTCTGATCGTCTTCCTCAAATGCCAGCCCCATCTCACCCACCCGGAACAGCGGATCTACAGGCGGCTGGATGTGCATACCCTCTTCGTCAAACTCAAAATCCTTTTCGTCCACGATGGTCTTCTTTTTCGAGACCTCAGAGAGCAGCCTGGCAATCGCAACCGAAAGTGATTCAACCTGCACTTTTTCCAAGATGAAGGTCAAGGCCTGATTTTCGTCTTTTGCCTGTAAAAAGAAGACGCGCTGCCCCGGTTCTCCAATGGCATCGATGGTAATCGTATTCACGTGATAAAAGGGTACATTCTGTTCGGACATTTGTTTTTCCTCAGTAATTGGTTGGCTGCATTGTACCAGTTTACCTGGTTCTCATTCAACTCCGGCAGTTTCCTGCAGGGTCATTTCTGCCCAGCTGACCTTATGCACCGGCCAGGATTGTGACAGGATGCGGGAAACCGCCTGTGTTAGCTGCTGCCTAGAAGCGCTGGTGTACATATGAATTTCCGCTGGTCCATCCCCTTTGTCTACTAATCCTTGCTGATCCAGGATCCTGACAGTCTGGCGGGCAACCGCTGGCGAGGGGTCGATCACTTCCACACCCGGACCTGCAATCTGCCGGATCGTTTCCAGTGCGAAGGGGTAATGGGTGCAGCCCAGCACAATTGTATCCACTTGCTGTTCCAGCATAGGCTGGATAGCTTCCTTTAGAATCCGGCGCGCTTTTCTGCCCTCAGCCCGACCGTTCTCTATTTCCTCTACCAGCCCCGGGCAGGTTGCCTTTAAAATTGTCACTCCTTGCGCAAAGCGCTCCACTACTGAAGCGAACAACTCGCCCTGGAAGGTGGCAGGCGTTGCCAGCACCCCCACCACACCGGAATGGGTAAGGCTGGCTGCGGGCTTGACCGCCGGTTCCATTCCCACAAAGGGAACGCCGG
>DHHC01000010.1 GCA_002403095.1 Leptolinea sp. UBA4782
GCTCCGACTTTTGGGTCAGCCTCTTATTATTAATGTTTCTTACACACCCAGGTAAGCCGACTTGACCTGCGGGTTCTCTGCTACCTCATGCGCATCCCCTGACAGGACAATCCGCCCGGTCTCCAGGACATAAGCGCGGTGGGAGATCGAGAGCGCCATCAAAGCGTTTTGCTCAACCAGCAAAATCGTCGTTCCCTGTTTATTGATCTCCTGAATGATGCGGAAGATCTCCTCGACCAGGATGGGACTTAAGCCCATCGAGGGCTCGTCCAGCAAGAGAAGGGAGGGTTTGCTCATTAAACCGCGGCCGGTCGCCAGCATTTGCTGCTCGCCGCCCGATAAAGTTCCACCCAGCTGGTCGATGCGTTCTTTCAGGCGGGGAAAGCTGCTGAAGACAAGCTGCATCGACTGCTCAATTTCATTTTTATCAGTACGGGTGTAAGCACCCATCATCAGGTTTTCCCGTACTGTCAGGGGGGCAAAGATCTTGCGCCCTTCCGGCACCTGGCTGATGCCCAGGCGCACGATCTGCTCAGCGGGTGTGGTGGAGATTTCTTTACCCTTAAACTTGATGCTGCCTGTCCGCGGCTGCAGCAGCCCTGAAATGGTGCGCAGTGTGGTTGACTTGCCGGCGCCGTTAGCACCGATTAAGGTAACAATCTCGCCTTCTTCAACATTGAATGAGACTCCCTGCAAGGCATGGATAGCGCCATAGTAAACGTTCAGGTTATCAACTTCAAGCAGCATTGGCAGCTCCTTTGCCCAGGTAAGCCTCAACCACCTGTGGATTGTTCTGAATCTCATTCGGGTTGCCCCGGGCAATGACCTCGCCAAAGTCCATGACGGTGATATGTTCACAAATACCCATTACCACTCGCATCTGGTGCTCGATCAGCAGGATGGTCAGGTTAAAACGTTCGCGGATGAAGCCGATCAATTCCATAAGATTGATGATCTCGCGCGGGTTCATACCGGCTGCCGGCTCATCCAGCAGCAACAATTTGGGGTCGCAGGCCAGGGCCCGTGCAATCTCCACCCGGCGCTGCTCTCCGTACGGCAGATTCTTTGCCAGTTCATCCTGAATGCCTTCCAGCTGGAAAATGCTCAGGAAATCCTGCGCTTTTTCGGTCAGTTCTTTTTCGCCCCTGGAAAACCTGGGGCTGCGGAAAATGCTGTCTGCCATGCTGTAGTCGATATGGGCGTGATACGCGATGCGTACATTATCCAGGACAGTCAGGTTGGGGAACAACCGGATATTCTGGAAGGTACGCGCGATTCCCATGCGGGTGATTTCATGCGGATCCATACCGCTGATCTGCTCGCCGTTAAAATGGATCTCGCCTTTGGTCGGTTGGTATAACCCGGTGATCAGGTTGAAGGCTGTGGTTTTTCCAGCGCCATTGGGGCCGATCAGCCCTGCCAGGTCGCCTTTGTTCAGCTTGAGGTCAAAAGACTTGACCGCGCACAGGCCGCCGAAGAACTTGGTGACGCCCTGCAGCTGCAGGATTGGGGAGGTTTGCAGTATGTTTTCCATCATGCTATGCTCCCTCCTGGATGCTTTGGGGGGCATCCCCAGTCGGGGGTGTTCCAGCTTCTTTCTGCCTGGAAGCTACTTTTACAGATTTAAGGAAACCCCATTCCACATTGCCCAGCAGCCCCTGCGGGCGGATGAGAATTAGCAGCAACAAAGTGATGGGGTAGAGGACATACCGCCAGGTCGGGGCTTCAGTACCCATCTGGCTGAGCAGGACACGCAGCAGCCCTTCCAGGAAAAAGACCCAGCCGAAAGATGCCGCAATTGTCCCGGTCATGCTTCCCAGCCCGCCGAATACCACAATAATCAGGGGATTAAAGCCCACCAGGAAATCAAACGTGCCCGGGCTGAGGAACCCGATGTAATGAGCATAAACCGCCCCGCCGATACCGGCGAAGAAACAACCCACCACGAAGGTTAGCAGTTTGTTTTCAGCAACGTTGATACCCATCGCCCGTGAAGCTGTCTCATCCTCGCGGACTGACATGATTGCCCGCCCGGTACTGGAATGGATCAGGTTGCGCATCAGGATGATCACCACCAGCAGGAAGAAAAATGCCCAGAACCAGGTGGTCAACTTGGGGATACCGATCATGCCGCGCCCGCCTTTCATCTCAGGGAAGGGCAGAATGGTGTCGGAGTTGACCATCAGGGTATTGATCACGATTGCAAAACCGAGTGTGGCAATGCCGAAGTAATCACTGCCAAGCGAGAGCACCGGCAGGCCAAACAAGAAGCTGATTTCAGCTGTAAAGGCCCCGGCAAAGATCACCGCAAAAAAGAACACGACCTGCAGAGCAAGGCCCGATGCCAGGGGACCGGGATTTGCCGGTGTGCCCAGCAGTGGTGCAAATAACGGGTTGAGTAATGCACCAAGCTTGACTGCCAGGAAACCAGCAGCCACCACACCCAGGATGTAAAAAGTGAATGACGAAAGCACCGGGATGCCGCGGTAGCGTTTCAGGAAAGCGCCGATACCCCAGATTGCCAATCCACCCAGGATGATGCCAATCCCAACCACCAGGAACCCGCGGGCATCCCCATTTACCCAGCGGTAGGTGATATCTGCCGCGCAGTACGCCCCAATTCCGTAGAAGCCCCACTGCCCAAGGCTGAACTGGCCGTTGAAACCGTAGATCAGGTTCAATCCCAGTGCCACCATGGTCATCGTGGCTGCCTGGAACAGGAGTCCCTGGTCAAATGCATTTAGCAGTTTGAAACCATTGAAATCTGTCAGGGCAACCTGGATGACTGCGAACGCAGCCAGCACCCCCAGCGCTTTCACCCACAGCTTCGGGTGACCCATGACCCTCAACAAGCCGTACAGGTACCCTAAAAGCAGGGCGATTTTCAAGAGCGAACCAAGAAGGAATCCAACTTCCATGTTATGCTCCTATGCCTTCTCTTGTTCAGGTTCGCCGAAAATACCTGTTGGACGCACCAGGAGAACCAGGATGAGGATGGTGAAAGCAACAGCATCGCGCATGGGGGTGGAGATAAAGCCCATCGTCATGGCTTCAGCCTGTCCCATAATCAAAGCCCCGACCAGCGCGCCGGGGATACTGCCGATCCCACCCAGCACTGCTGCAATAAATGCTTTCAAACCAGGCAGGATACCCAGTTGAGCCCAGATGGAGCTGTATGCGATTGCATACAGTACACCGCCCAGCCCCGCAAATGCCGCGCCGATGGCGAATGTGAACGAGATCACACTGTCCACATTGATCCCCATCAGTCTTGCGGCAGCCTTATCAAAGGAAGTGGCCCGCATGGCGATGCCCATCTTGGTCCTGCGGACCAGGTACTGCAAGACGATCTGTACGATGATGGAAGCAACAACAATGATGAGGAAGATATTTGAGAAAGTAATGGCGCCTGCAGGCGGGGTAACACCTGCAACCACTTTATGGATCCCGTCCTGGATGTACCAGGCAGTTACAGGAAACGGCCGTTCATAAGGGATAAAACGGGGAGTATACACAAAGCTCAACGCCCCGAAGTATTCAAGGAAAAAGGAAACGCCAATGGCTGTGATCAAGGCTGCAATTCTTGGCGCATCGCGCAAAGGTTTGTAGGCGACTTTTTCTATGGTCACAGCCAGCACCACACAAACGATCATCGAGATGAGAATAACAGAAACAGAACCCAGGATGGTTGCCAGCCCGACCGACATGGAAGGGAAGACATTCAGCGGCCACATGTGCAGCTGGAACCTGGCAACGCAGTAATAACTTACGAAAGCGCCCACCATGAAAACATCACCATGGGCGAAGTTGATCAGTTTTACAATTCCGTACACCATGGTGTACCCGAGGGCGATCATGGCATAAACAAATCCCAGTTGCAAGCCGCTGATGAAATACTGAGCAAACAAGCTGGGATCTTTTACCAGGTTGGTACCCAAAATGGCTACCACAATAATTGCCAGGATGATCAGGAAACTCTGGCCTACCCAGGCAAGCGGGGCTCGCTTCTTTACGGCGCCCGGGATACCAGGTTTAGATGATGATAAAGGAAACTGCATAAAATACCCTCTTCCCTGAAAACGGAATTAAGGTCTATAAGGGGGAACCTTGCGGTTCCCCCTTGATTCTACTGATGTTACGGTTTTACAACCGTCTCAAAATTAACTTTGCCGTCCTTGACTGCAAGAATGGTCAGGTCTTTGACCGGGTTGTGGAATTCATCGATCGTAATCGTGCCGGAGACAGCGACCAGCTCGATGTTGTCCAGTGCTTCAGCTACTTTGTCAACATCGTCAACACCGGCAGTTTGGATTGCGGTGAAGAGCATGTTCGCGGCGTCATACCCAAGGGCAGCCAGGGCATCCGGAACTTTGGGGTTGCCGGTGTCATCTTTGTAGGCGGCACCGTAATCGGCCAGGAATTTGGTCACTTCGGGCGACTGGATGTCAGGCGAGTAGTGGTTGGTGAAATAACCACCGTCAGCTGCTGCCAGGTCGAGGTCAGAGGAATCCCAGCCATCGCCACCCACGAACGGGATGTTCAAGCCGGCTTCTTTAGCCTGTTTCATAACCAGGTTGACAATGTTGTAGTAGTCGGGCAGGTAAACCACATCGGGGTTGGCATCCTTGATCTGGGCAATGATGGCTGAAAAGTCAGTATCTTTGGATGTGTAGCTGGCTTCACCAACAACCTCACCGCCTTTTTCAAGCCAGGTGGCTTTGAAGGTCTCAGAAAGACCCTTCACATAGTCATTTGCCTGGTCAGTCATCAGGAATGCCTTCTTGGCGCCAAGGTTATCGAAGGCAAATGCAGCGCCTACTGCACCCTGGAAGGAGTCATTGAAACAAGCACGGTAGACATAGGGTTTGGCAGTGCCGTCAGCATTCAGGGTGATCACGTCTGCTGTACCGGTCGGGGTGATCATCAGCACACCCTTGGCAGAAGCAATTTCGGACACCGGGATGACTGCCTTGGAGCAGACCTCACCCAGGATGTAGTGCACGCCATCCTGGTCAATGACCTTGTTGGCTGCATTTACAGCCGGGTCAGGGGTGCATTGGCCGTCCTCAACGATCGGGACGATCTTCATGCCATTGATGCCGCCCTTTTCGTTCCACTGGTTGACAGCCAGCAAAATGCCGTCGCGGGTGGAAACACCGAAGGTGGAAACCTGACCGGAGAGCGGCACAAGCACACCAACCTTGATTTCGCCGGCGCTTGCACTGCCGGCATCATCTCCGGCATCACTTCCGCCGGCTGGGGCGCACGCTGCCAGTATCATGACAGCTAAAATCAATACAGAAAATATTCGTAACTTACGCATCTTAGTTCTCCTCCGAAAATGTTGGCGATTTTTTACTCATGAACCTAAGATCTGGATGCTCACTCCAGGCCTTATGCATTATCAATATCTACAGCTAAACCACCTCCTTTCAACAAAGGAAAAACCGGGTAATTTACTTTTTGGATGGATTGGGATCCAAGCTTATTACAATAAAAGGTTCAGTAACCAGATTTAAAGGCTGTTTATACTGGAAAGATAACAATCTGTCAAGGAATTTGACCCCAATCTTCTTGACAGATTTACGAATAGAAAGGTAAAATCTCTTTTTAATATCAAGGTAATCCCCGGAGTTTTCAACATGCGCCAGTTCCTCACCCAACCCAAGGTGGTATCAGCAATCCTAATTCTGCAGTTCATTCCCCTGTTGCTGCTTCCGCCTTCGTCCTACTCCCTAAAAACCCAGGAATGGTGGCTTCCGCTTTTACTGACGATCCTGGCAGTGTTTTCTGTGGTTCAGGTATCCCTGCGCCGCAATACGGCCGCCTGGCCCTGGAGTTTGATCTCGTTTGCACAGGGTTTCAATATCATCAGCCGCTTGATGCTCATCATGCCCCACATTACCATGAATGTTGAAGGCGCCCAGGTTTTTAATGCGGTGTACTTTTCGATGACGGTTATATCCATTGCCCTCTCAGCAGGCATCATCTGGCTGTGCGACCTGCCCGAAGTCAAATCAACCTACCTCAGAGCATAAAAAGGTATCAACAGTAATTCTTTCTAAATAAAAAGAGACGGGTTTCATTTCCCGTCTCTTTTTTTGTTGTTCAGGATTGCTTAGGCAATTTCAACAACAGCACCGGCAGCATCCAGCTTGGATTTTGCATCGGCTGCAACTTCCTTGCTGACCGCGGTGAGGACCTTGGCGCCAGCGGTCTCTGCCATTGTTTTGGCTTCGACCAGGCCCAGGTTGGTGAGCTGGCGGATGACTTTGATGGTCTCAATTTTCTTGGGGCCAGCGTCCTTGAGGACGACGTCAAACTCGGTCTTTTCTTCAACTGGTTCGGCAGCAGCTGCAGGACCTGCGGCAGCGGCGACGGCGGCGACAGGAGCGGCGGCGGAAACGCCCCACTTCTCTTCCAGCATTTTTACCAGTTCGGCAGCTTCCAAAACGGTCAGGCCGCTCAGTTCATCAATCAACTTTTCTAAATTAGCCATTTCAAATTCTCCTTACAATTCTTTCTATATTATTCCCGGTCATTCCGGTTGATATCAATTTCGTGCAGCACAAGCTGCTGCAACATACTTTCCAGACTTGTGTTATGCAGGTTGTGCAGCACCTTGTTCTGAGTAAGCCTTGACCACTGCTGCAATCTGGCGGGCAGGTTCTGCCAGGGTACGGACCAGCTTGCTTGCAGGAGCGTTCAGTATACCAAGGATGCGGGCGCGCATAACGGGCAACGGCGGCAGGTCGGCCAGCATTTTAATTTCATCTGCTGAAACCCATTTACCATCCAGGTACCCGCCTTTCAACTTGAAAAGGTCGCTCTTGCAGACTTCTACAAATGTCTTTGCCAGTGCAGGGGCATCATCCTTGGAAAAACCGGCCAGGGTGGTTCCTGTCAGCCCTTCAACATGCATTGCGTTTTCTTGCAGCGCCAGTTCCATCAGGGTGTTTTTGACGACATTGGCGCGGGCGCCGTTTTCGCGGACCTTCTGACGCAGGGTATCGACATCCTTCATGCGCATCTTGTTGTATTCCAGCAAGAATACGGCCTGGCTGTCTTTCAGTAATCTGGTGTACTCTGCGAGCAATTCAGTCTTATGGTCTTTTGTATATGCCAACGAATATCACCTCCTTCCATCTCAAAAAATAAAAGTCTTTGCCTTTTCTTGCCAGGCAAAGACTTCCATCGTTCATAAAAGCGAACAAAAACTGTTCGGATGGCGATCTTCACCTAAGCAGGAAATTAAGCCTTTAAGGCACCGGCTTTCTCGGGTGAAACAGCACTTATTATACTCGGTTTTTAAGCAAGCTCCATGGTTTGGGCCAGGTTTGCATCAACTTTAATGCCAGGACCCATGGTTGAGGTCACGGTAATGCGGCGGATGTATGTACCTTTTGCAGCGCTGGGTTTTGCCTTGCGGATGGCATCCATCAGGGCAGACAGGTTTTCATAAAGCTTGTCTTCTGAGAAGGAGACCTTTCCGAGCGGTACATGGATATTGGCGGTCTTATCGAGGCGGAACTCAACACGGCCGGCGCGGGCTTCCTGGATTACACGGGGGAGATCCTCAGCACCTACAACAGTTCCGGCTTTCGGGTTCGGCATCAAACCGCGCGGGCCGAGCACACGTCCCAGTTTACCGGCTTTACCCATCATATCCGGGGTAGAAATGGCCACATCAAAATCGGTCCAGCCGGACTGGATTTTGGTGATCCACTCATCGCTATCGGCAACATAATCTGCACCGGCAGATTGGGCGATCGAAGCGCCCTCGCCCTGTGCAAACACCAGGACACGGACGGTCTTGCCCAGGCCATTCGGCAGTACAACCACATCACGGACCTGCTGGTCAGCCTGGCGGGGATCCAGTCCCATGCGCAGGTGGACCTCAACAGTGCCGTCAAACTTGGTGATGCTGGTTTCTTTTACCAGAGCGATTGCCTCACGCGGGCTGTAATACTGATCTTTATTAACTTTTGCCTGTGCGGCAGCAAACTTCTTTCCTACTTTAGCCATGATAACTCCTCTGTGGTATTAGCGGGCACAGCATGCGCCCTCCCACTGACCTAATCAACAACCTGGATGCCCATATTGCGGGCTGTACCTTCAATTTGGCGCATTGCACCTTCGAGATCGATAGCGTTCATGTCTTTCAGTTTGAGCTGAGCAATCTCGCGTATCTGGGCACGGGTAACCTTGCCAACTTTATTGCGGTTGGGCTGGTCTGAACCTTTTTCGATACCTGCTGCTTTGCGCAGCAGCACCCCGGCGGGGGGTGTTTTCAGGACGAAGGTGAATGATCCATCGGTGTATATGGTGATCTCTGCCGGGATAATCTCGCCCATCTGGTTCTGGGTGCGGGCATTGTATTCCTTGCAGAAGGCCATAATGTTAATCCCATGACCTGCCAGGGCAGGGCCGATGGGGGGAGCCGGATTAGCTTTCCCGGCTGCAATTTGTAAACGTACAACAGCTTTTAATTTCTTTGCCACAGCTTAACTCCTTGGTGGTATTAGCGGGTGAATTTGGGAGCACCCTCCCACGATCTTTCGCCCAACTTTCGGCATTCTTACGCACAGTTTGGTAACTGGCGGAATTCCTTACGCTTTCTCAACCTGTAAAAAGTCCAGTTCGACCGGTGTTTCCCTTCCAAAGAAGTTCACCATCACGCGGACTTTGGTGCGGTCGGAATCAATTTCGGAAACCGTTCCGCGGAAATCGTTAAACGGCCCATCGATGATGCGTACCCGCTCGCCCACTTTGAACGATGCCTTAACGTGGGGAGCTTCCGCTTCCATCCGGCGCAAAATTGAAGATACTTCTTCCGGGCGGAGCGGAGCCGGTTCGGTTCCCATGCCAACAAAACCGGTAACACCGGGTGTGTTGCGGACCACGAACCAGGATTCGTTTGAGTAGATCATGTTTACCAGTACATAACCCGGGAAGACATGGCGCTCAACCACGCGGCGCTTGCCGTCGCGGACTTCGATCTCTTCCTGGGTGGGAATGACCACATCAAAGATCTGGTTGCGCATTCCCATGGTCTCAATACGCTGTTCCAGATTATGCCGAACTTTATTCTCATACCCGGAATAGCAGTGGATCACATACCAGGCGCGTTTATCCCGCGCTTCTTCCACCGGGGCATCGGAGGTTGACTCCGTTTCCTCTGAAGCGGCGACCGGTGTGACTGAACCCTCTTCTGAAATGGCTTCAGAAGATTCGTCCAATACTTCGTCTTCTTCCCGATAATCGTTTTGTTCCGCTTCCATTCTCTACTTATCCTTACTGATGCTGGATAATTATGCCAGCAGCAGTGTCATCAGCTTTGAAAATACAAAATCCATCAAGCCCAAGAAGGCGCTCATCAGGAACATGACTACGAGGACAACACGGGTCAGCTTCCAGGCTTCACGCGGTGTCGGCCAGGTAACCTTGCGCAGTTCGCCAAGTGTTTCGCGCCATAAGCGTTTGATCGCGTTTGGCTTCTTCTCTTTAGCCGGCGCCTTTACCAGCTTGCTGGAAGCAGCAGGTGCCGCTGCCTTGTGCTGTACCTCAGGTTTGGTTTCCTTTACAGGTTTTGCCACAGCAGTTTTCTTTTGCAATACCGGTTTTCCTTTATTCGTTGCCACGCGATACTCCTTTTACGGCGCAAACGCCGCCTTCCCTAAACCCTTTTTCCAGAAGGAAGGACGGCGTCGCCAATCTTGTACAGGCCAGGCAGGAATTGAACCCACAACCTCCTGTTTTGGAGACAGGCGCTCTGCCAATTGAGCTACTGGCCTACACGGATTGTGGCCGCCAAACAGCTGCCACACTTCCGTAAGCTACTTCGTCTCCCGGTGCATTGTGTGCTTGCGGCAGCGCGGGCAGTATTTCTTCAGTTCCATCCGCCCGGGGTCATTCCTGCGGTTTTTCTCGCTGGTGTAATTCCGTTCCTTGCAGTCGTTGCAGGCGAACGTAATCACAGGGCGAATATCTTTCTTTTTTGACGCCATAATAGTCCTACTCTAAGATCTTGGTGATCACACCGGAACCAACCGTCAGACCACCTTCTCGAATTGCAAACTTTGAGCCCTGTTCCAACGCCACAGGTACGATCAGTTCTACTTCCAACTCTACATTATCCCCAGGCATCACCATCTCTACGCCTTCCGGCAAGGTGATCACGCCCGTTACATCCATCGTCCGAATGTAGAACTGCGGCCGGTAGTTCGTGAAGAACGGTTTGTGTCGCCCACCCTCATCGCGCTTCAACACGTACACCTGGCTCTTGAATTTCGTGTGCGGGGTGATGCTGCCCGGCTTCGCAATTACCATGCCGCGCTCCACATCTGTCCGCTCAATTCCACGCAGCAGCAATCCGCAGTTGTCGCCAGCACGCCCTTCATCCAGCGTCTTGTGGAACATCTCCACACCTGTTACAACCGAGTTCATGCTCTTCTCGCGCAAGCCGACGATCTCTACCGGGTCGCCGGTATGGATAATGCCGCGGTCTACTTTACCCGTCACTACCGTACCGCGTCCTTTGATCGAGAACACGTCTTCCAC
>DHHC01000037.1 GCA_002403095.1 Leptolinea sp. UBA4782
AGATAAAATTCACCACTTAAAACAGCTCCGGTACCTTAAGGGAACCGGAGTTGTTTTAAAAAGGAACGCTGCCGGTCATGGGGGGGACATTCCGGCAGCATTCTGGAGTGAACCGCCATTCCACTTTTTGGGTGCCGTCGTGCGGGGGGAACACGAAGGCAGAAGCAAATGACGGTGACACCGTATTTACCAATAATTGTGTTTTGGTGTCAGAATAAATATACTCTGGGATATTTAAGATTTGGTGAGAACTAATTAATAAACCCGGCGGTTTTTCAGCCCTTTTTTTAATGATTGATTTGCCGAAACCGTTTAAATATTAAAAATAATTAAAATTTAGTAGGGATTACTGGCTGTTGCCTTTTTTACCGGTAAATTGATCCATCCAGAAAGCAATCTCATCCTCATTGGTTGGTAATGTATCCTCAGGGTTTTTCTGTTGATTTGAAAATGCTGCCTGCACCTCCCTGACAAAGGAGGCAGAATCTTTCACCTCGGCATGATAAGAGCGGGCTCCCGCCATCACCTGCCTGTCGGAGCTGACCACAGTGACATTTTTGGCACCTTTTCCAAGGTCTTTCAAGTGCTTGAGGATGGCAGCATCAGCGGTTATACCTGAACGGACATAATGGACCTTGATTGTGCCTTTGCGCTGCTTGCCGCTGTGCCCGGCAGGCGCATTGTCAAAAAAGACCTCAATGGAGCGCCTGCTCACCCGGTGAAACGCTTGCAGATGCCTGATGAGAGCATCTTCATCATCTATGTCAGCCAGGTGCAGCCCCGGGAAGTGCGGTATTAGGTTATGCCCGTCAATGATGTAAGTCACCTCATCATTCTCCGTCTGAATGTTCAACCCTGCCGATCTTATATAAACCATTTTATCGGAAAACTATGCTATGATTCAATCAGAAACAGATGAAATTCCAAAGATCCTGGCTGCCGTTTATCTTCCTTAATATCGCTGTATCTGCTGGCACCATGTTGATTGTCCTGACACTCTGGTCAACCTTGCGGTCCAGTTCGGTAAACAACAGCCAGGCTGATGCCATTGTTGAACCAGCGGCGCAAGTGACCCTGCCGCCTCTCGGCAAGGATGTTCTGGAGATCGAAAATGTTTTCGGGTACGGCGACCTCCAGACTGAAGTGGTGCGTATCCGCCATATTGGCAGCGATCCCCTGCTGCTGCAGGATTGGATCCTGCAGGACGGGGACGGGAATGTGTACACCTTTCCAGCTATCACCCTTTACAGCGGGGTTGTGGAAGTGTACACACGCTCTGGCAGCAATACAGTCATCTCATTATTCTGGGGTTTGGAGCAGCCGGTCTGGTCGCAAGGGGAAGTAGCAACCATTTACGACCCGGAAGGCAACCTGCGCTCCAGGTTCCAGATACCATAGCAGGAGTTGCATGAAAAAAGCGCTTTACCGAGAATGGCGTCCTTCCCGCTGGGACCAGGTGATCGGGCAGGACCACATCATTCATACATTGAAAAATGCTGTCCGTTCAGGCAGGGTAGCCCACGCCTACCTGTTTGCCGGTCCACGCGGCACAGGCAAGACCACAACCGCCCGATTGCTGGCAAAAGCGGTCAACTGCCTGCACGACGATCTGGCAGAACGCCCATGCGATACTTGTGATGCCTGCCAACAGGTAAACCAGTCGCGCTTTTTGGACCTGATCGAGATTGATGCTGCTTCCAACACCAGCGTGGATGATGTCCGCGCCTTGCGCGAAAAGATGAATTTCAGCCCTACCAGTGCCAGGTACAAAGTCTATATCATAGATGAAGTACACATGCTTTCAACGGCAGCATTCAATGCTTTGCTGAAAACATTGGAAGAACCCCCGCCCCACGCCATTTTTGTGCTGGCAACCACCGAGATCCACAAGATCCCGGCAACCGTGCTGTCTCGCTGCCAGCGCTACGAATTC
The DNA here is from genome assembly GCA_002403095.1 of Leptolinea sp. UBA4782. Classification (GTDB taxonomy): domain Bacteria; phylum Chloroflexota; class Anaerolineae; order Anaerolineales; family Anaerolineaceae; genus UBA4782. Next base: position 1,934 of record DHHC01000037.1, read on the forward strand.
CGCCGTATTCCAGTACCGGAAATGGTGCAATACCTGCAGGAAAAATGCAGCAGTGAGAAGATCGCTGTAGAACCGGACGCCCTGACCCTGATTGCCCGCCAGGCAACCGGTTCAATGCGGGATGCCATCTCGCTGCTTGACCAGCTTTCATCCACGGGCGAGAAAGTCAGCCTTACCTATGCGCAAAACGTTTTAGGGACAGCCACCAGCCAGGCTGTAGTGGACCTGTTGGATGCCGTGATCCAGAGCAAGCCGGCTGAAGGTTTGAACATTATCCAGCGCACCCTGGATGCGGGCAGCGACCCGCGTCAGTTTGCACGCCAAGTCGTAGATTACTGCCGCAACCTGATGCTGATCAAGATGGGCAAAAAGGACCAGCTAGAAAGCTCTGCTGAAGTACGCAAACAAATGGGACAGCAGGCGGAAAGCCTGCCGATGGTCCACCTGCTGGAAGTAATCCGCCTGTTTAATGAAGCCGCTACCGATGTCCGCCTGGGATGGCAGCCCGGGTTGCAGCTCGAGCTTGCCCTGGCAGAATCAGTCCAGGGACAGTCTGTCGATGCTGCAACCGCGAAACCGGCAACCCACCCTGCCCCGGCTGAGATACCTGCTGCTCCAATCGGACACCAGGCACCCTCACCTTCAACGCGCCACGCAGCGTTAAAACCTGAGCCATCAACCAGCCCGGCGGCAACTGCCGCCAGTGCCAAGCCGGAAACACAGCCCGCGGCAAAACCGGCAACGGAAAAGGGGCAGTCCGCTCCGGCAGTTCCTTCTGCCGACGGCAGCATCGGGCTTAAAGAGGTGCTGGCTAACTGGAAGCAGGTAAAAGAGACTGTGCGCAAGCAGCGCCCGGTAACCGAAGGATTGCTAAACTCTTGCCAGCCCCTGACCATGAAAGGCGATACCCTGGTGCTGGCATTCACCAATGAAGCCATCAAAGACCGGATGGAAAAACCTGAGAACCTGGGTCTGGCGCAAAGTGCGCTAAACCATGTGCTTGGAAAAGAGGTCAGGATCACCTGTGTGCTCAACCGGAAAGCATCCGGCGCACCCCTGGACCTCGAAATTGAAGAAGATGGAATGGTAAGGACCGCCTTAAACCTGGGCGGTGTGATCAAGAAAAAGGAGTAAAGTATGGCAAAAGGATTTAATCGTGGACCCGTTTCAGGCGGGGGTCAGGGCGCAATGCTCTCCCAGATCCGCAAACTGCAGGAGCAGATGGAAAAAGCGCAGGAAGAACTGAAGAGTGAAACCGTTACCGTTACCGCTGGCGGCGGCGCTATCAAAGCCACCATCACCGGCGACCAGCAATTCACTACTTTCGAGATTGACCCTGACCTGCTCAAAGATGCAGATGCAGAAATGCTGCAAGACCTGGTACTCAGCGTTGCCAACCTGGCGCTTGAAAAATCGCGCGAACTGGCATCCGAGCGCATGGGCCCCCTGGCTGGCGGGCTGCCTGGTTTCGGGTTCTAACGTAATATGGCCGTCTTACCGCTTCCGGTCCAAAACCTGATCGATTCGCTTTCGCGCCTGCCGGGCATCGGCCCAAAAACCGCCTCACGCCTGGCCTTCTTCCTGTTGCGGTCGCAAAGCGATCTCTCGCAGCAACTGGCGGATGCGCTCATCAACCTGCACAGCGCGACCGGTATGTGCCCGCAGTGTTTCAACATCACCCTGGCAAACCAACCCCTGTGCGAAATTTGCGCTGACGCGCGCCGCGACCCTGCAGTCATTTGCGTGGTTGAGGAAGCGCTGGATGTGCTTGCACTCGAACGCACCGGCGGTTTTAAAGGCCAGTACCATGTGTTGCACGGGGTGCTTTCGCCGATCGAAGGCATAGGACCGGATGACCTGAAGATCAAACCTTTGCTTGAAAGGATCAGGCAGGGTACCGTAACAGAGGTGATCCTGGCAACCAACCCGAGCATGGAAGGCGATGCCACTGCCCTGTACATCCGGCAGCAGCTGACCCAGTCTGGTGTGCGTACCACCCGCCTGGCGCGCGGACTACCGATGGGCGGCGACCTGGAATATGCCGACCAGAACACCATCCTGCGGGCATTATCCGGCCGGCAGGATATGGGATAAAGACATGCGGTTTTGTTTGAGATAATAAAGCTGCGGCCGGTCGGCCGCAGCTTTATGTATTAAGCTTCTCTCCTGGCAGCCAGCACTTCGCTGACCGTACCTCCGCTCTTCACCTGGTAATAGGGCACCCAGGCAATGCAGAAATTGTCGAGGAAGATATTGGTTTTGGTCGGGTTGACCGGCACCTCAACCACGTTGTTTACTTCCCTGGCCCACTTCTCTTTCACCTCATCCTGGGCTTGTGCATATTCAGCCCGCAGGGTCTCATCCTGTTTGATCAGCAGCGCCAGTTCTTCCTCTTCCTGCTTCAGGTCCAGTTTTGACTGGCTGGTCATGCGCCGCTTGGTAATAGATTTGCTCACACTGCGTTTCCTGCCACCCAGCAAGCCTACCAGCAGATCGCCCGCTGTACCAAGTTCTTCTACCCGGCGCGAACTCAACTCTGATTTTTGTTGTTCTACCTCCAGCTCCTGCTTTTTAAGCTTGGAGGCAGTAGCATCCAGTTTCTTTTCGTAGGTTGCAGCCAGTTTTTTCAGGTCGGCTTCTACTGCTTCCCGTGCTGCTTCGCTGCATTTCTCGCGGAATTCGGCATCGCTGCTGGACGGATCAGCAAAGACTTTCAAAGCCTGGTTGACCTTGACTCGTACAGTTCCATTACGGAATACCCAGTCTTCAAAGTCTGCCCGGTTAGTATTAAAAACCTTGGCATCCGAAAGCCAGACCGGAAGCATGCCAAACTGGGTGTTCGGCATGGGCATGTTTTGCAACTCGTCCCGTTCAAAAGCCCGCCAGGCATGCCTGTCCCAGTCAACCGTGCCCCTGCCCCCTTCGGTCGCCAGCGCTGTCACCATACGGTTATGCTCCATTGCGTATTTCGCCACCACGTAACGCACCTCAGCCTGGGCAAGCAGGGCAGGTTTATAGACCAGCCCTAGCGTTTCCATCGATCCAGTGGCGGGTAAGTTAGCAGCGCTGACCGCCTGGCTGACACCCAGGTCGGCCGGCAGGTAGTATTCTGGAATTCCAGCAGGCACCGCCGGTTTGGTCTTCTGGTACCCGGCTTCTCCTGCAGTTGTTGCCGTGGGTTTAACTGCTGCCGGTTGAGAGACAGCCCCTGAAGCCGAACCAGGAACAGCAACTCCTGCTTGTTTACCTGCCAGTTGATTGAGCAAGGGGATTTGTGCCCGTGTAAGCGGTCCGGCCAGGTAGTTCATCGCCCAGCGTGTCTGGAAAAGGACGGGCGCTTTGGCATACACATTATGCAGCAGGAAAACCCGTTTACCCATGGCAGAGAGGGTCTTGTCAATATCGCCCCGGTTGATATCACCGCGGGCGCTTTCAAGTCCGTCCAGCAGGCGGGCTTTGTCGCGTTCGGTTTGCAGCCTGCCAATGAACCAGGTGCCTGCATTGGAAAGGGCTTTGTAATCCAGGTCGACCGGGTTTTGGGTAGCCAGAAGCAATCCCACACCAAATGCACGCGCTTGCTTAAGCATACGCAGCATGATCGGGCGCGAGGGCGGGTTGGCAACTGGCGGAAGGTACCCGACAATTTCATCAAAGTACACCAGGGCGCGCAGACTGCCCGTTCCGCGCTGCTGCCGCATCCAGGCTTCAACTGAAGCAAACAACAGTGTCACAAAGAACATGCGCTCGTTGTCAGGCAGGTGCGCCAGGTAGAAAATGCTGTGGCGGGGTTTGCCGTCCGGTGCGTACAGGAAAGACGGCACATCCAGCGGTACTCCTTCCACCCAGGTCTGGAAGGAAGGCGATGCCAGGAAATTATTCAGCAGCATAGCCAAATCCATGCGCTCCTCTGCAGGGAAAAGGTTATCTACCGGGAAAGCACCCAGGCGCTCAAAGGGCGGGTTCTGTACCCGCAGGATGATCTCGTTCAGGTCCAGGGATTGCCCCTGGCTCCAGGCATTTTCAAGAATGTTGGAAATTAGGATATGTTCGCGCGACCGCAGCGGATCGATGTCATTCATCCCCACCAGCCCCAGCACAGCGGTAACGGTGCTGGAGATCTCTTCCCTCAGCAGCTCGCGGTTCTCATCCCACGGGATTTCGGGAGCCCGAAAGGATGCCAGGATGCTTACCGGCTGTCCGGCTGTGGAACCGGGTGTGTAGATGGTGAAATCTACCGAATTGCCCAACCTGCGGACATCCTCTGGAGTGATGCCCCATTGCGCCAACCCGTTCTTCCAGGATTCAGCAGTCTCAGCGGCAGCCATATCCAGGTCTTTGCCTTCGCGCCGCACCACATCCGGGTCAATCCAGGGTTTAAAATCTTCCGGCTTAAAGTCCGGGAAGTGCAACAGCAGGTTGGTCAGGTCGCCTTTGGGGTCGATCATAATGGCTGGAATACCCTCCAGCGCAGCTTCCTCCAGCAAGCCGACACATAAGCCGGTCTTGCCCGATCCTGTCATACCGGTAACAAAGCCATGAGTGGTCAGGTCAGCCGGATCGTAGATGATCTGGTCTTCAAGCAGCTTTCCTTTTTCGCCATCATATTTCTTCCCAAGGTAAAAACCGGGTTGGTCTGTCATCTTCCCTCCTGCAGTGGTCCATTTTATTTAATTCACCTAACCTTACCGTATTATATCTTCATGCTGGAATGAAGTAAAATACGCTTAAAGCCACTGGCTGCCATTCGGACATCCATGGCTGACCATGGAGCGTAAAATGAAGATCCTTGTTTTTGGAGCAGGTGTACTCGGAAGCGTCTATGCAGCCAGGCTGGCAGAAGCCGGTGAGGATGTCACCATCCTGGCGAGGGGCGAAAGGCTGGCGCAGATCGAACAGCACGGCATCGTGCTGGCGCGCATCCCGGGCAACAAAATAAGCGTTACCCGCGTGAAAACCTGTGCCCAGCTAAACCCTGAAGATGCCTACGACCTGATCATCGTTCTTGTAAGGCGGAACCAGCTGGAGGAGGTTCTCCCGCACCTGGCAGCCAACCAGAACAGTCCGCATATCCTGTTCATGACCAATAATGTGTCTGGGCCGGATGTACTGACTTCCAGCCTGGGAAAAGAGCGTGTCCTGCTGGGTTTTGCCGGCGCGGGTGGCACCAGAGGAAAATTCATCGTGCGCTACCGCACCACCAGCTCATGGCTGCAAGCCACAACCATCGGCGAACTGAATGGAAAGAATACTCTGCGCCTGCGGACGATAGCGGATATGTTGCGCCGGGCTGGTTTCCCGGTGGCCACCTGCAGCAATATGGATGCCTGGCTAAAAGCGCGTGCAGCGCTTGTCAGCCCGGTTGCCAACGCAATTTACCTGGCAAACGGCAGCACCCTGCGCCTCTCGCGCACGCGAGACGGCCTGGTGCTGCTTATCCGGGCAGTCAAAGAGGGGTTCAGGGTTCTGCGACGCCTGGGGTATCCCCTGATGCCGCTCCGCCTGTGGCTGCTGGCACTGCTGCCGGAACCGCTCCTGGTCTTTCTGCTAAAGTACGGGCTGACTATCCATAAAGCTGAACTGCTTCTTGCCGGCCATGCCAACGCCGCCCGTGATGAAATGGGGTTGCTGGCAGAAGAATTCCACCAGCTGTGTCTAACAGCCGCCATTCCCACCCCGGCGATCGATGAATTGCGCACATACATTGATCCCGCCAGCCCGGTAGTCACAGACAGGTCAGCCACAATTCCGCTTCGCTGGCGCGGTGCTATCATTTTGGGGTTAACCACCCTGAGCGGGATAGCAGGACTGGTGCTGCTGCTTCGTAAAAAGCGCTGAGATTCTACTTAATTAAGGGGATGGCTTGACGGATGCCCCTGATAAGGGTATACTACCAGTCCTTGATGCGGGGTAGAGCAGTGGCAGC
>DHHC01000016.1 GCA_002403095.1 Leptolinea sp. UBA4782
ACTATGTGCTGACCCCCTCACACTGAATTCTTCCAGGTGAATTGTTTTGCTCTCGAGAATCTGTATAATTATTAGATAAGCAGAACGGAGGAAACCATGAGCACATTCCTGGTTCAGAATTTGAATCGCCTGCTTCTCGGCAAGAATCCCCTTTTCCCAGAAAATGCAGACTGTGTATTCCCGGACTACTCTGGGTATTCAATCGCAAACATCCCCGCCAGCATTTGCGAATGGCTGGGAGTACCTCCTGCCGGGCAAAAACCGCTTATTCTGCCGCGCACCTTTGCACCCAGGAAACGGTACAAGAATGTCATCTTGCTGCTGGTGGATGCCCTTGGGTTGGATGCATTGCTTGCTGAAAGCGATTCTCCGGTTTGGGGAGATCTTTTTTGTGAAGACAACCTGGTTGCCCTTAGCAGCGTGGTCCCTTCCACCACAACAAGCTCACTCGTAACCTTATGGACCGGCTGCACCCCCCTTGAACATGGCATCACCGGGTATGAAATGTACTTGAAGGAATACGGGCTGATCGCCAATATGATCACTTTTGCTCCCAGCGCTTTTTCAGGTGAGATTAACAGCCTGCGTAAAGGCGGGCTGCAGCCTGAAACCTTCCTGGGTGTACCTCCCATTTCACAGCACTTGCGCTACAACAATATTGAAGTGTATGCTTTCCAGCCTGCCCAGATTTCCCGTTCCAGCCTGACGATCATGCTCTCACCGGGTGCTTCTGTTCATCCTTACCGCTCGCAATCTGACCTGTGGCTTTCATTGCAGCAGCTAATCAACCAGCCTTCCAACCACCCGCGGTATATCTGGGCATACCTGGGTGAGTATGATGACCTTGCCCACCAGTACGGCACAACCGATCCACGCTTAAGGATGGAACTCGAATACCTGGGTATGCATATCCAGAAATTCATCAAGGAATTTCCAGCAAAACTCAAGGAAGATACCCTTTTCCTCTTATGCGCTGACCACGGCATGATCGATACACCCGCCGACCCCTGGTTTGAGGTCCGCAACCATGCCGGCATCTGGAATAACCTGATCATGCCGCCCAGCGGGGAAAACCGGCTGGCTTACCTGTACCCGCATTACGGGGCGAAAGAAGTATTATTTAACGAAATCAAGTCAGCCTGGGGTGATGCATTTGCCTTAATCCCCTCTTCACAAGCGATGCAATCCGGTCTTTTCGGAACAGGCGATCCCCATCCGGCTTTTACAGACCGGATCGGTGAGATGATCCTCGCCGCAACCGGGGATGCTTACCTCTGGTGGGCTCAGAAAGAAAATACTTTAAAAGGCCGGCATGGCGCCCTGAGCCGGAAAGAAATGCTGGTGCCCCTGTTAAATATCCGGCTGTAACCGCCCGAGCCGGGCTAATTTCGTTTAAACTTTTTTGAGACCATCCTGGCTGGTTTCCTGAACAGCACACCCAGCGAGCCGGCAATGATGATCAGCACCAGAAGGGTACCACCCAGGGCAATCCCGTCTGTTTGGTGCGCATTTTTGACCCACTCTTCAGGTAATGGAGTTTCTGTGGGGGTGGCTGAAACTGTCTGCGGCGTTACCTGTTGCAGCGCCTGGGTGCTGGCAAACGCCGGTCTTGAAAGGATGATAAATAAGGAGAACAGGAGTAAGATAAACAGGACTGCAAGGTACTGCCAGCTGGTAGATTTCCCATTTTTAAGCGGTTTAACCATCTGCTTTATCCATCCCAAGGTTCATTCTTCAGGAAGTAATTCTCTTGACGCCCAATCCGCTGCCCGGTAAGGGTCTTCCCCTGATTCTATCACTTTCATTGCGCCTTCATACAATGGATCGCTGAGCACATCCTGCACATCTGCATGCGGCATTTGCTGCAGAGAGAGGATGACTTTTCCAAAGAAGGTCTTGTCGCTCTGAGCCGGCCAGCTGACCATGGCAGACGGGCGGACCGGTAGAAAACCTGCCGCCTGAGTCCACTCAGCCAGGAAACCAGGAGAACTGAGGAAAACCGCCAGCTCCTCCGCCATTTCTCTCCGCTGCGGGTCCAGGTCGGTAACTGTCCACAACCAGCCGTCTGCCAGGGCATAGTTACCCGTGTTCAGTGCCGGCATAGGAATTGCCAGGAAATCTGTGGAGCGGTTCTCCATGTAGCTGAAAACGGTAGTCACCAGGAAATCTGCCTCGCCATACTTCAGGCGAAGCCAGGCGTCATAATCATTTTGCACATCAGTCGTCCAGGCCGGAAAAACACCATTAACCTTGCCCTGGTCAAATATCCGGAAAACTTCAGTCAGCACTGGAACAGATAAAGCGGGTTGTTGATCTTCATCCTGCACAATTCCTCCGGCGGACAGGTACACAGTTAGCGGGAATCTCGCCCGGCTGTCAGCTGGATTGAATGCTACTGGTTTTTCCAGGCTGAGCAGGGTATTCCAGCTGTCGATACTTGAAACCTGTTCGGTTGTTACCAGCTGGGAATTGTAGACCAGCACCAGGCTGTCTCCTGCGATTGGTAAACCGTACATCTGGTCCTGATATACTGCCAGGCGGCGGGCATATTCATACCAATCGGTATCCGCTTGCATGGCAGTGTCGGCCAGCGGGCTGATCAGGTCCTGGTCTGCTGCCCATTCAAGGTCATGCCGGTTAAGGAGCACAAGGGAAGGCACTGAATTTGGCGCAGCCGCGCTTGCCAGTGCCAGGGAGTTGATTAAGGAATTTGTAGTATCAGAGTTTTTCTGGCGGACGGTGATCGTATACCCCGGATTCTGCTCCTCAAAGCTTTGCAAGAATTTCTCTAATACAGCCCAGCCTGGGCTGCCTTCTTCAGCAAACGGCGCTGGCAGCCAGATCACCAATTCGCCGGCAGAAACAGCGGAGGTAGAGGTTGGTTGGGGTAGTTGCCTGGTAGATTCACTTTCCGGGCTGCCGGATTGTGTCATTGCCGGTGTGCTTTCATTTTCCACCGGCACAAGCGGTATACATGCCGCCATCAATACCAGCAGGAAGAATGAAAGCACCCGGGTTCTCAGCATGGTTTTTTTACTGCTGCTCCAGGACAATCCGCTCAGACAGTAAAGCAACCAGCAGTTTGACTGAGTTGACGACATCCTGATAATCAACCATCTCGGATGGTGAATGGACATACCGGCATGGGATGGAAATCACACCAACTGGAACGCCTGCGCGTGTAACCTGGATTGAGCGGGCATCGGTAGAACCTGCTTCCAGCACTTCCAGCTGGTACGGGATGCCTGCTTTTTCTGCTGTCTTACGCATCCAGCGCACCACACGCGGGTCAGAGAGCATTCCTGAATCGCGCACCTTCACAGTTGGGCCTTTCCCCAGGGTAACTTCCATTTTGTCACACTTCGGGGTGTCACCCGTCTTGGTCACATCCAGGGCAATGCCCAGCTCCGGATCCACTGCATAGGCGGCAGTAATCGCGCCACGGGTGCCGACTTCTTCCTGAGTGCTGAACACAAAATAAAGTTCGTTCGGGGTATCCTGCAGCTGCTTGAGCGCTTCCACCAGGATGGCTACACCCACGCGGTCATCCAGGGCTTTTGAAACCAGCCTGTCACCCAGGTCGAGGTAGGGGCGTACAAACACAGCCATATCGCCTACTGAAACCGGGCAGCCTAGGCGGTCTTTTGCACCGACATCGATAAAACACTTATCCATGGCAGGTGCCTGGTCGCGCAAGTTGTTGCTTTCAGCCCCGATCACGCCTTCCACGCCGTTCAGGAACCGCACCCTGCTGCCGAGCAGGTAGACCGGGAACACACCCCCATTGGCAGTGAAACGGATAAAGCCGTTGTCGTCAACAAAGGTTGCAATCAGCCCAATCTCATCCATGTGGGCTGAAAGCATGACACGTTTTCCGCCTTCTTTCAGTTTGCCCTTGCGGGCGATCAGGTTGCCGAGGGCATCAACTTTTACTTCATCAGCCAGACCGGTAATGCTGGTTTGTACCAGTTCGCGCACCTGGGTTTCATATCCGGATGGACCGGTTGCTTCTACGAGGGATCGAATGAGTTCTTTCATGTGTCACTCCAAAGGATTTTTGGGATCAGGCTCTCTGCAAAATATCTTGCGGGAGCGTGGTTAAGGCAGTATGGGCCAGCGTGAGGGAATTCCTCCAATCAGACAGGCGCGAGACCATTACCGGGCTGTGGGCATACCTGCCCGGCACTGAAATGGAAACGGAAGGAATCCCTGAGCGCTGCTTATGGATGGAGCCGGCATCTGTTCCACCCGGACCGGGTTGGCGGATCTGGTAAGGGATACCATTTTCTGCTGCAACCCTGAAGAGGTGCTGGAGCAGCCTCGGATCAGAGATGGTACCGGTGTCTGCCACGTAAATGGCAGGTCCGGCATCCAACCTGGTATTGAAGTAGCGGTTTTCACTGCCGTCATAAGATGGGTAATCGTGGGCGGGAGTGCTATCCAAGACGATTGCCAGGTCGGGGTCAAATCCATAGGCTGCCACACGCGCGCCCCGCAATCCAATCTCCTCCTGGGTGGTAAAGGCTGCCAGAAGCTCAATATTAGCTGGGGCATACTGCAACAGAGTTGCCAGGGTTACCACACCAATCCGGTCATCCAGGGCTTTTCCTACCATGCTGCTGCCAACCTGTTGAAAGCGGGTAGCAAAGTAAACATGGTCGCCTGGTTTTACTTTATCGCCGCCATCAGGTCCGACATCCAGGCGCAGCCCGTCCAGATCCATTGCCGTCTGCATTTCGTCACGCTTCATCAGGTGGATCGGTTTGGCGCCGATCACGCCCGGGACATGGTCTTTGCCGACAAGGACTGGTTTTCCCGGCAGATAGCGTACATCAATACCGCCGACTGTAACCAGCTTAAACAGCCCGCCTTCTTCGCTTTCCACAACCATAAAACCAACTTCATCCATGTGGGCTGCCAGCATCACGCGCAGCGCACCAGGCTGTTGTGCCTTTCGGATGGCCAGGATGTTCCCCAGGGCATCCACTTTTACAGAATCACAGTAAGGTTGGATCTTTTCCAGCACAATCTTGCGAACTTCGCCAACATCACTGAGGATACCGCAGGCATTTGAGAGCTGCTCGAGCAGGGCTATTTGTTCTTTTTCGATCACGGGAGATAAGGTTTTCGCTGTCATGATTAATCATCCCATTTCAGGTTTTGCATGAAATCAACGGGGAGGGTGGCGATAAAGGACGCCAGCAAATGGCCTGCCCGCTGGATATCTTTCATGGCCACCATTTCCACCGGGGTGTGCATGTACCGTAGCGGAATACCGATCACCAGGGTGGTAATCCCATCCGCCACAATCTGCATGGCCAGTGCATCTGTGCCCGAGCCGCGTGGCATTAATTCATTGTGTACCGGGATATCCAGTTTGTCGGCAACCTCTTTTACAGCCTTGAAGAATCCAGGGTGAACATTTGAGCCAATCCCCAGAGAAACGCCTTTACCGAGCGGGAAAGTGCGCCAATCGGATGCCCCGGGTCCTTTGGCAAAGGTTACATCGATAGCCACTGCCAGGTCAGGCCGGATAGCGAAGGGAGCCGTAAATCCACCGCCTAGGGTTTCCTCCTCTTGTGCCGTGGCAACCGCCCAAACATCCCAGGCATGTTGGACATTGTGCAATTCTTCCAGGCAGGCGGTGACCGCAGCGACTGAAGCACGATTATCCAGGCTGTGCCCGGTGATGATGCCGTTAGGCAGTTCCATTGGCTCCTGGGCAAACGATACCAGGTCGCCGATCTGCACCAGTTCAGCGGTTTCTGCTGCGCTTAAACCCAGGTCAATGAAGAGATATTTCATCTCCACCGGGGTTTCGCTTTTACGTTCCGGCAGGAGGGCATCGCGCGGCATCACGATTATCCCGGGCAGGTTGCGTTTGGCATGGACCGTAACACGCAGCCCAGGCAGCAGGCGCGGATCAATCCCGCCGATCTCGGTAAAGCTTAGGAAACCGTCTGTGACGCCGGTCACCATCATCCCGATGGCATCCATGTGGGCAGCCAGTAATATGCGCGGGCGCGGCTCGCTGCCAAATCCCTTTTTCAGGGCATGCAGGCTGCCAATAGGGCTGACCTGCATTTCATCAACCAGGGGTTTCCAGGTGCTGGCGATATGTTCCCGGGCTGGCCCTTCATAAGCTGAAAGTCCGGGCAAGGATAAGAGTTCGTTGAGGAATTGCTTGATATCGGTCATTCCTTTTTCCTGTGCTAAGGATTCGCAGAAGATCCATCTGGTGTAGGTGATGGGGTATCTGTTGCAGTTGGCGGTTCGGGTGTATCGGTTGGAGGAACCAGTGTTTCGGTTGGGGTCAGGGTAATGGTTGCAGTCAGGGTAATGGTGCGGGTAGGGGTACGGAAGGCTGTCGGGGTTACAGAAGGTGTCCAGGTAATGGTTGGCGAAGGCGTGATGGATGCCGTTGCGGTTATCACCCCCGTCCAGGTTGGACGAGGTGTATTACTGGCAGCTGCCGCCCGGGTTTCGGTGGGAGTGGCAGTCCTGGTGCGGTTGGCCATATTCTGGCTTTGCAGCATGATCAGCCCCAGACAGTAAAAAGGCAGGGTAGCGAGGATAATCACCCCGAGAATGACGCGGATTTTTCTGGTGTGTGATTGTTTTGAAAACATGATTTCCCTGAATTCTCATCATATCATCAGACCCCGGTTTTGACAAACCAGCCTGATTTTTATGCATGAATTCTACTGCCGTTCAAACGCCTTGGATTGCTGCAAATTCAATTCAAGGCGGACAGTCTGGTAAAGGTTTTCCGCTTTTAATTCTGTCAGAGTGTAGCAAGGCGCTTGCAAGTCATCTGCCAGTGACTGTGCCAGCCCCTGGTCGAATGCAGCATGTTCCATGTTCACCACCACACTGCGGATGCCATCGGCTACGATCAGCTGAGCAATTTGCCTGGCTTCTTCCTGCGGCGGCAAGTGCCCCATGGTCACATTACCCGCTCCGTCGGTCAATAAGATCATCAGAGGCAGCACATCCGGATGCAGGACCTTTTCTTTACGCAGTACCTCGTAAGCCAGCTGAAGCCCGGCCGAAAGGGGCGTCTTCCCGCCCACCGGAATATGGGCAAGGGCTTTTTCTGCCAGGCGGACAGAACTGGTTGGCGGCAGTACCAGGGTGGCACGGTCTTTCTGGAAAACCACCAGGCCAACCCTATCGCGCCGCTGGTAGGCATCATTCAACAGCGACAAAATCGCCCCCTTGGTGGCAGACATGCGCTCCGCCACTGCCATTGACCAGCTGGCATCTACCAGGAAGACCACCAGGTTGGCAGTACGGCGCACCCGCACCTTGCGCATATAATCGTTCGGGCTGACGGCAAACGCCACCTTTTTCCTGCGCTCCACCCTTTCCTTTTGGAAGGGGGCGGCAGCGCGGATAGTGGCATCGAAAGCCAGGTCCTCGGCTTTGCCGGGGGTAGGCCGTGCCTGGATGTAGCGTCCGCGTTTTCTCTGGGTGTGGGTGTAACTGCGCCTGCCAGCCATCTGGCGCATCATCTGGTCAAGAGGGGTATCCAGCCGGCGCGGCTCAAAGACTTCCCCCGTCTTTACCTGCTTGCCGCCCTCCCACCAGTTGGCATTCTGTTCCCCGAATACTTTGCCGGAAGAAGGTTCTACCGGCGCTTCGTTGAGGGTTTCATCCTCCTGGGCTAAAACTGCGTTTTTTTTTGCTCGTCTGCCTGTTCAGCAGGCTGCTGTTCGCTATCCGATTGTTCTCCCGCACTTTCGCCTTTCAATTGCTCAATGCGCTCCTGCAGCTCTTCCATTCCCATTTCGGTTTGCTGGAAAGGTCCGCGTTTGATGCGGTGCGGCAGAGCCAGTTCGGCAGCCATGGCGATGTCGCGGTCGGTCACATTGGTGCGGCCCTCAAATGCAGCCTGTGCCCGGGCAGCTTTCAGGATGACCAGATCTGAGCGGTGGCCTTCTACGTTTAAGGATGCGGTCAGTGCAGCAATGGAAAGCAGGTCGCGTGTAGTATGTGTCACTTTTTCCAGCAGGTTGCGGGCAGCATCGATCATCTGCGAGAGTTCCTGCTCTTTGGGCAGCCAGCGCTCGCGGAAGCCCTCCTGGTCAGCCTCAAAGGAAAGGTTGCGTTCCATGATGGTGACCCGGTCACGTGCATCCCTGATGCCGTGGATATCCACCGATAAGGCAAATCGGTCCAGCAGTTGCGGGCGCAAGTCGCCCTCTTCGGGGTTCATAGTTCCAACCAGGATAAAGCGGGCGGGGTGGGAAAAAGAAATCCCCTCGCGTTCGACAATATTCATACCCATGGCTGCTGAGTCGAGCAGCACGTCGACCACATGGTCATCAAGCAGGTTTACTTCATCTATATACAACAAACCGCGGTTGGCAGCTGCCAGCACACCCGGCTCAAAGTGGCGCTCCCCAATCTGGATCGCCTTTTCGATATCCAGTGTGCCCACCACGCGGTCTTCAGTTGCGGATACAGGTAAATTGATAAAAGGGGTCGGCCGGGTAGCTACCGGGAGCTTTTCTCCCTTTTTAATACGCTCACGGCATTCGGTGCACAGAGCAGACTCGTCATCCGGGTTACAGCCAAAGCGGCAATCACTGACTACTTTCACATTGGGGAGCAGCGCTGCCAGCGCCCTGGCTGCGGTGGATTTGGCGGTTCCGCGTTCACCGCGGATCAGAACACCCCCAATTCGGGGATCCACGGCGTTTAAGACCAGCGTCCGGCGCATGCGTTCCTGTCCCACTATGGCTGTAAATGGATAAATGACTGGCATAAAGAAATCCTTGCTGCGTGATATGCGAGGCTAGTGTACCACAATTCATTATCTGAGGCTCGAATAGAAACGCTCGAGAACAAGGTTGAATTGCTCCGGGCGGGCGCGCATCGGCCAGTGCCCGGCTCCATCCAGCACCTCAAGGTTTGCTCCGGGGATGCGCCTGGCAGCTTCCCTGGCATATTTCAACGGCACCAGGCTGTCAGCACTGCCGTGGATGATCAGGGTTGCTGCCTGGATCTCATGCAGCCTGTCCATATAACAGGTTTTTAGCCGTTCCAATTTCAGTTCATTCTGCTGGAATTCTGAAAATGCCCTGGCTGCATCCGGGTCAGCTATCGCATCTTCCAGTTCCGCCAGCATACTCTCCGTAAGCAGCTCTGGACCGCCCAGCAGGCTTTTCGCCGACCAGCGCATCATTACTCGGCTCTTGCGCATCATGGCATACGACATGCTGATCAGTCCGGGTGTCTTAATGATCAACCATGAAAGAAAATGGGCTGGCACATTATCTGCAAGCCCGTAGCTGTCCACCAGCACCAGGCTTTCAACCCGGTAGGGGTTTCTCAGGGCATACCCGAGCGATATGCTCCCGCCCATTGAAATACCCGCCAAGTTCACCATGGGGAGACCCAGCCTTTCCAGCAGCACCTCAAGGAATGGGATGTAAAAATCAAGCGATCCGGTTCCTTTTCTGAATGGGGTTGCGCCATACCCGGGCAGGTCAGGCGCATACACACGGTGATTCTGCGCCAGGAACGGGATAGCTTCACGCCAGGAAAGCATAGCGGAATCCACCCCTCCGCCATGGATCAAGACCACATCCGAACCCTGGTTTCCTGCCTTCCAGACACTGACCGGGAGGCCGTCCACCTCGGTGGTGACCTGTACAATCGGCTGTCCTTTCATTTCCATACCCATCCTCAACTCCAGGAATGCTGGTGTTATCCATATGATACACCATACCGTGAAAGCAGCCAAAAGGCTATGGAGTATAATCAACTTGTTCAAATCAAATTCGGAGAACCAGAATGGATCAAAAAATTCGAGTGCTTATTGCCAAACCCGGGCTGGATGGTCATGACCGGGGCGCCAAGGTAATTGCACGGGCATTGCGTGATGCAGGGATGGAAGTCATTTACACCGGGCTGCGCCAGACACCTGAAATGGTTGCAGAAGCTGCCTTGCAGGAAAATGTGGACATTGTCGGCCTTTCAATCCTTTCCGGCGCCCATCTGACCCTGGTACCAAGGATCATTGAGTTGATGCAAGCCAATGGGCAGAGCAAAGTACCTGTCTTTGTAGGCGGCATCATTCCCGAAGAAGATGTGAATGTATTACTGGATGCAGGGGTAAAAGCAGTTTATGGACCGGGTTCGGCTACCACCCAGATCATCGATGATATCCAAAAACTGATGGCAGAAAAGTAAGGCAGATGTCCTCTCTGGTAAGCAGCAGGCTGCATGAAGATATCTGGGACAACCGCCTTCTCCTGGCACGCCTGATCACCGAAGTCGAAAATGATACCGCCACCGGAAGGGATGCCCTGGAGATCCTGTATCCCCATACCGGGAACGCCTATATCATCGGCATTACCGGAGCTCCGGGAGTCGGCAAGTCATCCCTGGTGAACCAGTTGGCGCTGGCGTTCCGAAAGGGAACCGGGAAAGAGACCAAACCGCATGTGGGGATCATTGCCGTTGATCCTTCCAGCCCCTTTACCGGCGGGGCGATCCTGGGAGACAGGGTGCGCATGCGCGACCTGAGCGGAGATACAGGTATTTTCATCCGCTCAATGGCTGCCCGCGGTGCAATTGGCGGTCTGGCACGCACCACGGCACAGGTGGCACGCCTGATGGATGCTGCCGGGTTTGAAGTAATCCTGGTGGAAACCGTTGGGGCGGGCCAGGCTGAAGTTGAGATAGCCAGTCTGGCACATACCACCATCGTGGTGGATGCCCCCGGCCTGGGTGATGATATCCAGGCGATCAAAGCCGGTATCCTGGAGATCGCCGACATCCTGGTAGTGAATAAGGCTGACCTGC
Source organism: Leptolinea sp. UBA4782 (assembly GCA_002403095.1). GTDB lineage: Bacteria > Chloroflexota > Anaerolineae > Anaerolineales > Anaerolineaceae > UBA4782. Next base: position 10,816 of record DHHC01000016.1, read on the forward strand.
CTGGTGTCGAAAACACCGAAAGGGCGCTGCAGGCAATGCTTCAGCTTTCGAACCACTCCGGCAGGGCTTCTTCTGCAGGCAGCAGCTCAACCCCGGTTTGGGAAGTGCCGGTCTTGCGGACGGTTTCCAATAAAGGGGAAGGCGCATTTGAAGTGATGGAAAACGCATTGGCGCACCTGCACTTCCTGCGTACAAGCAATGAATGGGAAAAACGCCAGCATTTGCGTATCCGGGATGAAGTGGAAAATCTGGTAATGCAAACCATGCAGCAGCACTGGATGAAAAACCTCCCCCCTTCTGCCCTGGATAAAAGCGTGGAAGCCCTGTATTCCCGTAAAGCGACACCTTACCAGACAGTAAAAGACCTGTTAAAGCTTTCCGGCTTCAATTTTGACTGATTTTAGGGTATAACCCGATTGCAATTATTTCGTAGAGGAGAAGTTCCATGGAAAGAACACCAATATCGGCACTAAAAGGTCACATCGGCCAAACAGTAAAAGTACAGGGTTTCCTGCAAACCCTGCGGGACCAGAAAAAGATGCAGTTCATCGTCCTGCGTGACCTGACCGGTCTGGTGCAGGTGGCGTTATGGAAAGAGGGCAACCCAACCCTGGCAGAAGAAATTTCGCGCTTAACCACCGAAACTGCATTAACTATCACCGGCAAGGTGGTTGAGAACCCGGTAGTGAAACTGGGCGGAATTGAAATCCAGCTTGAAACAGCTGAGACTGACAGCCTGGCAGCCCAGCAGCTTCCCTTCGATCCGTTTGCCGATACCATGCCTGCCATCGATTTCCGCATGGATTGGCGGTTTATTGACCTGCGCCGGCCGGAAATTGCCCTGATATTTAAAGTGCAAACCACAACAGAAATGGCGCTGCGTGAGTACTGGATCCAGAATGGTTTTCTGGAGATCCACACACCCAAGCTGATGGGCAGCCCAAGCGAAAGCGGCGCAGAATTATTCGAGCTGCCATATTTCGGCGGTAAGGCTTACCTGGCGCAATCTCCCCAGTTCTACAAGCAAATGGCCATGGCGGCTGGTTTTGACCGGGTGTTTGAGATCGGTCCAGCCTTCAGGGCGGATCCTTCTTTCACCTCACGCCACATGACCGAATTCACCAGCATTGACATGGAAATGTCTTGGATCGAATCCCACGATGATGTCATGCGCTTCCTTGAGAACATGCTGCAGTATGCCTACCAGAAAGTCAAAGACATCCACGGCGAGGAGATTAAGGCGCTGCTGGGGACTGACCTGCAGGTTCCAACCGTTCCCTTCCCGCGCCTGCCTATGGCTGAAGCACACAAGATTTTGAAAGAGATTAACTACGTGCTGCCCCCCGACAAAAAAGGCGACCTCGATCCGGGTGGAGAACGGGCTGTAGCCCAGTGGGTCAAAGAAAAATACAACCACGACTTTGTCTTCATCACTGATTGGCCAATTGAAGTAAGACCGTTCTATCACATGCGCTATGCAGACCAGCCGAATATCACGAAGAGTTTCGACCTGATCGCTTCCGGGTTGGAGATCACTACCGGAGCCCAGCGCGAACACCGTGTGGATATACTGGCAAAACAGGCTACCGAGAAAGGCCTGACCCATGATCCCATCCGCTTCTACCTGGATTTCTTCCGCTACGGCTGCCCGCCGCATGGCGGATTTGGGCTGGGGTTATCCCGCCTGTTGATGGTAATGCTCAACTTGAACAATGTCCGTGAAGCTGTGCTTCTCTTCAGGGGACCCAACCGGTTGAACCCTTAGGAGATAATCATGATCCTTGGAAATGACATCCGTCTGCGAGCCCTGGAAAGGGAAGACCTGCCGCGCTGTGTGGCATGGCTGAATGACCCCGAAGTGACCGCCGGTCTTCAAATCCCCACACCGCTCTCCCTCATCCAGGAAGAAGCCTGGTTCGAAAGGATCCTGAAGCATCCAGTTGAAGAACAGCCCCTGGCAATTGAAGTGCTTCTCAATGATACCTGGACACATATTGGCATTATTGGATTCGATACCATCAACTGGCAGTCGCGTGTAGCAGAAGTAGGGATTTTTATCGGGGAAAAGACTTTCTGGAACCAGGGTTGGGGCACCCGGGCAATGCGGCTGATGCTCAAACATGCCTTTAATACCTTGAATCTGAATCGCGTCAAGCTTTTTGTTTACGAATCCAACCCGCGTGCGATACAATCATATAAGAAAGCCGGTTTTGTGGAAGAAGGCCGGATGCGCCAGGAAAGGTTTATCAATGGCAAGTTTGTGGATGCCGTTTTCATGGGGATCCTGCGGAGCGAGTGGCAGGATGCGGATTAGTTCTCTTTAGGAGTGAGAAATGCCAATTACCAGTGCTCGACATGAACGGATGGTTTATGGAGACATCAAACTTTACAGCGGAACTGCGCATCCGGATCTGGCTGATGAAGTGGCAGAATACCTGGGGGTAAAACTGTGCGAACGGGATGTTATCCAGTTCCCGAATGACAATTTGTTTATCAAGTTACACAGCAGCGTTAGAGGGCAGGACTGCTATGTGATCCAGACCACCTCCGCTCCGGTGCACCGCAACCTGATGGAATTGCTCATCATGCTGCAGACGTTACGCCTTGATTCCGCAGCCCGCATCACCGCCATCATCCCCTATCTGTGCTATGCCCGCTCAGATAAGAAAGACCAGCCGCGTGTACCAATCACTGCCCGCCTGGTGGCAGATATGATAGAAGTGGCCGGCGCTGACCGCTACATGACCTTTGACCTGCATGCCGGCCAGATCCAGGGCTTTTTCACCATCCCCGGAGATGTGCTTTCGGGTTTCCACCTTCTAAAGGATTACCTGAAGAATATCCGCCAGCAGATGGTCAACCCGGTCGTCTTGACTGCCGACCTGGGATTTGCCAAAAAAGCCCGCAACTATGCCGAAGTCCTCGATGTTCCCATGGCTTTTACTGAAAAACGAAGGGTTGCCAACGATTCAAAAGCCAAAGCCCTTACCCTGATCGGTGAAGTAAAGGACCACGATGTAGTCATTGTGGATGATGAGGTAGATACAGGCGGCTCGATTGCCCAGGCAGTGAACCTGGCCAAAGACATGGGCGCCCGTGATGTGTACGTGGTTTTCGTACACGCGGTGTTTTCAGCCGATTGCGCAGCCCGACTGGCCGTCCTTCCGGTAAAACAATTCATCACTACCAACACCGTTCCCATACCGTCTGAAAAGAAAGCGCTTTTTGGTGAGCGCCTGGTCGTGCTCTCCATTGCCCCTCTGCTCGGAGAAGTCATCTGCCGGGCAAATGAAGGGCGCAGCGTGGGCGAAATGTTTAACGAGTAACTGCAGGAAAGAAGATTGCCTGAGCTGCCAGAGGTCGAAACCATTGCACGCACCTTGCGGCTTGGCACAAACGGCCAGCCCGGTCTGCCCGGCCGCACTGTGTCCCAATCGCATGTTTATTGGACCCGTACTCTGGCAGTGCCGCAGCCTGATGTTTTTATCTCCCAAATTCAAGGCTTAACCTTTAAATCCGTTTCACGGCGCGGGAAGTTCCTGGTTTTTGAAATCCCCCCATATCACTTGCTTACCCATTTACGGATGAGCGGCGACCTGAAAATCGTCCCGGAAGCTGAGCCGGCTGGAAGCCATGACCGTGTCACCCTGGATTTGGACAATGCCACCCGCCTGGTCTTCAACGACACCCGCAAATTCGGCAGGATGTGGCTCACACCAGAGCCGGAAAAGGTTCTGCATACCCTGGGGCCGGATGCCCTCGATCCCGAACTTGAGCCTGCGGGTTTTTTCAGCATGCTGCAAAGCAAGAAAAGGATGCTGAAACCTCTCTTGATGGATCAATCCTTCCTGGCGGGGCTGGGAAACATTTACACAGACGAAGCGCTTTTCCTTGCCAGGCTTCACCCCGCAGCCAGGGCTGACAGTCTTACGTTTGAGCAGGCCAGCCGCCTGTTGAATGCAATCCATTCAGTACTAGTTGAAGGCATTAACCACAACGGTGCCAGTATAGACTGGGTGTACCGGGGAGGGTCTTTCCAGAACCACTTTAACGTGTACCGCCAGACAGGAAAAAAATGTTCACATTGCGGTGCAGTTATCGCACGAACGGTGATTGGACAAAGAAGCACACACTACTGCCCTGCCTGCCAGGCTTACCAGGAAAAAGAAGAGGTGTGATATGTCGGAATTAACCAGCCAAATTGTATTTGGGTTCCTGTTTGTCATCATCGGCTTTATCGGCGGGATACTGGTCATGACTGCCTGGCATGCGCGCAATGCCGGCGCCGTACCGCCAGCTGCTGGACCTGAACCAGATCCAAACCTGGAAGAACAGGTGCAGATCTTCCGCTCCAAGAAGGATAACCAGCTGGTTTTCAGGTTGGGGGAAAAGACAGTTACAGCCAGCGAAACCGCAGACCCAGCTATAAAGAAGTACCTGACCAGCCTGCTTGTAGATGTTAGCTCGATGCTTGGTATTAACCGGGACACTGCTGCCAGACCGAATCCTTTACCAGAAAAGGATGCTCAACCAAAGGACTTGCTGCCGGAAACAGAAAAAGACCAGTCCCCTCTCCAAAAGATTAGCCTGCCGTTCACAATCCGCAAACAAGAACCGATTGAGGCAAAACCCGATCCGCGCACGATGAGTATCGTTCACCAGATCGATGCAATCCTTCAGGAGATGCTGCAGGATACTGACCTGAAAAATAAAGCCATCCGGTTGGATGAAAACCCCGCTCATGAAGTGATCGTTTGGATCGGTGTGACCCGGTATGAGGGGATCGAAAGCATTCCTGACCTTGAAGTCAAATCACTCATAAAACAGGCTGTCGACCGCTGGGAGAGGCAAAGCGCCGAAGAGAAGTAATCCGCCTGTTGTGATGTACCTCACTATTATCGGCAGCGTGTTTTGCATACAATAGTGGTAGGAGTCAGGATGCCTTCATCACAAGAGCGCGTTGCTGTCTTAACCATGATCCATCAGGGAACGATCACCGCCGAACAAGGCCTGGAATTACTGAACGCCCTGGGCGACAAGCAAAAGAATACAACCTCACCGGCTGCTTTTGAACCAGTGGAACCCCCGCATAACCGTCACTGGTTCAGGATAAAGGTCTCAGACCTGCATTCAGGCAGAGAGCGCGTCAATATCCGCCTTCCAGTAACCATGCTTGCCACCGGAATAAAGATGGGAGCCCATTTTTCCCCGCAGATAGATGGGGTGGACCCTCAAAGGCTTGTTGCAATGGTCCAATCTGGACAGGTGGGAAAGATCATTGACGTGACTGACCAAAATGACGGGGAGCATATCGAAATCTCCATCGAGTAGTCTCACTCGGCAAATCAATAACAAACCCACCTTGCCGGCAGGTAAACTCGACCTGGTTTCTCCTGGTTTCCTGTTTGGCATATTATTAACTGGACTTAGCAGTCCGATTTATTCCATGTAAGTTTTCTCACCGAACAGGTAGTCTTTCCATTTGCCAACCTTTTTGTACTGCAGGATCATATTGATGGCGAATGAGGTGAAGAAAAAGAACAGGGTGGGGATGATGGCGTACACAAAAGCTGGCGGTTCGCCGCCTTCCCCGGCAATGGAACCCACAAAGTAGAGCACAATCACAATCCAGGGAATGATGCCTGCCACGGACCCATAGACAAAGGACAACCAGTTGGTTTTCTGGGTGTATTGATTGTGGTACTCCATCATGATGCCGAACAGGTTCATCATGGCATACAACCCGAAGATCCGGATGATAGCACTGAGGTCATATAGACCAACCAGCATGCCGATCAAAAACGATCATTACAGATGATGAAAGGGCATATTCATAAAACCTGACCGGGTTCATGCCCTACTTCAGGTTGCTGACATTCAGTTTGTAACCGACAGTTGCCAGGAAGAAATGTGCAACCGCAGATAGCAGCAGGAAAACTGCAACCGCTGGACCGAAGCGCAGCTCGAATGCGATCTGCGGGTTTGGAACGAGAGCCCTGGCAGCCATATCGAATTTAAAGAAGTTTGAATAAACCGGGTATGCGGTATCGTTGCTGAGCAAGATCATCAAAACATCCTGGATGAGGTGCAGAAACCCCATAAACACATTGAAACTCCGTAAATTGCTTAATTTCTATTTCCAGACATTTTTTCTGCTCTAATTAAATATGTACTTACTAAACCTGCCGGGATTGCACAGGAAAATGAATTGTATAATGTTTGTATACCGTTTGGATTTATGGCATAATCCGGGTATGGAAACGCTATTGAATACAGATGGACAGAATACATGGATCGAAACGCTACCTGGCAGCGGGCTGCTGGCAAGTGAAGCAGATGCCATGGACCTGATCTCGGCTTGCGGCGAATACCAGGTAAACCGCTTACTGATCAACCAGGAAAACATACCCAAAGCATTTTACGATCTTCGCACCGGGTTGGCGGGCAGCGTTTTACTCAAGCTAAGCACTTATCGCATCAAAGCAGGCGCTGTGGTGAATTCACTGCTATCCAAAAAGGAGAAGTTCTATGACTTTGCCCTGGAGACGAACCGCGGAAACGACTTCAGAGTTTTTCAAACCCGCGCACAAGCCCTGACCTGGCTGCTGGAAGAGTAAAGGTTGCAGAATTTCCAAAAAAATAACCAGGGCGATTTGCAGCCCTGGTCAGGTTTTGTGACCGTTCAGTACACTTGCTCAACACCGGTAATATCAGGGAAGAACTGGCGGATAGTGCCCTCTACCCAGCCATGTACGGTACTGGGGGAAAGGGGGCAATCTTCACAGGCGCCGCCCAGCCTGATCTTCACCAGTCCCTCCTCAAAGGAAACCAGTTCTACTGATCCACCGTGAAAATGGTTGATGTATGCGTCCAGTTGTTCGATCAACCCCTTCATTTGTTCTTCTTTTGAAAAGCCGGTGGTTGCATCAGCCATGTTGTTTTTTCCTTTCCATACATTGCTCATTATATTCTATTTCAGAACTCAGTAAATGCACAAGCTGTTCGGTCGACTGCAGCCGTCCGGCAATCCCGCTTGCCAGTCTCTCCAAGATCATGGCGCCAGTCTCAGGCTGCTGCAGGCACAGGCAGCGCAGCCGGGTACCGTAAATAGCCAGCAGGGTTGAATCTTCTACCGCTACCGCCCGGGATGTGTACCTGGGGTGCCCTAAGGCGGCCGACCAACCCAAAATGCCATCCGGCCCGATTGTCCCCACGGTCAGTTCATCCCCGTCATACGGCTTGTAGCGGATGAGAATCTGCCCCTTCTGTACCATGTACACGATGGACGCAGGATCACCCTGTTTAAAGAGGACCTCATCTCTCTTAACATGTTTCTCAAATAACATGCCAGAAAGGGACGCAAGCTGGGTTGGCTCCAATCCCGGGAAAATTCCTGCTGCTGCAAGCACTGGAATTAACATGAAAACATGTTAACGTCCATGCTTCCACCGTGAAAGTGGCTTTATTCCCTTTATATAGCTTTTTTGTCACTCTGTCCAGTGATAAAAGGTTGCGGAATTACTTACCTTCCAGGATTCTTAAGATACGCGCTACCACCGCTTCTTTTTCAAAATCATCCAGAATATTGTGGGCAGAGTTGCTATAGGCATCTATAGTAAACTCGTTCCAGTTCTCCTGCAGAATACGAATGGAAGCCTGGTTGTTTACAGAAAGATCCTGCAGTCCATACAAGTAATGCATCGAATTGAACTTCAAGCCTGAAACCGGGGTTTCATCTTGCAATGTCCACAAAGCCCGCACGCTCTGAAGCGGGATCGCCCGGTATCCAAACCCCTTCCCGGCTGAGGCAGGATCGAGTGTATCTCCCCGCTCCGGATCCTTGCGCCGGACCGGCTTTTTCACCACCGGCATTGCCATCCGGAACACTGCACCCAGGAAGGTTGAATTCACGATTTGTTTCAGTTTTTCATCCTGCACAGAGGGAGCCAGGTTAGTGGCGCTGAGGACCAGATGCTTAACTGGAAACCTGCTTGCCACATACAGGGCAAGGTTGGCGCCAGTGGAATGCCCCACCACACTGATCTCATCGGCGAAAGAAGACATCAGTTCATAAGCGGCGGCGGCATCCCTGCGCCAGTCATTTGCCCTGACCTGGTAAAGCAGGCGGAAGTCGTCCATGCCGTAACCAGTCAACAGCGGTGCATAATAAGGGATATTGGCATTTTCCAGGTGCGGGATAAGGCTGGAGAACTCCATCGGGGAGGAGGAAAACCCGTGCAGCAGCAGCACTGCATGGCGGAAGGGTTTCTTTTTCCCGCCAAAGTGACGCGGTCTGGCTTCCAGGAACGACGCCTCTTCCGGGATGGATGAGAATTGGGCAATATTCTCCTGCATCAGGTGCTTGTTCCTTTTACGGAAAACCTCGCGCACTATAAACCCGACTGTCGGAATGGATGCAGCAATGCCGGCAGAAATCAGTAATCCCGGGCGTTTCTTCCGCAGATATGTTAATTGCGAACCCTCATCCCTTTTGTGATCCTGGTAATCAGCCTCATTCATCGCAGCTCCTTTATTAATATTCTATAATAATTGAGGTATTGGGGTTTATGTAGCGTATAATTTTAGTGATTACTGTTATCAGGAGGATTTTCATGGAGATGATCATTGATTTCCCGGGCGGCGCCCGGGTAGACGCCCACTTTGGCCCATACACAGTTATGACAGACCAGCCTTCGATGGGCATGCCCGGTTCAGCTCCTACTCCCTTTGCTGTGTTTCTGGCATCGCTGGGTACCTGTGCCGGCATTTATGTGCTCGGATTCTGTAAACAGCGCGGTTTGCCAACTGAGGGGATCCGCATTGTCCAGCGTTCATTATCCAAATCGGGCAGCGACCTGGTAAGCGAAGTGGAGCTCGAGATCCAGGTACCCCCCAACTTTCCGGAACAATACCACGAAGCACTGGTGCGCACGGCTTCCCTTTGCAAGGTGAAGAAACACCTGGAAAATCCGCCGCACTTCAATGTTTTTACCAAGGTATCTGAAAGCTAATCCTTAAACCAAGCAGCTTAACAGTCCCTGTCTGGTAAAATAACATTGATCAAAATCACACCATCCACGTTTGGCTAAACGTGAGTACTTTATCTGAAGAGGATGCTATGCGTAAACCATTTGTTGCCGGAAACTGGAAGATGAACAAGACAAGCGCCCAGGGAGTTGCCCTGGTCAACGAACTGCTTCCAGCCATCATCGGATATGACAGGGTGGAACGGGTTGTCTGCCCGTCCTACCTGGCAGTTCCAGCTGTATCAGCCCGTTTACAGGGCAGCCCGGTCGGAGTAGGAACCCAGGACCTGTACTGGGAAACCTCCGGCGCTTATACGGGTGAAGTTGCCCCCGATATGGTTAAAGAGTTTTGCCAGTATGTGATCATCGGGCACTCTGAACGGCGCGCGAAATTCGGCGAAACCGATGAATCCGTCAACAAGAAAGTAAAAGCCGCCCTGGCTGCCGGGTTGGTGGCGATCATGTGCGTGGGTGAAACCCTGGAAGAAAATGAAGCCGGGCAGACTGAAGCTGTGGTCTCCCGCCAGGTCCGTGAAGGTTTAAACGGGCTGGTTACCGCAGCGATGGAAAATGTTGTGATCGCATACGAACCTGTTTGGGCTATCGGAACCGGAAGGGCAGCCAGTGCAGAAGGCGCCAATGCCGTCATCAAAGATTTCATCCGCAAGCCGGTTGCAGCCCTGTTCGATGAAAAAACCGCCCAGTCCGTACGCGTGCTCTACGGTGGATCAGTCACCGGAGCAAATGCCAGGGAATTTTTCTCACAACCTGATATTGACGGTGCCCTGGTGGGCGGGGCCAGCCTTAAACCGGTTGATTTCACCGCTATTGTTGCCGCCGCTGCAGAGCGTTAACCAGGATAAATGACTGCCTTCTGGTGGCTCCTGGGATTGACCCTGCCATTCATTCTGGCGCAGGTTCTCCTGCACAGAGAAATTCAATACCTTTTCCTGATCATGACCCGCCGCCTTAACCTGGCGGTGGGTTTGTTTTCTTTACTGTTCTTCCCGGGTGTCCTCCTGCATGAACTCAGCCACCTGTTGGCTGCCCTGCTGCTGCGCGTTCCAGTCAAAAAGTTCTCGCTCATCCCCCACACCACACCAACCGGCAGGGTGCGGCTTGGGTACGTGCAAACCAGCCAGGTGGATGTAATCCGGGATGCATTGATCGGTACTGCGCCCTTGATTTCGGGGGGGGCAGTTATCGCCTTGATTTCGCATTTCATCCTCGGTCTGCCCGGCTTCTTTACGGGAGATTTTCATACCTGGTGGCAGGCACTGCAGCAGCTTCCCAGCCTGCCGGATTTTTGGATCTGGTTTTACCTGCTCTTTACCATCAGCAGCACTATGCTGCCATCTGAATCAGACAGGCATGCCTGGATGCCGATTATCATTGTTTTTGTGTTAATCCTCATCCTGGTCATTGCAGCCGGCGCGGGTCCCTGGATGAAAATGCACGTCCTTCCCGTTCTTTCTACAATACTGCCGGCTGTCAGCGCGGTGATCGCGATCAGCCTTCTGGCACACCTGGTACTACTTGTTCCAGCCGGATTGCTACGAAGTATCCTGGGAAAATCTCTGGGCATTTCGTTTACAAAATAGGCAGGTTTTGTTAGATTCATGCATGAACCGGGTTATGCAAAAGGTCATCCGGCTGCTGCGACTAACTTTTATGATAAAATGATGAAGCTAAGAAGCACAAAAATAATGGAGGTTACCATGAGAACTTTTGTCGACCCCGAGAAGTGTCTTGGATGTGGTGTTTGCGAAGGAATAGCACCAGATGTATTCGTTTTGGGTGCTGATGGTATTGCAGCCGTACAGCTTGATCCCGTTCCCGAACAGTACTGGGAAGATACCCGCCAGGCTGCTGCTGACTGCCCCGAAGAAGCTATAACGATCGAAGAGTAGTCTTTAACTGTAGGCAAAAACATGATGGCGTAACCTTGCTATATTGCAGGGTTGCGCCATCATTGTATTAACACGATTAATGAGTAATAACCTGTTGAATTTATCCCTGATTTACCACGAATACCCAGACCAGCCATAAACAGACCATTATGCAACCGATAAAAAACCGAAAGGCAACCGCCCATCCGCAGCCGGATGCCAATCCCTTGAATGATTCCCAGGCTTTCTTCAAGTCCTTGCGCTTGATCCACTCGACCACAAAAATGCCAATCAAGGCAGCAATGATGCCGCCGAACGGGGGAAACGCTATGCTGCCAACAACACCTCCGCCCAGTGCTACAATGATGGACAACCAGGAAGCCCCGGTAGTTTTAGCGCTGGCTCCCATGATGACATTATCGGAGGTCACTCCCACGATCATTTGAAAGGTCATAAATGCAAAAATCACCCAACCCCAGGTGGTAAAGCCCTCAACAAGGCCATACACCAGAGCAGCCGCCCAGATGATGGTCAGCCCCGGGATGACTAATGTCAGCAACCCGAGCAAACCAGCCAGCATGGTGACGCCAATGACCACCAGGAAGGCGACATGGGAGATACCCGACCAGTCTATTGGCACTAATTCAACTCCATCACAGCCCGCGCCGGATGTACTCCACCCCGCCCATCCAGGGCAGTAATACTTCCGGTACTTTCACACTGCCGTTTTCCAGCTGGTAATTTTCCAGCACTGCCACCAGCGTGCGCGGCAGACCCAGACCTGAGCCATTTAATGTATGCACCAGGCGGGTTTTTCCGCCGTCTGCCGGGCGGTATTTGATATTTGCCCGCCGCGCCTGGAAATCACCCACGTTTGAAACAGAAGAGACCTCCAGCCATTCGTTGCAGCCGGGAGCCCAAACCTCAACATCATACGTGATGGTGGCGTTAAACCCCAGGTCTCCGGTGCACAGCTGCAGCACCCGGTAGGTTAACCCGAGGCCTTCACATACTGAGGTTGCGTCATTCAGCATCCGTTCCAGTTCGTTTTCTGATTCTTCAGGCTCGCAGAAGATGTACATCTCCACCTTATCGAACTGGTGGCCGCGTTTGATGCCGCGGATGTCCCTGCCGGCGCTCATTTTCTCGCGGCGGAAACAGGGCGTATAGGCGGTGTACCGCAGGGGCAGGTTCTGCTGGTCCAGCACATCCCCCATATGCAAGCCTGTAAGGGGCACCTCAGCCGTGGGAACCCACCAGTAATCTTCCTCAGCGTCATGGTAGAGGTTGTCTACAAACTTTGGCAGCTGCCCCGACGCATACAGAGTATCTGCCTTGACCATGAAGGGTGTGTATTGCTCATAGTAACCCTGGCGGATATGCAGATCGAGCATCCAGGAAATCAAAGCACGCTGCAAGCGAGCGCCCGCCCCGCTGAGAACATAAAAGCGCGAGCCGGTGATTTTTACGCCCTGTTCGAAATTAATGATCCCCAGTTTGGGCCCCAGATCCCAGTGCGGCAGCGGTTCAAATGCAAATTGGGGTTTTTCGCCCACCTGCCTGACCACCTGGTTATCTTCTTCGTTTCTTCCCACCGGGGTACGCTCAGACGGGATGTTCGGGATGCGAGCCACCAGGTCATCCAGTTCGGTTTCCACCTGGCGCACTTTTTCATCCAGGAGTGAGATCCTGTCTCCCACCAGCCGCATGGCTTCAATCTTCTCCTGCCGCGCTGCCGGGTCTTTAGTTTGCCCGATTTGCTTGGAAACAGCATTCCGCTCAGCTTTTAATCCTTCCACTTCGGTTAATAGTGCCCGGCGCTGCACATCCAGTTCCTGTACCTGATCGACCATTATGGTATCCATCTGCCGCAGCTGCAAAGCCTTGCGGACAAGGTCAGGATTTTCACGTACCAGGTTGATATCTAACATTTACATGCTCCCTGTGTATAATCACAACCCCCTCCCGGCACATTGGAGAAGGGGTTGAACCTTGACTGCTTGAGATTATAACCGCATGAGGGTGCCTGTCAAGCGGGTACAATTTCTGGTTTCAAGTACTGTGACTGATAGACCTCTTCTTAGTCGGGGCAATTTCTACATCCAACCGGTAACCAACTCCCCGGATAGTCTTGATGAATTGGGGCTTGCGCGGGTCATCTTCGATCTTTTTGCGCAGCCAGCTGATGTGTACATCCAGCGGGCGGGTATCGCCGAGATACTCGGTTTCCCACACTTTTTGAAAGATCTCCTGGCGCTCAATCAATTCACCCGGTTTCTCCAGGAACATCTTGAGCAAAGCTGCCAGCCGGGGAGTCAGGCGTGACTGCTTGGTCCCGCACCGCACCAGGCGCTGGTCCAGGTCCAATTCAATGGGTCCGGCAGCCAGGGAATTCTTTTTTTCATTGGGCACAAACGTCTTTATCCTGTTCACCAGTTTTTGAAGGGTGAATGGTTCAAACAGGACAACTTCAGCAGGGAAGTTTTGCGCGGAGTGTGAAGAGGCATTTGCAATGACGATAACAGGAATGCCTGGCGCACTATCGCGTAAAGACTGGCAAATACGCTTGCCATTCGTCCGCATGGAGGCCGAGTCGACCAGGATCACATGCGGTTTATAACCAGCCAGAAGGGTTAATGCACTGCTTCCATTCGGTACACTACTCACCAAATACCCCTTATTAATCAGACCTGACTGAAAAGAGGGACGGGTAGAGCGTTTACCTTCAATAAGCAATATCGATGCCTTCATACGCCTGCTGCCTGCATAACTATATTGAGTAAAGAAAAATTGTTAATAATTTACATCACTAAGGTTACGTCAATCAAAGACGCCGCACGATAATTTTCTACCCCCATCTTGGGTCAGTATAAGAACAATGTTTGCGGAGGATGAACCATAACTGACGCAGAATTATTATACTTCGTTTTGTTAAGAATCGGAATACCTTAACGAAACAAATTGCTAATTCATTCAAGCAATTATGTTAAGGTTGATGTAAGCCTTAACACTGCAGGCAGGTAGCGGTTACGCAACAATCAGATTACCAGGGCAGACTCAATGGTTCGCCAGCAGATTCTAGTTGTGCATCCCTTTCAGCTATTAAGACGGCGATTTCTTCCTGCACCTCTGCCGGAAGTACCACACCTGCAGCCCGGATCGATTCATCCATCTGCACAGGGCGCCTGCCGCCAACAATGGCAGCTGTCACTTCAGGTCGGCGCAGTACCCAGGCAATGGCCAGTTGTGGAAGGGTGCAACCCAGCCTGCCTGCAATCGGCCGCAACTTGTCTACCAGATCGAGATTGATTTGCAGCCTTGCCCCCAGGAATTCCGGGTCAGCATGCGTACGCCAGTCTTCTTTTCCCATACTCTCCAGCCGTTCCCGGGTCAACTTGCCGGAAAGCAGCCCCGATCGCAGCGGACTGTAGGTAATAACCCCGATGTTGTTACTGGCACAGTATTCCAGCAGCTCATTTTCCACACCCCGCACCAGCATATTGTAGGGCGGTTGATAAGAGGCAACAGGGTGGATTGCCTGGCAGCGTTTGATCTGGTCAACGCTGAAGATGGATACGCCGCCATAACGCACTTTTCCCTCTTTGACCAGGTCAGCAACCACACCCCAGGCTTCTTCGATATCTTCATCGGGGAATGGTTTATGGATCTGGTACAGGTCGATCACTTCCACCCCAAACCTTCTTAAACTGTCGTCAGCTTCCTGCCGTATGCTTTCCGCTTTCAGGATGCAATCGAAGTTCCACCCGTCTGCAGCAGGCTTCATTCCGCATTTGGTTGCGATAAATGGTTTCCCGTGGGTGCTTTTTAAAGCCTTGCCAACGATTTCCTCAGAGTGCCCGTACCCATATGCTGGGGCTGTATCGATCCAGTTAATGCCAAGTTCCAAGGCGTGCAGGATGGTAGCCACTGATTCGCTGTCGTCCTGGTCAGCCCAGCCGTATGACCAGTTGCTTCCGCCAAACGCCCATGCGCCAAGACCTACCACTGTGAAATCGAGACTGCTGAACCCGAGTTTTCTAGTTTGCATCTTGACCACCTTTTAGAAGCTGTTTGCTTGTTATTCTAGCCAAACTGATGTGAATTCGCAAGGACGCCAGCAGAATAATCCATATAAGTAATATGCATCTGGTGATATGACCTGATTAATTGACGGATTCAGGCAAAATGAGTATAATCACGGTTTGCAACTAACAATATAGGAGAACGTGTATGGAAAAGGGCGTGACGGTTCAGGCAAACGATGCAGGAGCCATAAAACCAAAAATGCAATTCACAGGAAAGGTCACTAAAATCAGCCTGGCAGGCGCCCTGGTAGATATAGGTACCGATCAACCTGCAGTGATGCATATCTCTCAAATGGTTCCGGCCAAAGAGGGTGAGCAGATCCGCAAGGTTGAAGAAGTCTTGACCCTGGGGCAGGATGTTACCTGCTGGGTCCGGCGGGTACGCGAGAACCGGGTTGAATTGACCATGCTCAAACCGCTAGACCTGGACTGGCGCGACCTGAAACCCGGCATGACCGTTAAGGGCACCGTTGTGCGCTTGGAGAAATTCGGCGCATTTGTTGAAATCGGCGCTGAACGGCCAGGACTGGTGCATGTCAGTGAACTTGCCCATGAATACGTCCGCACCCCTGGTGATGTGGTTAAAGAGGGCGAAGAGGTCCAGGCTCAGATCCTTGAGGTTGACCGCCGCAAGAAACAGATCAAATTGAGTTTGAAATCTTTGCTGCCCGAACCCGAACAGGTTGCTGAAGCAGCCAAGGTTGAAGCCAAAGACAGCAGCCGCCAGGATGACCATGAAAACAGAAAAGGCGGCAAGCGCAAGAAGCAAAGCAATCCAGAGGAGAGTTTCGAGCTTGTCCGTAATGCATCTGGTGATATCATCGTGCAAGGAGAGCCTGAATTGACTGCCATGGAGATCGCCTGGCGTGAGGCACAATTTAAAGAAAAATCACGCCGCCAGGAACAAAAAGCGCGCAGCAAGAAATCTTCCGGCGCTGAACAGGATGATATTTTCTACCGAACGATGGAGCATAAAAACCGTTCTGGACAGTAAAAGATGAAACCATCTGCATCATCCGCAACAAATTGACACCCCGGTGGGGAGAGACAATAAAAAGGCTCTCCCCACCTCTATTTTTATAAACAGGCATTCAGGCAAAGAGGAGGGCACATTGAAGACGAAATACATTTTTTTCACTGGCGGTGTGGTCAGCTCTGTAGGCAAAGGCGTGACCGCAGCTGCTGTTGGCCGCTTATTGAAAGAACGGGGCTTCAAGGTTGCTGTACAGAAATTAGATCCATACATCAATGTAGATCCAGGTACCATGAGCCCATACCAGCACGGGGAGGTGTTTGTGCTGGACGACGGCGCTGAAACCGACCTGGACCTGGGGCACTACGAACGTTTCATTGATGTCCGCCTGAGCAGGGTGTGCAACTTCACAACCGGGCAGGTATACGCCGAAGTGATCCAGAAAGAACGCCGGGGTGATTACCTGGGCGGCACCATCCAGGTGATTCCGCACATCACAAATGAGATCAAGCGGCGCATCGGCATGGTTGCAAAAGAAACCGGGGCTGAGATCGTCCTGGTTGAGGTCGGCGGTACGGTTGGCGATATCGAAAGCCTGCCTTTCCTTGAAGCTATCCGGCAATTACGCAGCGACCTGGGCCGAGAGAATACCCTCTACATCCATGTAACCTGGCTGCCCTACATCGGAGCCACGGAAGAGCTGAAAACCAAACCCACCCAGCACTCGGTCAGCGAGTTGCGCTCGATCGGTATTGCACCTGATATGATCGTTGCCCGGTCTGATTACCCGGTTGATAACTCACTGCGGGAGAAGATCGCCTTGTTCTGCGATGTGGAATTGCGGGCGGTCATCCCGATGGTTACCACCCCGATCCTGTACGAGGTTCCCTTGCTGCTGGAAAAAGCGAGGGTTGGCGAGTATATCCTGGAACGGTTCAAGATGGAACCGCGCCAGGATCCTGATTGGGCAGCCTGGAAAGACCTGATGCTGGAGGTAAAGCGGGAAAAACCGCTGGTCAAGGTTGCCCTGGTTGGCAAGTATGTGGAGCTGCATGATGCTTACATGAGCGTACGCGAAGCATTGAAACACGCTGCCCTGCATACCGGTGTAGAGCTGGAGATCAACTGGGTGCATTCCACCGACCTTGAAAAGGGCAAACACTGGGAAGATTTGCGCGATGCAGATGGTGTAATCGTGCCCGGCGGATTTGGCAGCCGCGGTATTGAGGGCAAAATATTGGCAACCCACCACGCCCGCACCGAAAAAGTACCCTTCCTCGGCCTGTGCCTGGGAATGCAGCTGATGGTGGTCGAGTTCGGCCGTTCCGCCTTGCATGATGACGATGTACATTCCACCGAGTTTGAAAGATCCACCAAGAACCCGGTCATTGACCTTCTGCCCGAACAGCGTGAAATAAATGACATGGGCGGTACCATGCGCCTGGGGCTGTACCAATGCCACCTGGTTCCGGGTACCAGGGCTGCCCGGGCGTATAAGGTGGACATGGTGGAAGAACGTCACCGCCACCGCTTTGAGTTCAACAATGATTACCGCCAGGTTTTTGAAGAAAACGGCATGGTCTTCTCCGGCCTCTCTCCCGACGGCCGGCTGGTGGAAATCGCAGAGATCGCCGATCACCCCTTCATGGTGGGCACCCAATTCCACCCTGAATTCCTTTCTCGTCCCAACCACCCGCACCCGCTTTTTAAAGCATTCCTGGAAGCAGTGTGCGAACATGCCGGTGTGAACTACAAAAAAGCAGATTAATCATTTATACTTGGTGAGGTAAATCCTGCAGAAATCATCTGGCTGAGCCAGAAACTTATCAAACGGAATAGAGGAAGATATGGAAAGCATAATTGAAGATGTATTCGCGCAAGAAATTCTTGATTCGCGCGGCAACCCGACTGTTGAAGTTGAAGTTTACCTGACCGATGGCAGCTGGGGACGAGCCGCTGTTCCCTCCGGTGCTTCCACCGGTGTGCATGAAGCCCTGGAACTGCGTGACGGCGATAAAAGCCGCTACCTGGGAAAAGGTGTGCTTAAAGCTGTAAACAATGTAAATGATGAGATTGCAGATGCCTTGCTGGGCATGGACGCCCTCGACCAGCGCGGCATCGACCAGGAACTTCTCCGGCTGGATGGCACCCCCAATAAATCTCGGTTTGGCGCTAACGCCATCCTCGGTACCAGCCTGGCAGTTGCTAAGGCCGCAGCCAGCTATGTCGGCCTGCCGCTCTACCGCTACATAGGCGGCGTTTATGCCCATGTTCTGCCCGTCCCGATGATGAACATCCTCAATGGCGGCGCACACACCGGCTGGCAGTCTACCGATGCACAGGAATTCATGGTAATGCCCTTTGGCGCCCCCACTTTTGCCGAAGGCGTCCGCTGGGGAGCTGAAATCTACCATGCCCTTAAGTCAGTCCTCAAATCGCGCGGCTATACCACCCTGGTCGGCGATGAAGGCGGATATGCCCCTGCCCTGAAGGCCAACGTTGAAGCAGTTGAGGTTATCCTCGAGGCAATTGCCAAAGCCGGCTACAAAGCTGGAACCACACGCGATGCCCAGGTTGCCATTGCGCTTGACCCGGCTGCATCTGAGCTGTTTGAAGAAGATACCCGCCTGTACAACCTGCGTAAAGAGGGCAAGAAACTGACCAACATGGAAATGGTTGCGTTCTGGAAAAACTGGATCGACCAGTTCCCGATCGTTTCTATTGAAGATGGTTTTGCCCAGGATGACTGGGAAGGCTGGAAGATGTTCACCGCTGAAGTCGGCGACCGCATCCAGATCGTAGGTGACGACCTGCTGGTCACCAATCCCACCCGCGTCCGCCGTGCCATTGATGAAAAAGCCTGCAATGCCTTGCTGGTCAAAGTCAACCAGATCGGTTCGCTGACTGAAACGATCGAAGCTGTTGAGACCTGCCACCGGGCTGGCTGGCGTGCTGTCACCTCCCACCGCTCCGGCGAGACCGAAGATGCCACCATCGCTGACCTGGCAGTTGCCCTCAATACCGGCCAGATCAAAACCGGCGCCCCCGCCCGCTCTGACCGTGTGGCCAAGTACAACCAGCTGATCCGGATCGAGACCGAGCTGGATGATACCGCCCACTATGCCGGCTGGGATGCTATTAAGCAAATCAAGTAAGAACAAAAGAGAGAATACACAAAAGAGGCTGTCTTGCAGAAGACAGCCTCTTTCTTTCTAATCATCCTGAGTTTTATGTTTTCTGCCCCAGGTTGATGTGATCGAGCACGATCACCAGGTCCTGGTTGGCGGGGATATCAGACATCGATTCTGCATAATGCACATAGCGGATGATCCCGCTCTTATCAACAATGAAAACCGCAGGCAACTTTCCCTTGTCAAACATGTCCACCGGCTGGTGGTACATTTCCGCCACTTTGGATTTATAATCCGTCACCCCATTGAAATGGATATCATTCTCCTGCCAGTAGCGTTTGATGGTATGGGTTCCGTCCTGGGTGATAACAATGATCTCAGCATTGCGCTCAATGAATGCCGGGTAATCCTGCCGCAGCTGTGCCAGCTGCGCCCTGGCAAACGGGCAAACCAGCCCGCGCAGGAAAACCAGCACCACATTTGACTTGTTCCGGAATTTGCTGAGCTTGAGATTGACAAAATCGGTATCTTGCAGCTCGAAATCCGGGGCGGGATGGTTAAGGGCTAATTGCGTGGCCATAAAAATGAGTCCTTTTTTATAAGGCGAATGGATATGTATATATTAGGAAATTTCTTCCTATTAGTCAAGTATTCAAGGGAGTGAATTTACAAATCTGTTTATAGCATCCATGAACTGCCGCGGGCATTCTTCTTGTGGAAGATGGCCGCAAGCCTCAAACACTGCCAGGGTTGACCCAGGGATCTCTTCGGACAGATGGATGCCACTTTCATACCAAACCCTCTGGAGATTCCTTACTCGCCTTTAAACTCAAAGGGATTAAACCTTGTCCCGCGGTCATAGTAATCTTCGTTCTCAGCCTTTTTCAGCTTTGCAACTACCCAGTATGTAAATGGGGTCATTACCACTTCGATAAAAACCTTGAAGATGTAATTCGTCAGGACCAGGGTGACAAAAAGCGACCACGGGAACACCCCGAAAAGGCTGGCAACCAGGATGAAGATGAGCGAATCAATCGCCTCCCCGATCAGGGTGCTGCCTATGGTGCGCATCCACAACCGCTTGCCCTGCGTGGCGACCTTCAGCTTTGCCAGCACAATCGAGTTGCTGAACTCGCCTGCGAAGTAAGCCGCCAGGCTGGCCAGCACGATCCCACCGCTGCTCACCCCGCCCAGGATAGCATCATATGCCTGCTGACCGGCGTATTCATTCCAGGTGGCTTCACCTGGTAAAATGCGCACCAGCCACAGAATAGCTGCGCTTAATACCAGGCTTCCAAAGCCCGCCCAGATCACCCGCCGTGAGCGCTTGAAGCCATAAACTTCTGTCAGAACATCACCAAAGATATAGGAAACCGGGAAAAGGATCGTACCGGCGTCAAAAGCCAGGCGCAACCCCGCCAGCGATACACCCCAATCGACGATCTTGGCAGAGGAAGCGATGTTGCTGATGAGCAGTACGCTCACAAACAAAACCATCACCAGGTCGTAGTAGCGGAAAGACCGGTGCGCGGCTGTTCCGACCGGAATTCCGGGCGCGGGAATCATGGGGCGATTTTCTCCATCAATGCCAGAGTGGAGGCGATAACCTGGTTCCATTGTTCAGCGGCGGTAATCATTGCAGCCTTATCCCCTTTTTGCAACCCGTAATCGCCAAACTGGGCATGGTTGCCGCCTTCTATCTCCACAAAAACGGTGGATGTGGGAAGCAATGCACGCGAAGCTTCAATGTCAGCCCCGGAAGTCAGCCCGTCGTTGGTAGCATAAATTGACGTAACCAGCAGGTCATACTGTGACAGGTCATCTGATGCGGCAGGGTATGACGCCCATAAAACCAAACCTTTTACGGCAGCGGGGTTCTCCAGTGCAAACCGGGCAGCCATTGCTCCGCCCAGCGAATGACCACCGATGGCCCAGGTTGTGATCTGCGGATATGCGCTGATAATCTGGTTTGCCTTATTCGGTGAAAAGACAGCCAGGTTGAAAGGCATGTCCGGCACCACGACCACATACCCGGCCTGGGCAATCTTCCACAGCAATGGTGAGTAAGCCCGGAAATCGACATTTCCGCCGGGATAGAAGATCAGCCCGGTTTCAGGCTGCGATACTGCAGGGGAGAAAATGATCCAGCCCGGCATCTGGACTGCTGTTACCAAGCCTCCGGACTCGAGTGCAGAATAGGACGCTTCGCCCGGAGGGGCGGGAAAAGATGCCCAGGCTGAAAAAGCCAGGAACACAAGCAGGATTGCGCCCAGGACGAAAGCGGCAATTTTTTGAATTTTTTTCATGGTTATTTCATTGTAAACGGGGAAAGAGGAAGTTGCAATCCTGTTTACAATCCTGTAATGCTTATAGTTTTCGCGCAGCTGTCTGCCAGATGGCATCAAACATTGTGGCAGTTAACCGGCCGGTCTGGGTGTTTTGCCGGCTGGGATGGTATGAAGCCAGCAGCCAGGGCAAACCCGCCGGCAGCGAAAAAAAAGCTCCATGGGAAAAAGGATAAGCACTTCTAGATTCCCCAGCCGGAAGGAAGATGTCCAGTACTTCATCAAATGCGATCTTGCCCAAGGCAACAATGCCCTGGACTTGATTTAAGAGGGCGATTTCTGCCAGCAGGTACTTGCGGCAATTCTTGATCTCCTGCGGTGCAGGTTTATTCCCGGGCGGAGCGCAGCGGCAGACAGCGGTAATGAAGACATCCTTGAGCCTTAAGCCATCGTTGCGGTCGGCGCTGGCCGGCTGGTTCGCAAAACCTTCCCGGTGTAAAGCAGTATACAGAAACTCGCCGGAAGCGTCCCCGGTAAACATCCTGCCAGTACGGTTGGAACCGTGCGCGCCGGGCGCCAACCCGATCACCAGTAAACGAGCCCTGGTATCACCGAAACCAGGAACCGGCTTGCCCCAGTAGTCCCAATCCAGGTAAGCCCGGCGTTTCTCACGCGCCACCTGCTCACGCCAGGCAACCAGCCTTTCGCAATCCCGGCAGGCGGTGAGGGTGCGATTGTGAATTTCCCAGTCCAATGCAGTCTTCGGCGCATTCATCGTTTATCGGCGTTTATACATCCCTGTAACCAGCAGCAGAAGAACAGAACCGAGAACTGCGATTCCCAACCCGGTCAAATTGAAGGAGATAGCGCCATTACCCCCGATCAGGTTCACCAGGAACCCTCCAATAACAGCTCCAAGAACGCCGACTAGAATATTTGCCAGGCAGCCCATGCGCGAGTTGCGCCCCATAATCATGCTGGCAATCCAGCCTGCTATTGCTCCAAGAACAATCCAGCCTAACAGACCCATTACAGACCTCCTTTAGAGTATTACAAGATCAGCATTGCATCGCCAAACGAGTAGAACCGGTAGCCTTCATTTACAGCTGTCTGGTATGCTGAAAGCATGCGTTCCCTGCCTGCAAACGCGCTGACCAGCATCAACAAGGTAGAGCGCGGTAAGTGAAAGTTGGTGATCATGGCATCCACCGCTCTAAACGTATACCCTGGTAAGATGAACAAACTGGTAGCACCGGCAAATGCCCCTACCCGTTTACCCGGGGCAGCATATTGGGTGCCGGTTTCCAGAGTGCGCACACTGGTGGTACCGGCAGCGATCACCCTACCCCCATTAGCACTGGCTTCATTAATAATCCTGGCAGCTTCTTCGGTTAGTTCACACCACTCGGTATGGATAACATGCTCCTCTGCATTCTCCTCTGTTACCGGGGCAAATGTATCCAACCCGACATGCAATGTCAGCCTGGCGATCTTGATTCCTTTTTGTTCCAGCCTCTCAAGGAGCGCCGGGGTAAAGTGCAGACCGGCAGTCGGCGCTGCGGCGGACCCCTCCACGCTGGAATAAACAGTCTGGTAGCGTTCCGGGTTCGATAGGTGCACATGGATGTATGGCGGCAAAGGCATCTCTCCAACCTTGCTGAGAAAAGGCTCCACCGGCAGGTCAAAAACCACCCGCCTGCGGCTTCCGCCCAGGTCTTCCTGGACGGTTGCCATCAGGTTGTCAGCTACTACCAGTTTCGTGCCTTCCCTGACCTTCTTGCCCCCAACCAGGGCTTCCCAGCCGGTATCCCCCTCCTTGCGCAATAGGAGCAGTTCCACCCTGCCCCCGGTCAGCTTATGAGCCATCACCCTGGCAGGGATCACCCGGGTCTGGTTGAGAACAAGCACATCACCGGGATGGAAATAATCCAGAATCTGGTGAAACACGCGGTGCTGCAGTGAATCGCTGTGACGGTCCAGTACCAGCAGACGGGAGGAATCACGCGGTTCGATTGGTTCCTGGGCAATACATTCAGGCGGCAGATTGTACTGGAAATCTTCGGTCTTCATTTTGGGTACTGAGGGGTCACCGGATCAAATCAAACGGGGTTGGGTATCGTCCCGCTCAACCACCGGGATGTTGAGATGCTCATAGGCCAGGCGGGTGGTAACCCTGCCCTGGGGTGTCCGTTCCAGGAAGCCCAGCTGCAGCAGGTAAGGCTCAACAACATCCATGATGGTATCCGGTTCTTCGCTGATCGAAGCAGCAATGGTGCTCAACCCGACCGGTCCCCCAGAATATTTTTCGATAATGGTCAGGAGAACACGCCGGTCCACATCATCCAGCCCGAGCTCATCCACATTCAGCAGGCTCAATGCATCCTGTGCCAGGGTTTTGGTAATGGATCCATCAGCCCGCACCTGGACATAATCTCGCACCCTGCGCAACAGGCGCAGCGCCACCCGAGGTGTACCGCGCGCCCGCAGGGCGATCTCTTCCACACCTCCGTTGTCAGCCCTGACCCCGAACAGGTTTGCTGCCCGCTCGACAATGCTCATCATCGCCGGCAGCTCGTAGTAATCCAGCCGGTAGACCGCTCCGAAACGTGCCCGCAGTGGTGCACTGACCAGTGCCAGGCGGGTGGTTGCCCCAATCAGGGTAAAGCGCGGCAGTTTCAGCCGGATCGAGCGGGCTGAAGGTCCCTTGCCGATAACGATATCCAGCGCAAAATCTTCCATGGCCGGGTAAAGGACCTCCTCAATCGTTTTCCCCAACCGGTGAACCTCATCAATGAACAGGATATCTCCCGCCCGCAGGTTGGTAAGGATGGCAGCCAGGTCACCAGGGCGTTCAACCGCCGGGCCGGCAGTGATTTTGATGTTGACCTTCATTTCGTTGGAAAGGACATGCGCCAGGGTGGTCTTGCCCAGCCCGGGCGGTCCGTAAAAAAGGACATGGTCAAGGGGTTCGCCCCGTTTTTGGGCTGCCGCTATCAGGATGGCAAGATTCTCCCTGACCTGGTCCTGGCCGATCACATCCTTGAGGGTTTTCGGGCGCAGTGCCTGGTCCAGGCGGTCGTCAGGGCGGGCTTCAGGTGAAACCAGGCGGGGTGAATTGTCATCCATGCAATTGATTATACCTCAAGCAGTTTTTCCGGGAATCCAGCGGTGCACAATACGGTTCTGCCGTATAATTTTATTAAATCCCTCTCTGGAGAACCGCCATGCCTAACCTATATGTATCCACTCATCCCCTGGTAGCCCATAAACTGACAATACTGCGCAGCAAGGATACCGAACCCAAGAAATTCCGTGAACTGGTCGGTGAGCTGGCCGGACTGCTGGCTTACGAAGCCACCAGTGATCTTGTTATCAAGCCAGTGCGGGTGCAGACTCCCCTGAAGGAGACTGATGGTTACCAGTTGGTGCACAAAATCGGGCTGATCCCAATCCTGCGGGCCGGGCTGGGGATGGTGGAAGGGGTGTGGAATTTTATGCCTTCAGCGGAGGTCTGGCATATCGGCATCTACCGTGATGAAAAGACACTGAAGCCGGTGCAGTATTACAACAAGCTGCCCATTGAACCTACCGTTTCGGTTTGCCTGATTCTGGATCCAATGCTGGCGACAGGCGGTTCAGCGGTGGCAACCGTGGATATCCTCAAACAATGGGGAGTGAAGCGCATCAAGTTCGTGGGGTTGATCGGCGCACCGGAAGGAATTGCGCATCTCCAAAACAGCCATCCGGATGTGCCCATCCACCTGGCAGCAGTGGATGAACGCCTCAATGAGAACGGCTACATTCTACCTGGATTGGGAGACGCAGGCGACCGCCAGTTCGGTACTGCCTAGGCTGGGCTACCCGCCGATCTGCATCATGCAGCGGCCGGTTGAACTGTAATGGCTGGTGATTTCATGCCCGCCGGGCTTTAATAGAACTGCTTTCTGCAGCAGCGGCAGAATATCTTCCCCCTTGCGGATTGCTTCCCTTAGGGGGATTTCAATTTCGCTCAACAAGCAGGGCCGAAGATTGCCGTCGGCTGTCAAACGCAGGCGGTTGCATTCATCACAGAATTTTTCGCCGATGGGTGAGATAAAGCCGATAGTTCCCTTTGCACCGGGGATGCGGTAGTATTTGGCAGGTCCGCTGCCATCCATGTCATGTACAGCCTGCAGGTTGTAAGTCTGCAAGATCTGGAGCATTTCCTGCTTGGAAACATAGGCATCCTCAGGTGGAAGGAATCCGTCTCCCCAAGATTCCTGGTTCTTCACCGGCATCAATTCGATGAAGCGGATGTTCCACGGCTTATCCACACTCAGGTGCGCCAGGGCAGGAATTTCCGTATCATTTAGACCCCGGATCACAACAGCATTCAACTTGATGGGTTGCAGGCCGGCAGCTTCAGCTGCCAGGATACCAGCCCAAACTTTTTCAAATGACCCAACCCTGGTAATCTTTTTAAATTTTTCGGGATCGAGGGTATCCAGACTGATATTGACCCGGTTGAGCCCGGCTAGTTTTAATCTGGCAGCATACTCTTCCAGTAAAAGCGCATTGGTGGTCAGGCTGATATCCGTGATCTGCGGGACAGAACGGATCATCTTGATCAATTCAACAATATCTTCCCTCACCAGCGGCTCACCGCCAGTCAGGCGGATTTCCGTCACCCCGTTATCAGCAGCTATCTGCACAATTTTGAAGATCTCTTCATACCGCAAAATGGAATCATGCGATTGGCGAACAATACCTTCCGCTGGCATACAGTATGCACAGCGCAGGTTGCAGCGGTCAGTGACCGAAATTCTCAGGTATGTGATCTTTCGCCCAAATGTATCAATAAGCATACGCACTCCAAGACTTCCGCTATGATACCATGATTACGCTGGGGTTGTTTGCTTGCGGTCAGATAATGCCTGTGTTAAACTCATAGAATGCCAGCTGTAAACCAGAGTCTTTTTGAGGAAGCCTATCTGGCTTTTCAGGAGGGGAGATTATCCAACGCGCGTGAAATCTTAACCCGCTTGATCAAAAGTGAACCCGGCAATGCCCAGTACTGGCTGCTGATGAGTGCTGTTGTAGAGAGTGAGAAAGAGAAGTTCTTCTGCCTGCAGGAGGTCCTGAAGCTTGAACCGCAACATCCTGCTGCTCGCCAGGGGCTGGTCATGCTTGGCAAGCTGCCTGCCCAGCCGGACCTGGCAGTGCCAATGTCTAGGCAGCGGAAATCCTGGAAACTGCCGCCGCTTGAACCCGCAGTACCCGTAAAAAGAAAATCAAAACCGAACCCGCTCCGTATCCTGCTGCAGGTGGTAATCGCTGTTGTTTTCCTGTCTGCAGGAGCATTCCTGTTTTTCCAGTTCATTCCCAGCGGCGTCAGGAATGTGACCGTCTTACGCAGCCCGCTCATCACTGAAGGTCCAACCCCAACGTTCCTGCCTAAAAACACCTTGATCTATACCACACCTGAAACTATCGTGGGCGGACCTCCGCCGTTGTCAGCCCGGCTGGCAGCTACTTATACACCGACCCCCCTGTATGTGCAGACCCCCCATCCAATTGAAGCCTACAGTATTGGCCTCCGCCGCCTGGCAGCCCAGGATTATCCATCCGCTATACTGTACTTCCAGCAGGCTGCAGACCTGGCGGCCGGTTCACCTGACCTGCAATATTACCTGGGCGAAGCTTACCGCCTGAACCAGGACACCGATAATGCCCGGCTGGCCTACCTGGAAGCGTTAAAGATTTCAGACAGCTTTGCGCCTGCATACCTGGGTCTCGGGCTGCTGCAGATGAATGCCAGTTCCCCTGACCTGGATACGGCTGCCGGCCAATTCAAAAAAGCGATGGAGCTGGACCCAGGATTGATTGAAGCCAGGCTTGCCTACGCTGAAGCTGCCGTGCGGCTAAATAATGCCCAACTGGCAGAAAAAGCTCTGGAAGATGTCGACAGCCAGGCAGCCAGTTCCGCCAGGTACCATTACCTGCTCGGCTACTCGCGCTACATCCAGGGTGACCTGGTGGATGCACAGGCTGAACTGGAGAGTGCGCTCCAGTTGGACATCACCAACCTGGAAGTCTACCGCTTGCTTGGAGAAATCTATTGCAAACAGGAGCAGTATCCCGATGCGATCGAGATGCTTGAAACCGTTATCCTCTACGAGCCTGAAAATACTGATGCGCTGGCCTGGCTGGGACAGGCATATTATGAAACAGGCAACGACAAGAAAGCATTGGAAATCCTGACGGATGCTATCGATAGCGGCATCCGCAGCGCCAAGCTGTTATCCATCCGGGGTCAGCTGTACCTGGAAGAAAATGAAGTGGACAAGGCGATTGCCGACTTGAACGCTTCTCTAAAATTGGATAAAACCATCTTTGACACCAACCTGGCATTGAGCCTGGCTTTCCTTGAAAAAAAGCAGCCGGGAAATGCCTACATGCAATTGAGTGCAGCTGAAGCGTACTATGAAACCGATGCAGAGCATGCCAGCCTGTTGTATTACCGTGCCCAGTCGCTGGAATTGCTGGATGAAACAATAGCTGCCATCCGGGATTGGAAAGCTTTGCTGGCATTGCCGGCGTCGAGTATGCCATCTGCGTGGAGACAACTGGCCAACCAGCGGCTTGAAATTCTATCCACGCCCACAGTAACCCCGGTAACACCCACACTCACCATGACCCACATGCCTTCGCGGACGCCAACCATCACGATTACCCGCCTGCCAACCCTGACTAAAACACAAACTGTAACCAGGCTGCCCACACAAACCAGGACCGTCACACTCACCCGCCTTCCCTCCATGACAATTACGGTAACTCCGACAGTGAAGCCAACCGCCACACCCACGCCTGTAAGTACCAAATGAGGTGAGTTTTGCAGCTGCTGCACAAGACCATTTTCATCCGCAGGAGAAGGGAAAACGCGCTTAAGAAAAAATACCGCCCGCAGCGTTTCATGGCAGGTATGGGAAGAGCTGTAATCCTGCTGATCAGCATCTCCCTCACCCTGGCTGTGCTGGCAGGCAGCTTGGTCTTCACCCAGGTAACCCGCGACCTTCCCTCCCTGGATATGTTGCCGGTATTCCTTAATGAGGAAAACGGGTTATTCCTCGAACCCACCCGCATTTACGACCGCAGCGGAGAAATCCTGCTTGCCGAACTGGAAAATCCCGGAGTTGAACGCAGGTACCTGAAGCTGGATCCGGAAGAGCCCAACCACTTCTCCGCCCAATTGACCCGGATCATGGTAGCCAGCCTGCAGCCCGATTTCTGGTCAAGTTCAGGTTTTTCCCTCGCAGAGTGGAATAATCCCCAGCCAGTGACAATTGCAGAGAGGTTGGTAGATATCTTGCTGTTGGAGAAGGAACCTGCAAGCCTGAAGCGGAGCATCCGCATGCGCTTGCTGGCTGGCCAGCTGGTGGCGAAATACGGACGGGTGAAAGTGCTGGAATGGTACATAAACAGCGCTTACGCTGGCCACCTGGCCTACAGCATGGATTCTGCCGCCCAGCTTTACCTCGGGAAATCTGCTCAAGACCTCAACCTGCCAGAAGCGGTTTTGCTGACATCTGTACACATGGCTCCGGGTTTAAACCCGCTGGACACCCCTGCGGCAGCCAGGGAGTACCAGGAAGTACTGGCGGAGAACCTGGCCTTGAACGGGTACATCACTGCAAGCGAATTGACAGAGATACTGACCACACAGGTACCCGTTAAGACAATTAAACAGGCTGCAGAATTTTCTGCGTTCACCCGTATTGTGATCGATCAAGCTGCCAGCATAGTGGGTAAACAAACCCTCGAGCGTGGAGGATTGATCATCCTTTCCACCCTGGATGCCAGTCTTCAGGCGCAGGCAGAATGCATCCTGCAGCTGCAATTAAACCGTATCAGGAACAATGTTGACGGCGAATTGGACACCTCTGCTTTTGATTGCGAATCTACCAGTTTACTTCCCGGGCTGCCCCTCTTCCTGTTATCACAGCAGGTTAATGCAGTTGGGTCAGCGGCAGTGCTGGAGAATACCACAGGCGAGATCCGGGCGCTGGTCGGTGACATTGACTGGGCAGGGATCGAAAGCGGTCTTAACACACACCAGGCAGGTTCACTGTTGACACCAATCGCAGCAGTCGCTGCCTTCTCACGCGGGTTCAGCCCGGCGACCTTGCTGTGGGATTTGCCTGCCAGCACCTCCGGATCAGGCGGCGTGCTGGATTACAGCCAGTATGCAGGGCCGATGAGACTGCGGACTGCGCTGGTGAACGATTCCACCAGGCCGCTGGTAGGGCTGGTGGAACAGATTGGTGCAGATACCGTTTGGCGTTCGACTGAACCTCTCGGGCTTTTCACATTTAACAAGTCTTCCCATAATGCACAGGTTATCCTGGAAGGTCAATCGCTGAATATTCTTGAAGCTGCCCATATTTACAGTGTGTTTGCTACCCTGGGAGAAAGAAAAGGGTACCTTAACCCGAAAACGGGTCAGGTAGAACCGGCTGCTGTACGGCAGGTTATTACCAACAGCGGGCTTATCCTGTATTCTCCCGCTACGCAAACCAGCCAGGCTGTACTGAGCAAACCGATGGCCTATCTGGTGCATCACATGCTTGCAGATGAGACTGCCCGCCGGGAAGCATTTGGTACCCCCAACTTGACGGAGATTGGTAAACCTGCCGGGGTGAAGGTTGGTACCTCAGCACGGGGAGATGAAGTCTGGACAGCTGGATATACCAGGCAGTACCTGGCGGTAAGCTGGGTGGGCTTAGCTGGTGATGCCGGCCAGGAAACCACCCTGGATTACCGTATAGCAGCAGGTATCTGGAATGCGCTGATCCAGTATGCTAGCACTTCTGAAGAGCCTTCGGACTGGGAGACTCCGGCCGGTGTGACCATGATGAATGTCTGCGATCCTTCAGGTGATCGGGCAACCAGGTTTTGCCCGGTTGTGGTCAATGAAGTTTTCCTTTCCGGAATGGAGCCTGCCAGCTACGACAGCATGTACCGGGAGCTCGATGTGAACCGGGAGACCGGCAAGCTGGCAACCATTTTCACACCGCTCGAATTAATTGAAAAACAAACCTTCTTTGTGTTGCCGGATGAAGCCAGGGACTGGGCGGCTGCCAATGGGATTCCGCAGCCTCCTGCAGATTACGATACGATCCAAATACCCCCGCGGAATCCAGATATCCAAATCACATCTCCTGAGATGTTCGCAATTGTTCATGGCGAATTCAAGGTGATTGGTACAGCAGCCGGCGAGGGTTTCCAATCCTACAGCCTGCAAGTAGGAGAAGGCTTGAACCCGGCATCCTGGCAGGAAATTGGCAGCGGTACCAACCCCATCCGGAACAGCACCCTGGGAACCTGGGCAACAGAATCTGACGGACTGTTCGCACTCCGGCTGGTTGTGGTCCACACAGATCGACAGGTAAGCTCTAGCATTATTCAGGTAATGGTTGATAACGCCAGCCCTGTGGTGAAAATCCTTTACCCTTCCAACGAATTACTGATATCAGCAGGCGACCAGACTGCCCTGTATTTCCAGGTCGATGTGACCGAAAATGTTCAGGTGCAAACCATCACCTGGCTGGTCGATGGAGAGCAAATTGCCCAGACCGGGGGGGATGTTCATAGCATCTCCTGGACTCCTGCTGCCGGGAGCCATACCCTGCAGGTAGAGGTTACCGATACTGCTGGCAATACCGGCAGCTCCGTAGTGATATTCTCTGTCACCAACTAGCACAATTCAGCTGATATTGAGATGGTGAACCAGGTCAGCCGTAGAAGGCAGAATCAGGTCGGCACCTGACCTGCGCAGCTCATCTTCCTTGCCAAAACCGCAAAGTACGCCTACCGTTTGCATACCAGCCCGTCTGCCAGACAGAATATCCACAGTGGTATCCCCCACCATCAGGCAGTTCGCAGGCTGAACCC
The DNA here is from genome assembly GCA_002403095.1 of Leptolinea sp. UBA4782. Taxonomy (GTDB): domain Bacteria; phylum Chloroflexota; class Anaerolineae; order Anaerolineales; family Anaerolineaceae; genus UBA4782. The sequence continues at coordinate 42,135 of DHHC01000016.1, forward strand.
GCATGGTTTTTGCTGCAAAAAGGACTGGATCTGGAAAAGGTTTGGTGAACCTGCAGGTTTGAGACGTAACCACGACCTGGAAGCATTCCTGGATGTTGAATTGTGCCAGGAACCGGAGGGTGGAAGATTCATCCCGGGCGCTGACTACAGCCAGCGGCAGCTTCCCGGAAAGTGCATTCAGCATCGGTATAACCTCGGGAATTGCCTGGAAAGAACTTGCATGGGGCTTTCCATTTTTCTTCGCAATCGAGGAAGAGAGTCTCCCAAGCGGTCCATCCAGGTGCATCCAATCCAGCATGCGGTAAGCCAGGTTGGACGGGCTTTCAGCAGCCATCACCAGAAATCGGGAGAACGACAATAGCTTATCTTTGTGAAACCAGGGTAAAACCGACTTTAACCGTAGGGTAAATTTAGCTACCCAGACATCATCAGTATCGCTTAACGTTCCGTCAACATCAAAGCAAATGGCTTGTATCCGTTTCACATCCAGCATATCAACCTGCGTTATCCCCAAATGACCAGTAAACCAGCAGCAACTGCCAGCAGGCTCAAGACTACGCAGATCACAAGGAACAGCGCAAGCAGGCTGAAAAGGATTTTCCGGCCTGTTGAATTCTTATCTGATGGCAGCATTCTTAAAACCTTCCTGTCTGTGGCTAAACATGTTCCATCTATTCTACCAGTTTCTTTTTCTGATGCAGCTGCCGGCTTGCCAGTGCCGGGACTGTGACCCTGTTTGTATTATAATTACCCAGAAAAACAGGCCCAAATACAGCTATGAATTTACCAACCAGCCAGTTTCTTCCATCAGATGACGACAACCTTTCTCCAGCGCGGAGAAGGCAGCGCCGCAGAAGTCTGGTTCCGTCAACTTCAGATGCACGGGCTGAATTTCTCAAAGAACTGTCGCACCGCCTGACCCCTTCGCTTGATTTTTACACCATCACCCTGTTAACCGCCATTATCCTTGCGGCTGCCATCTTGCTGGACCAGCCAGCCCTGTACATCCTGGCTGCCCTGATTGCGCCTTTCTTAGCGCCGGCCATTGGCCTTTCACTGGCTGCAGCAGTCGGTTCGGTGCGTTTCTTCCTGCGTTCACTGGCTGCTTTTACCATAGGCAGCCTGGTTGTTTTTGCTTTTGGATGTGCCGCAGGCTGGGTTTCCACCAGGTTATCCCCGGCAACCTATTCATATGCCTTTGCCCATGCCCGTTTCATATGGGGGGATTTCCTTCTTCTCAGCGCAGGTATCATCCTGACCGCGTACATGCTCATCCGTTCCCGCACCAGCAAGCCGTTGGTTACCAGTGTTGCGCTTGTGTATGAGCTTTATCTCCCAATTGGTGTGGCTGGATTTGGTTTGACGGGCAGTGTACCCGGGCTTTGGCCGGATGCGCTCCTGGTTTTTGTAATCCACCTGGCCTGGTGTGCCCTGCTTGGAACCCTGACCATGGCAGTGATGGGCTTGCGCCCGAGCAATGTGTTTGGATACACCCTTGGCACAACGGTAACCATTGTGATCATCGTAGCTGCAGTCTTCATCAGCGGATTGGGGACAGCATTGACCCGCGAAACAGCCATGCCTTCCCTGGAAGCTTTTACTGAGGTAATTCCATCAGCTGCTGCCCTGGTCAAACAATCACCTGCACCCTCACTAGCCCCGGAAATTCAACCTGCAGCCAGCCTGCCTGCTGGTTCAGGGACGTCTACTGCCACACCCACCAATACATTGGTCCCCACCAAAACCCCTACTATCACTTTAACACCAATGGCAACCCCTGTATATGCCAAGATTAAGCCAAATGAATTCGGCGGAGCGTATATTCGAAAAGAACCCTCTTTCGACAGCCAGGCGATCACATCTTTAAGCACTGATGTGATGGTTATCGTTGTAGACGAATACACCCAGGCAGATAATGTGATCTGGGTTAAAATACGTACCATCTCCGATGATCCGGTTGAAGGATGGATCGTCCGGTCCTTATTAATCACCGCCACACCTAAGGCAGGGTGGTAATCCTAATTCTCTTGGAGTAATAGATAGATGCCTGTACACTTTGGAACCGACGGCTGGAGAGCCGTAATATCAGATACGTTTACATTTACTACACTGAGGCTGGTAACCCAGGCGATCGCGGATGCGGTTGCCTCCACCAATTGGGAAAATGGTTTTTCTCAACTGGATGAAGCCAGTAAAAGACGCATGGTGGTCGGATTTGATACGCGTTTCCTTTCAGACCGGTATGCCAAAGAAGTCGCGCGTGTACTGGCCGCCAACGACTTTAATGTCCTGCTGAGCCAATCCGATGCTCCTACCCCGGTCATATCTTACGCAGTTCACCACATGCAGGCTGCCGGGGGTGTGATGATCACCGCTTCACACAACGCCCCTCGCTACAACGGCATAAAACTCAAATCGGCATACGGCTCATCGGCTTCACCCGAACAGTGCCGCCGGGTGGAAGTGTATTTGAACGACAACGAAGAGCAAGGCCGCGGTCCCAACTTGATGGAGTATGAGCATGCCACCGAACAGAAAAAGATCGTGCGCTTCAATCCCATCCCGGCATACTATGAGCATATCCGTAAACTGGTCAACTTCGACATCATAGCCGACTCGCAGATAAGGGTGGTGGTGGATTCAATGTACGGTTCCGGCCGGGGGGCAATCCGCGGCATCCTGCAAGGCACAGGCTGCGAAGTTCACGAAATCCGGGGTGACATGAATCCAGGATTCGGCGGGGTACATCCTGAACCTATCACCCAATACCTGGGCGCACTGGCAGGTGCAATCAGCACTGGCGCTGGTGATTTCGGCCTGGCAACAGATGGAGACGCAGACCGCATCGGCGCCATAGACGAGCGTGGAAATTTTGTCGACCCGCATAAGATCATGGCCCTGGCGCTGCGCTACCTGGTGCAGAAACGCGGCTGGAGCGGTTCAGTCGTCCGCACGGTTTCCACCACGCGCATGATCGACAGACTGGCTGTCAAATACGGGCTGAAAGTTCACGAAACCCCGGTTGGTTTCAACCACATCGCGGATATCATGCAAAAAGAAGATGTGCTTATTGGCGGCGAAGAATCCGGCGGTATTTCGATTAAAGGCCACATTCCTGAAGGCGATGGGGTCTTAATGGGTTTGCTGCTCCTGGAGATCATTGCTGATGCGAAGACCAGCCTCTATGACCTGGTGCAGAGCCTGCTGGATGAAGTTGGCCCTGCCTTTTACGAGCGTACGGACCTGCGCCTGAACCGGCCAGTCTCAAAATCGGTCATTACTGCCCGGCTGCAAGACAATGCACCCGCCAGCATAGGCGGCGAAAGCCTGGCCAGTATCAGCACCTTGGATGGGATCAAATACCTCCTGGCAGATGAATCCTGGCTGTTGATCCGGCCATCGGGGACAGAACCGGTACTGAGAGTCTATGCGGAAGGTAGATCGAGAGAGATGGTTAAAGCCCTGCTGGACTTTGGCGAATCTATCGCCAGCGATATGGCTTAAAAAGCACACCGTCTCTGAGATAACCCAGAGACGGTGATTTATTCTGAGGCAACCAGATCAGGTACGGAGCCCGTCGATAAGAAAAAGCTGCGCTAACGGGCAGATGTGCGCAGGCGCCGTGCGACGAAAATCACGATCAATGCCAGTACGCCCAATCCAAACAGGCCGGGCAAACCAACCTGGTCGGCAAACCCGGTTGTAGGCAGGGCGGTAGGTTGGGCTGCCAGGGTGGCAGCATATGCTGCAGTTGGATCGAGTGTGACTGCCTGTGTCAGCAATGCGGCTACTGTTGCAGTCCGCGGGTCTTCTGCACCGGCTGCCACAATGGTAGTATCTGCTTTCTCAACCGCAGGTGTATTGCTGGGCATCACCAGGACAGGCGTCAGCGTGGCTGCAACCTGGCCTTTCAGGGTTGCACTCGGGGTCAGCTTGAGGTTGTTCTCATACGCCTGCTGGGTAGCCGCCTGGACTGTCATGGTATTTTGTGCATTGATCTGGGCTGCTTCTTCCAGGGTAGTATTACCGCGCATCCTGAAAAACAACAGGACAACCCCAACAACCACAACTGCCAGGGTGATCAGCCCGATCAGGGCAACAATAAGTCCAAATGATTTCCCACCCTTCTTATTGGGCTCTTCTTCTGGGCCATTTTCTGGTTCAGGGGTTTCCTCTTCAAAGGGCTCCATCAAGTTATCATCATACTGGTCGCTCATAGGTTCTCCTCCTCAACTTGCTCTAACTCTATTCTAGCACATCCAGATTCGCCAGCGGTACCTTTACCCGTTTGTTGTCACCAATCTTTACAACTGCGCTGCCCAACTGCAGATCAAATTGCTCCAGTTCACCAATCTCGCCTGCGGCAGGCTCTGCCAGGAACCTTACCTGCTTGCCTGCTTTGAATACTGCAGTATCGTGCGCATCGTCACCCGCTGCCGGCAAGGCAATGGTGATCTCAGGCCGCTGTCCTGAGAAGAAATCCCAGTTCAACCCAAAAAGGGATACAGAACGGTCCCTGTTGCTGGTCAGGATGGTGAATGCATTCCGGTTAACAGGGATGCGGCCGAAGCCTTCCGTAAGGATGATGGGATAAGGCATGGAAACCGCCAGCGGCACCAGTTCTGCAGCCATGCTTCCAAGGATCAACCCGCGCAGGGGCACCTGGGCTGCCAGTGTGAGGACTTCTGCTATGCCAAGGTATCCGCTGAAGACAAACCCGCCCCTGGAGGAAATGTCGACCTTTTCAGGCTGCAATTCCTCGTCAGCGACCTGGGGAAAGCTGACAATCGTGCTTTCATCGATCTTGCCATTGCCCCATGCAGCCTGAATCAAGGCGCCACTAACCACCATCTTGATCCCGCGTTCGGGGATGATCTCGGTGACGGTACCAGGATAACCTGCCCGCAGCTCAAACCGTTTGCCCGGCAGTTCTACCCAGACCTGCCCGCCCGTGGTGGAAAAGACCCTGCCAGCCTGCTTGGCGCGCAGCACCTTGCGAAAGAGTCCTTTCTTCTGGGCGATGACATCTCCAATTTGCAGCTGATCGCCGGGTTTCAACTGGATCAATTCCTCTGCCTCAGCAGGGCTGGTTGCCAAGAACGCCTTCCCGACATCAATAAGGGTATGGGCAGGGAAACAGTATGTCTCTGCCACAATATCGGTCGGGTTGACCTTCTGACCATTGCGCACCAGGATATTTCCAGCCGAAGGCAGCAGCCTTGTGCGGTGGAAAGTTGTGAGAGGAAGGATATGCGTTACTGGAGCTGTCATCATTTACCGTAAGAAGTAGAGTTGCAAGTTATATACCAGCCAAATTAACCGAACACTCTTCGCCACTTTTCGATGCGGTCCCAGCGCTCTGCGGCATTCTTCGGCAGAATCAGCGGCCTGCCGCGGGCATCAATTACAGCACCGCATAACCCGCCTGTAATCATCAGGGTTACATTGGATGTATGGGTAAGCGTATCCACCAGGGTACCATGCATTCCCTGCAAGTGAACCTTAACCACCTGGTTGAAGCGGATGGGAAGCACTGCCAGCGATCCTTGTTTGATTACCAGTTCCTCATCTTTACCGGCTTCATCGGTCATTTTGACACGTAAGATAGGCGTACCCAGCGGCGCTTTGCTGACCGGGCAAATCGTTGTTGCCAGGTGGTCAATAGCACCGGAGTCAAAAAGTTGGACTGGAATTAGAGGATTTACCCTGCCGGCCGCGCCCAGCACTGGAACCAGCCCATGCGGATCGCGCATAATGGTGGTGATACCGGCGGGCTGCAAACCATCCAGGGCTGCCATCAACGCAACCCCCGGCGGGTTCAGGTTGGCCAGCGGCTTGCCGCACAGCAGGATTGGTTCCATTGCAGAAGCCGGTATACGCCAGCGCGCCTGCAGGTTTTGAATCAGCGTCCGTAAGACCACCCGCAACACAGCCAGTTCGATATCTTGCATCTCGCCGCTTACCGGCTGGATCTGCGGGTAAATGGCTTTTTGTGAAAGCACATCCAGTATCCGTGCGGTGCTGATAGAAGGGGACAGCCATTTGGCAATCTCTTCCAGTTTCCCATTCTGCAGCAGCTGGCTGACATTCCAGCCTGTCCCCAAAGGAAGGGTGACATCCATACTCCGTTTTCGGCGCGCCAGGGACATAGATGCATAAGCTGCGCCGATATCCACTCCCAGCACCGGGCGGCTGCCGCCCTTGATCTCATGGATCATTTGCACCAGCAGACCCATTCCGCTTGCAGTCTGTAACGGTAAGGTGCTGCTCTGGTCAGTCAGTTCAGTTAAACCGTTTATTTTCCGGCGCGCATTATGGAAGGCAATCTCTGCAAGGGCTCCCTTTGCAGGGGCAAGCGATTCAATCTCTATGCCCGGGCGGATATTTTCAGTGATGGAAACACTGGTATGCTTCTCAAGGCTGGTCCTGACATGCTCCGCCATGCGGCTGTTGCCGGCATAGAGCACTTCAGGAGCCTGGTCGCGCCGGGTAAACTGGCAAACCTTTTGAACCAGCTGGGTGAGCCTTGCAATCGACCGTACTGCCCCGTTTTCGGTCCCGCCTGTCAGGATGATCACTTCCGGTTCCTGCTTCAGGATATCATCCACCATGCCGGCAGTGTCCCTGCGGTCTTGCAGTCCGATGATCTCAACTGTTTTCCCGTATATACCCGAAACGAGATGCTGGGCACTTTCCAGTGAAATTTCGTTCACCAACCCTGCCGCCGCGATTTTCAATTCAGGTACACACGAGTAGAGAATTACCAGGCTGTCAAATCCGTTTCCGCTGGCCTGCAACGGCATGATCAAGGTACCATGCCGGTCCACCAGCTGGCGGTCGATCACTGCTTCAATCTGGCGTACTGCCTCAGCTGCGCCGATTCGGATGTCAAAATGCGGTGAACCTGCAGAAGTGCGCGCTTCTCCAGCGGCGATCAAACGGTACTGCCCATCCACAACATCGATCAAGGATGCCCGCGTAGTAAAACTACCCAGGTCAAGGGCAAGCATGCTTCCGGCTTCATGACTGTTGCTGATCATGCTTTATCCCAGTCCTCCCACAGTTTGGATGATGAAAAGGATGCGCTCGACAAGTGCACTGAGCGCTGCCAGGAGAACTCCAGCATAAACAGCGCCCAGGGTAATCGAAATGAATACCTGCCCAACTCCTGAAACAGCCTGCATCACACCTGACCGGCGGCCGGGCTGGGTCACACCCACCCGTGTACTGAAGTGGAAGTATGCCAGGCTGGTGAGGGTTCCCAACAGGATGATGGTGCTCTCACCCAGCCTTCCTAAGTAACCAGAACCCGGGGCAAACTGCAGGGTGTTTACAGCTGCTGAACCCTGCCCAATGATTGTGCCGTAGACAGCGCCCCCAATGATAATGGCTGCACCCGCCCCAGCGATGTATGCCATCGGGGCATTACCCAGCCTGCCCAACCGTCTCGACAATTTGAACAGCAGCAACACGCCCAAGACTGTTGGAACCAGCGCCAGCAGGCGTTCTTGGTTCGTGCCATAGATCAATGGCCAAACCATACGCGGCAGGATTGCCTGGTAGATCACCAGCACAGCAACAAGCCCCGCAGCCACACCAATAAATATGTAGGCAGCCAGCCGGAAGAGCAGGTTGTCACCAATCAGGTAACTGAGTACCATCAGGGTTAATATGAATGCCGCAATCGTCCAGAGAAATTCCATCAGGTATCTTTAACCCTTTGCCTTATTCTTTACTCCGGTTTGCCCGCAAAGACTGCCAGGCGTACACTGCCAGCCCTGCCAGCAATGCAAGCGCTGCCAACCCTGCAGCAGCTTTAAGGGAAACTGAGGTGACAGCAGGGAATGATTGAACGGGTGACAGGTGCTGGTAAGCAAGTCCATCTGCCATGCCGGCCACAAGCCCGTCGATCTGCTTGCTTTCATAATACGGCAGCAGCATGGGTGCAGCCGCAGCGCTGGAAACCATCACCAGCGGAACACTGCCGAGTGCGGGACCAACCTGTTCTACCCAGGTCCGCCCCAGGGTGGCGCTGTCGGTCAGCACCAGCACCAGACCAAAATCATCGAGCGAGTCAACACCTGTCAGTGCAGGCATGTTCCAGGTGGGCACGCCATCCAGGGCAGCATTCAACCCATAGCGGGCAGCCTGCTGCGGGCTGTTAGTAAACTCCTGCAAAGATGCACTGCTGCCCGGCAGGTAACCCAGGTTGGCAGTTAGTGCAGTGCGGTAAACCGCAAAGGTAGTATCATCTGCCCCCGGGTTCACCGCCAGGAAGCTGGTCTTTAGCATATCATCGGCAAAAACTGCACCCACCGGAGTTGTGGAAAGAAATGCCAGCCGGGCATTCTTTTGGATGAGCTGCTGCAAGACAGCCTGGCCAGCTGCGGACAATTCGCCGCTATAGGCTGGTTCATAATCAAATGCCACCAGGACAGGGCGTGTTGTATCCACTGATTGCATAAGTGCGTAAGCCGCTTCGCCAGATGGTGAGAGCACCGCCTGCGGTAGTCCAGCTGAACCGAAGACCATGGGCAGGATGATCGCTGCCAGAAGCAACAGGGTAAACACAGGCCGTAGCCAGTCATAGGCCTTTTTACGCCCGGCGGGTTGAACTGCTGCGGCATCACCCATTTTGCCCAACAGGGTGGCGACCAGGTCGGCGCTGGATTGCTGCTCGGGGGTAACTTTCAGCATCCCGCCGCGTGAGAACCCTTCGGCGTAGTCATTCTTGAAAAGCTGTGAGGGCAATATTTCAGGCAGCCCGGCTAGAGGACCTTCCTGCTGAAACACATTCTGGGACGTGAAGGAAGGTTTCTGGGTCACATCCGGCTTCATGGCTTCGAGCCAGGTGGGTAACTCTGCAGGCAAGATATCTTCCTGCGTGCTGAGCAGTTCTTCAGATCCAGTCACACCGGCCGGCTGCGAAAGCTCTTCAAGCCACTCCGGTTGTTCGCTGCCTTCAAATGGCAACGCTTCGTCTGCAGGTGGTTTTGTTAAAGCCTTATCCAGTTCAAAATCCGGCAGGAAAGCCGGTACTTCCTCTTCATCATCAGGGGTTAGCCCTTCCAACCAGGCTGGAAATTCATCTTCGTTGAAGGGCATCGGTGTATTTGCTGATGTATTGCTTGGCTCCATATTCAAGCTTGACAGCCAGCCCGGTATTTCAGCCTCTGCTGCAGGCGGTGTAGTCGCCTGTTCAGGTTCACCTTCATCAAGCTTTTCAAAAACCCAGCCTTTACCCAGGGCGGGTTCTTCCACCTCTTGCGGCTGTTCACCAGGCAGACCTGCAGCAGCCTCTTCCATGGGCTCTATCTGCGGCAGATCCTCATAGAACGCAGGCACCCGGCCAACTGCTTCAGCAGTTTCATCCATTTCAAGTTGGGAGGGCAGCGCCTCATCTTGGGAACCGCCCGGGGTAACGGCTTCAAATTCCTGCAGCCAATCCGGCAGCCTGCCTTCTTCTTCCGGAATTTCATCCGGCACAGGCGAGGCGGACATTTGCAGTTTCTTAAGCCAGTCGGGAATTTCTTCTTCATCCTTTGCGGGTGGAAGCGGGAATTCCACTTGCTCACCGCCAGGAGCAAACGCTTCAGCCTCACCAGGCTGCTCTACCACCATGCCCGGACTTAATGGTGCAGTCGGTGCGGCAGCTTCAGCCTCTGGTTCAACCGGTTCAGCCATACCCTGCCAGGAATTCAGGCTGCTCAGGCGGCTCTCAAGTTCATCAGGCTGGATCGGCGCTACCGCTTCATTTTCATCCGGGATAAGGATCTCTTCTCCAGGCGCTGAAACTATCTCTTCAGATTGGCGTAGCTGTGCCAGCCAATCGGATTCATCCTGCTCCTTATCTGTAAACCAGGTCGCAGAAGGGGCGCTGCTTTCCGCACCTTCCTGCTGCATCATGCCTTGCAGCCAATCCGGGAGACCTTCGTCACCTGCTTCTTGTTTCGTTCCAGGTTCGGATATAGGCTGGGCTGAATCTTCTGCCACACGCTGGCGGATACGCTGCAGCCAATCAGGTGCATCTTCATCATTATTTTCAGGGGGTAAGGGCTCGAACTGCCCGGAGTCTTGCGCAGGGACTTCGCCTTCCTGCTGGGGCGCAGTTCCGCCTGCGTCGCGCAGGCTGGTCAACCAATCATCGCTGGATGCAGGCTCTTCAGTATCATCGGAAATATCAAACTCATGCAAAACAGCCCGGCAAAAAGTGCAGCGTTTTGAAGCTGCATCATTCTCTTTACCGCACATGGGGCAGCGCATCACAGGTTTCGGGTCATCCATTGTAAGGCCGCTCCGTACCGAACAAGATCTTGATCCCGGCCACCAGGCTGCCAAGGGCTACCCCAAGCAGGATGCCCCGCCCGCCAGCCACCGGCAGGCGCATCAAAAATGCACCAATACCGTGTGCAGCAGCACTGCCAGCGAATAAAATGCCGCTGCCGATCAATAGGTACAAGATGGCGCTAATCAGAAAGACAACAGCCATCCAGCCTTTCTTTCGCTGAAACAGGCGCACCCCCGCCAGGATCAGGATAACCGAAATGACCGCCAGCAAACTAGCTTCTACCGGAACTTGTATCCTGGTAATAATTTTCTGGAATACCGGATGGGCAGGGGTCAGCACCAGGCCGGCCACCAGGGTGATTAAGAATGAAAGGATAAGGACCACGCTTAATCCTCTGCCTTTGGCAGGGCTGCGCAGGTTTTTCCACTGGTTACGGATCAGGTGAACTATTCCAACAATAGCTGCCACCCCGATCAGGCTGACAGCCCAACCCAGCAGGACCGTCCGCACGGACTGTAAGATTGGAAAATCCAGGAAATAACCCGCCAGGATGATTAACCCGATAGCAATGGCAACCGCGGCAGCAAATGGCGCTTTCATCAGCCTGCCTCTCCCAGGAATGCCAGGATAAACCTGGCAATGGCAGCTGCCAGCAGGACAACGATCACCACCCAGCGCAGCACATCCTGCACCTTGATTCCCGCCCTGGCACTGGCTCCCGGCTGCAGGTACCCCGGCACGGTGAACACTTCTTCGCCGATCAGGATATCCTGGGTCATGGCGTACATCACCGCCTGCCCTGCCAGGTTGTCTGTTCCGGCAATCTGCTGGCTGGAGTTCTTTTCGGCTGCATCCAGTATCAAGGCGGCTTCAGGGCCAAAATGCCCCAGCAAAACATTGGTAGAAGTTCTCCGGTCCTGCACCAACGGGATGGCTCCTGCAGCATAAGACCAGGGGGATACCCCGGTTAATTGTCCCTGGTTCCGTAATACAGCTCCGCTGCCAGGCTGGCGCTGCAGGCTGCCGGATAAAACGTCCTGTGAAAGGATGGAAAGTGCCCCATCACCGCTCGTGATGACCGGGGGTGCGTCGCCAATGGAAGTCTCCTGCACCAGGCGGTCTTCTGCCGCCAGGCTGGAAACCGATGAGGCGCTGGCAGGATTCAGCAGGTTGACCGAGCCCAGCGAGAGATGCACCCGCCTGCCCTGCTCAACAGATGAGCCGAGCGCCTTACGCAGCTGCACCATCGCCGGCAGGCTGCGCAGGCGCGCCCTGGTTTGCTTCTTCCCGGTTAACGAGAAAATCAGCAACAATCCCGCAGTAAGAAGGACAATGATCAGGCCGATCAGGTTTTCTAAACTGCCCAAAAGACGCTCCCGAGCGAACTACATGAAATATAGTACACGATTGTACATGGTGCAAGTCTCAGGCCATTGCCTTTCCTGCACTTTTCAAATTAGTATAGCATAACTGGAATCCGGTTCAGGGGCTTTTTTTCCACAACCGGCAGCCTTCACCTGTCAGCCAGTATTGCCGGAGCTGGGCGCGCATGTCGGTTTCATCCTTCCAGAACGAGCTGATCTGCGAGGCATACTGCGCAACAGCATCCTGCCAGGATTGTAACCCTGCTTCATCAACCTCCGCCAGGTACCCAATCTCCATTCCCTGGGTAAATTCATGGATATCCAGCTCATATTGGGCGATGTAGGGATAATCGGCAAAGTAAAGCACGCCGGGAAAGCGTTCTTCCAGCAAGGCGCGCACCAGGCGGTGGTCACGGTGCCCGCCCATCGTTAACGGTCCGACCACCCTCGCACCGGCAGGTACGGCATCCAGGAAGGGAGCAAGCACCTGCCTGCCTTCATCCATTTCTGCTGGTTCCGGGGGCAGAAAGAGCTCAATATCGCAGGTTACAATCGGGGCGCCGCCCGGCAGCCTGCGGTAAATGACATCATAAAAGGTCAGGTGGGCAGGTTCAGCGCCCAGTACGCCGCAAGCAGCGATATCTTCTCTACGTCGAATGGCGACCGTTTCATCACCGGTTTCCCAGCGGTTGTGCAAGATTTGGGCAAACTCTGAAAGCTGGGGGTAAGGGTTTTCTTTGGCACACACCGTCCAAACCTGCACCCGCTCACCCTGCTGCACTTGCTGCCGGATCATCCCGCCGCAGGAGAGGACTGCATCATCGAGGTGGGGGGAGATGTAAATCCATTCTGCCATATTGCGCTCCTTCTCATCCGTTTATATCACGGGTGATTCCAGAATGAAAGCAATCTCGTCTGGACCCGGGCCTATTGGGGAGGCATACCCCCAAATAAACGCCAACTATAATCCTGTTGACGCTTAAAAAGTAGCATGATACAATACCAGTCGCTTGGGTGCGTAGCTCAATGGAAGAGCAGTGGCCTTTTAAGCCATTGGTTGGGAGTTCGAGCCTCCCCGCACTCACTTTGCGTTTAAAGGATTTCCGCAAATTTACATTTTGAATAATCAATTACCAATAACATATCTGATTGGATTTTGGCCTGCTTTTCCTACTGAAAAACCAACGTACCCTTCACGGATATCTTCCGCAATTTTCCCAGAGAACTCCCATCGGCTATCCTTCTTAAAGGCAGATGAATCGCGGGTTTTATATTCAAGAGTTCCAGCTGGAAACCATTGATCAATTCTATAGACTTCAAGTACTATACCGCGGAATAGTGAGAACGCGTATTCAACCTTGCTCCTGCGTGATCCAACACGCCAACAACCTCTAGTTGTTTCGTAAAGTTCCAAAGGAGACATTCCACTTCTGTAAAGACTATTGATGGTGAGTAGAATAGCGTTGTGTTTAACCTGTACTTGTTTTGCATCCACCAAAAGCATCAACTCTTGAGAAGTAAGACGCCCAAAACTATTACTGTGATAGCCAGACACTTTATTAGTAAGGTTATCTTTTCCTATTAGATCGATTACAGCCGCCTCCACCAAAGCAGCTTCAGAATTCGATAGTCCATATCTGAGCACATCAATTTGGGGTTCGTATCCATTTTTTCGAATTTCGGCAATTCGCGCAACTTTCTTTGATTCACTTTGATCACGTAAATGAGCAAAGAGTCGATCCTCTGTTCCTTTACCAACATAAAACAACTCATTATTTCGAGGATCGATGTATAAGTAAACGTATGACTTAAGAACATCTGCAATATCTTGTACAGTTTTCATTTTATAAATATCAGATAGCTAAACAAATCTTTAAACTATCTACTCCCGACTTTCTTCCCCTTCCTGATATTCTTAAACCCGTGCGGGGCTTCGGACTGTTTCGCCAGGCCTTCCACAAACTCCACCCAGCCCGGCTGTGACAGCACCTGGTTGACCTGGATGACCTGCCCCTGCCCCTCGAATACCTGGATCACGGATGCCGCCGCGGTGTGCGCCACCAGGCGGTGGAACTCGCCCTCGGGCATGTGCAGGTAATGGGCGATTGTCAGGCGCACCTGGTCGGCATGGGTGAAACAGGCTACGATATCCTTCTCACCCCAGCGGCCGGCAATATCCTCTATCCCGGTGATCACCCGTTCCAGGGCAGTTGCCACGCTGTCGCCGCCCGGGAAGGGTTCGGTGTGGCCGGGCTGCACCATCTGTCTCCAACCCTTCATCTTCCATAATTGCTTGAAGGTTTTCCCGGTAAAGCTGCCGTAATCCATCTCGATCAAGCCCAGGTGGTGTTCGACCTGCAGCCCCTTCCTATCCGCCAGGTACTGGGCGGTTTGGGCCGCCCTCTCCAGCGGGGAAGAGTAAATGGCCTTGATGGGTAGGTGCTGCAGCGCTTCTGCAGCCAGCTGCGCCTGCCTGCGTCCGGTTTCGTTCAGGTTAATGCCCGGCAGGCGCCCCTGCAGACGCTTTCCCACCCAATCAGTCTCGCCGTGCCGTACCAGGATGATGATTGCCATGCTTATCCGTTTCCTCCAGTGGGTTTGATGCCTTTCCTGCGTTCTTCCAGCCAGGCTTCCTTTTGCCTGCGCCAGGCTGATAACCGTTCTATAATTTCCTGCTCATACCCCTGGTCGGAAGGCTGGTAGAAATGCCGCCCTTCCAGCGCTTCGGGCAGGTACTGCTGCGGGGTAAAATGCCCGTCAAAGCTGTGCGGGTATTGGTATCCCTTGCCATGCCCCAGACCGCGCTTATCGCGGCTGCCATCCATCAGGTGGGTAGGAACCGGTCCTGCGCCTTCCTCTTCGATTAGCTGGCGGGCTTCAAAGAATCCGCCCGCGCTGTTGGACTTGGGCGCAGTTGCCAGGTAAAGGGTTGCCTCTGCGATCGGGTAAACGCCTTCAGGCAGGCCGATATATTCGAAAGCCTGGGCCGCAGCCGATGCCACCACCATCCCCTGCGGATCCGCCAGCCCGATGTCTTCCGAGGCCAGCACGATCAGCCGCCGCAGGATGAAGCGCGGGTCTTCCCCGGCAACCAGCATCTTTGCCAGCCAGTATAAAGCTGCATCCGGGTCGGAGCCGCGCACAGATTTGATAAATGCTGAGATGGTATCGTAATGCGCGTCACCGTCACGGTCGTAGATCAGCGAGCGGTGCTGGACGGCATCTTCCACCACCTCCAGCGTGATGTTGATTTGCCCATCCTCATCCGGCGGCGTGCTGTCCACCGAGAGCTCCAGGGCATTGTACAGGTTGCGGGCATCCCCGCCTGCCAGGCGCACCAGATGGGCAGCGGCATCCTCTGCCAGCGCAATCTTTTGCAGCCCGTAGCCATGCACCTCATCCTTCATCGCCCGTTCCAATAAGATCACCAGCTGGGCATCCTCAAGCGGTTTCATTTCGAAGATACGCGAGCGAGAAACCAGGGGGGCGATCACGTCAAAGTACGGGTTTCCGGTGGTGGCGCCGATCAGCGTGATCAGACCGTTTTCGACATGCGGCAGCAGGGCATCCTGCTGGGCTTTGTTCCAGCGGTGCACTTCGTCCACAAACAGGATGGTGCGCTGCTGGTAAAGCTTGCGGCGTTCCTGCGCATCGTAGATCACCCGGCGCAATTCGGCCACCCCTGCCAGGACGGCAGAGATGCTCTCAAAATGCGCCTTGGTATACAGCGCGATCAGGCGTGCCAGGGTCGTCTTGCCTGTACCGGGAGGGCCGAAGAATATGATCGAAGAAAATAACCGGTCGGCTTCAATCGCCCGCCGCAAAGGCTTGCCGGGCGAAATCAGGTGTTCCTGCCCGACCACCTCTTCCAGCGTGCGCGGGCGCATGCGCTCAGCCAGCGGGGCTTCGCGTTCCATTCTCTGTTTTAAGGCGTGGTCAAACAGGTCCATTTTCTTCTCTCACCTGGCAAGACCGGAAAGGATAACCTACTTTTCTATTCTACTCTATCGCGCTTGAAACTCAGCAGCGCTGCAGGCAATTCCCGCAGGCTGGCAATGGTCATGTCCGGTTTTACAGTTTCTAAGTAAGGCTGGTTGGCATGCTTGCTGGCACGCCGGGTGATCCAGGCACTGGCGATCCCCAACCTGTTTGCTCCCAAAATATCTGCCGGCAGCAGGTCGCCCACCATAACCACCTGCCCCGGCGTTGCATTCCAAACCTTGAGCGCGGTTTCAAATATGCGGGGATGAGGTTTGCGCAAACCGATATCCGCCGAGATCACGATCACATCCATATACCCGCGGATGCCGGCTTTGTCCACCAGCACCTGCACATCATCGCTGTCGCTGGCATTGGTAACCAGCCCCATCCTATATCCCGCCTGCCGCAGCTCGGTAAGCATCGGGATGGTGTCTTCCTCCACATGCCAGTAGGATTGCGAGACAGCATACATGGCAGCCAGCGCATTGCGGAGATGCCGGATGGGGACATTTGATGCGCCATGCTCCGCCAGGAGAGAATTCAACACATCCAGCGAGGTAACCTCCACGCAGTCGATCTCGCGCGAGGTGTAATACTGGGTCATGCGGGCTTGAAAATCAGCATGGAAACCAGCCGGCTTGATGGGAATCCCGTCACTGACCAGCTGGCTGGTTAATGCCCCGGTGGCTTCTTCCAGGGATCCAGGCCAGGGGGCATCATAATACATGAGAGTGTTGCCCAGGTCGAACAGCACATAATCAAAATTGCGTCGCATCAATACCCTTGCTCGGAATTAAAGACGTTCTGCAGCGGCAGCCCATTGATATAGCTGGTGAGGTTCTGGATGAACAGCTCCACCGCCCTGCGGCGGTATTCGGCGCTGACCCCGGAGACATGCGGTGTGACGTACACATTCGGCAGGTGCCAAAATGGGCTTTGCGGATTCAAGGGTTCTTCCTCGAACACATCCAGCGCAGCCCCGGCAATCCGGTGCTCCTGCAGGGCAGTCAGCAGGGCAGCTTGATCAACGATCTCACCCCTGCCAATGTCAATCAAATAAGCTTCCGGTTTCATATGGCGCAAGACTTCATCATTGATTAAATGATGGGTCGATGGAGTCAGCGGCAGGCAGACCACCACGAAGTCGCATTCTTTCAGCATGGACCCGATCGCCTGGACCGGGTAAAGGCGGTGGAACAAGGCGCCTTCAGGATCTCCAAGCCCCTCCTGGGTATACCCGCTGTCCTTCGGCTGCATCATATTCCGTTTGGTAGCCAGTACCTTAACCCCAAACGGCTGCAGCAGGCGGGCGATCTCCCGGCCGATGCTACCGTACCCGACAATCCCCACCGTGCTGCCGCGCAATTCAACCGGGATCAGTTTTTCCCAGCGGTTGCGCACCCATTCAGACTTGGCCTGTAATGCGGTCATCTCCGGCAAACGGTGGCCTAGGGCCAGCATCATCATCACGGCATATTCGCCGATCTGCGAAACAGCCACACCGCTGGAATGGGCGACCTGGACTTCAGGGTTCTTAAACAGGGGGGATTCAACCAGCAGGTCCAGCCCCGTCCAGTGGAACTGGATGAACTTCAACTCCGGTGCCAGCTGGGGATCTGGCAGTACAGCATCCGTGTACAGGACTTCGGTTTTCTTCCAGATATCGGCCGGTACTTCTTCAGCCTTGCGGGTAAAGAAAGGCGTCAGCCGTATGCGGGAAGAAACCGCCCGGATATCAGCCAGCATCTCTTCAGGTAATGGTACAGTAACCAGCAAATTGATCTTTTCAGCAGATTCAGCCATGCTATTCCTTATCGGTAAATTCCCTGGGGATCAAGTTCCTCACGCAAGATCTGCAATTCATGTTCCTGCGGGGGAGCAGTAACCCGTACTTCCCTGGCAACCCGCAAATCCCAGCCTGTATTGGCCTGCAATTGCTCCACCAGGACGCCGGGATGCAGCGCTGTAACCACAAACTCGCCGGTCTCATCCGGCTCCATTATGCCCAGGTCTGTCACTACAGCCTGCGGGCCTTTACCGCGTAATCCGGCAGCTGCGCGTTCGCCATGCCCGCTCACAAAACCAGCCGAGGTGCAAAAGTCCACCTTTTCCGGAAAGCGCCGCTTCTGGTGGGGGGTCATAATGTAGCAGCGGTTTGCCCAGGCTGCCATTTCCATAGAACCGCCGGATCCAGGCAGGCGCACTTTGGGATGCCCGTACTCACCGACCACGGTGGCATTGATATTGCCGTACTTGTCGATTTGTGCGCCGCCCAGGAAACCTACATCCACATTGCCGCGCTGTAAATAAAGCGAGAAGATATCAAACATGCTGCAAACCAGCGCCGATCCGCTCACCAATGTAGGGTCGCCGATCGAAAGCGGTAGCCTGGCCGGGCGTGCGCCAACCACTCCGGCCTCGTAAATCATCAGCAAGCTGGGCGCATGTGTCCGCCGTGCCAGGTTGCAGGCCAGGTTGGGCACACCCACCCCCACAAAAACGGTATCGCCATCCCGCAGCAAACGGGCGGCATTGACGATCATGAGTTCATTGGCGGTGTATTCCATGGCTAGTAAGCTCCATAATCGACTGGATAACTGAACCTTGGACGTACTTTGAGGCGGTCGTGGGTCTCCTTGCCCAGCTTTTCCCAGTACTCCCGGCGGTCTGCCACCCCGTACACCCATTCATCCAGGTAACGTTTGACCTCATCCGGGTTCTCGCTGATCTTATCCCATGCCAGGTACATCACATTGTCACGGTCATAATAACCCTGGGTGTAGGAGGGGTGCGAGCAGTAAGGAACATGGCAGACAGCATCCACGATAAAACCGGGGATGAGCGTCCGGTTCGGGTCTGAGCGGATGACTTCGTCCGGTACGATCTCTTCGGCGGTGACAATCACATGCCGGGCGGCAAAGGCAGCTTCCTTCTGTTCCCCCAGAATGCCCCAAATCTGGGCGTAGCCTTCATCGTTTGCACGCTGGACATGCACAATCGCCACATCGGGGTGCAATGGCGGCAGCACGACCACGTCCTTTCCGCCGTACGGGTCTTTTACCCGTTTGTAATTCGGGTTGCTCTGCTCCAGGTCGCATGCACCGGTCTGGTTCATGGGGATAAAGGGCAAACCGGATGCACCTGCCTGCAGGCGGGAGATCATCCCGAAATGGGAATACTCCTCGATCTCAAGACCGCCAGCTTCAACCTCAGCCCGGATGATGCGCAAGGAGCCCACACCCGGGTTGCCAATATATGAAAAGATAACCTTGCGGGCACAGCCGGCTGCCACCATCTGATCATAGATCAGGTCTGGGGTGGCACGCGCCAGGGTTAGATCCTTGATACCCTGGCGGATGATCTCGTGCCCTGCAGCAAACGGGATCAGGTGGGTAAAACCAGCCGCGTAAACACAATCGCCATCTTCCACATACTGCTTTATTGCATCATGCAAAGACATCAATTTGGTCATGCATCATCCTCGTGGTCGTTGTTATCGTGTTTCCTTCTGAGCACCCTGAACCGCCCGCTGTCAACCGGGGGCGGTTTGAACATCCTCCTGAGCACAATCCCGATTGCAAAACAAACCAGCGCAATGATCAGCAGGGGAACATCCAGCTCCCCTGAGCGGGCGGTCAGGTAGAACAGGCCGCCCAGCCCCAGGCCGACGATGATTAAGAAACTCCCAAAACGTTGGATGCTGGTCTCCTGGTTTATGCACCTGGTTTGGTAACCAGCGTGCGGATCTGCTCGTGCATGTACAACGGCAGGTAATACACCCCGCCTGAGTTCTTGCCGCTGGCGCCACTGCCCTTCCAGCCGCCAAAGGGCTGGTAACCCGGCCAGGCACCCGTGGTAACACCCTGGGGACGGTTGGCATAAGTAACACCCGCTTCGATCTTGTCGAAGAACCACTCCACCTCATCAGGCGTACCGTAGAAACCGGCTGTCAGCCCGTAATCCACGTCGTTCGCCCGGCGCATGGCTTCCTGCAGGTCTTTTACCGGCGTGATGGTTACGATCGGTTCGAACATCTCATGCTTCCACAGGCGATGGCTTTCCGGCAGGTCAGCAAGAATGGTTGGTGTGCAGAAATAGCCTTTGGCATAAGCGCCTTCCGTCAGCACTTTACCCCCGGTCAGGAATTTTGCACCAGCCTCCAGCGCTTCGCGGCAATAGTCCTGGAAGTCCTGGTAGGCGCCTTTGTTGACCACCGGACCCATGTAAACATCCTGCTCCAGCGGATCGCCGATCTTGATCTTCTCTGTCAGCGCTACCAGTCGTTCCGCCAGGGCATCATAGACGCTTTCCTCCACGAACACACGCGAGCAAGCCGAGCATTTTTGCCCCTGCAAGCCAAAGGCAGAGCGCATGATCCCGAGGGCGGCGTCGTCCAGGTTGGCATGTTTCGAAACGATGGCCGGGTTCTTTCCGCCCAGTTCCAGGATAGAAGGACGCACATAGCGCCCCTGTGCAAAGTTGCGGAAAATGCGCATGCCCACATCCAGCGAGCCGGTGAAAGTGATACCATCCACCTCAGGGCTGTCGATCAATGCCTGCCCGAGGCTGCTGCCGGGACCGGTAACATAGTTAAAAACACCCTCCGGCACCCCGGCATCCCGCAGGCATTCAGCGATCAGGCGTGGCACCCAGGGGGTGTCGGTTGCAGGCTTGAAAACAACAGTATTTCCGGCTACCAGCGCTGCAGCTGTTGGGCCGCCGGTGAGCGCACCCGGGAAGTTGAACGGGCTGATTACCAGCCACACACCGTATGGGCGCAAGACCGATGTATTGGTGCTGGTCAACCCGACGAGCGGGTCAGCTTTCATCTTGACCACATAACCGTCATGTTCTTCCATCTGCTCGCATGGGTAGCGGAACAGGTCTGCAGTTTCAGCCACATCCCCCAGCGATTCCATGCGGTTCTTGCCGACTTCCAGTGACATGACAGCACCGATCTCATAAATACGCTGGTCCATCAGGTCGGCGGCTTTGCGGATGTATTCCACCCGCTTTTGCCAGGGGGTGTTCTTCCAGCCCGGCCAGGCTTTGCGTGCCGCTGCCAGGGCTGCCGCAGCATCTGCCGGGATGCCTTTCTGGAATACCCCCAGCACCACAGATGTATCGATCGGGGTGCGGTCTTCAAACTTTTCAGAGGCAAAGACATCTTTACCGCTTATGATCATGGCATGTTCTCGACCCAGGTGCGCTTTCACCTGCGTTACCGCATCCGAAAAGCGGGTATGCATGACCTCGGGGGGATTGAACATGGTTGAATACGTTAACTTGAAATTTGAGTCAGTTGACATACATTATCCTCCTGTATAACGCGAAGAAAGAACACTACCTTTCCCGGTGTGGAACAACCAGCATAAAAAGTATATCTGAAGCTGGAAAGAAAGTCAAAAAAACGGGCAGCCGAAGTCACAGGCTGGAATATTTTTGGACAAAGAAAGGTTTATTTATTACCTATACGCAACAATGGGACTGTAATGGTTGAAACCGCGGATTTTACAGGTAAAATTAGGGCAGGATTGCATGAAATTACCCTGCTGCCTTAAGGATGGATATGGAACAAACTTTTGATGATAAAGTAAAAAGCTCGCCATTACCGGTTGTCGTTGATTTTTGGGCGCCCTGGTGCGCCCCCTGCAAAATGATGAAACCAGCTATTGCCAGCGTGATGCAGGAATTCGAAGGGCAGTTCCTGCTTATCGAAGTAAACACCGACGAAGACCAGGAGCTGACCCAGGGTTTCAACATCAAGAGCATCCCAACCCTGATCGGCTACAACCAGGGCAAGGAAGTCGCCCGGCGGGTAGGAGGGATGTCTGCCCGCGACCTGCGCGCCTTTTTCCTGGCTGTGCAAAAAGGCGAGGCGTACACCGGGATCGATTCACAAAGCCGCACCTTCCGCCTGGTTGCCACAGCCATTCTATTATTCCTGGCTTTTAACAAGGGGTTCAACTGGATCGTGCTTGTCATGGCAATCGGTATGCTTCTCTTTGCCACTTATGACAAGCTGCCCTTGAAGAATATCCAAAAATGGTTAAAAGAGCGAAAAGGCGGCACTTTTTAAGGGGCTATCCGAGAACAATTCGTTGCGAGAGTAAAAAGTAAAAACACAGGGTGCAAAAATATGCACCCTGAGTATTATGCCATTTATTCATTGTACCTTTGAGCGGATTATTGCACCCCTTCGAACAAATCCCTTTCCATCTGCCGGGTTTGCACCGGAGGATAAGCCCGCATGAAAGTATCTTTGGCGCTGAACAACCGTAGCAGGAAACCCAGCGGGCCGCCCCCCATCCTCTTTCCACCCTGCGACTCATGGCATGCAGAAGCTTTAGCCCGCAGCTTCTCCACAGAGGCGTAACGGATAATTGCATGGGTTGGGAAGCTCACCCGGGCTATCGCCTCAAGGTCAACATCCTTGTTGGTTCCGAATTTTGTGGGATCCTTTCCTACCAGTTTCATCAGCCTGACCGCAGCACGAATGAAACCCTTTGGCATGGTATGGTAATACAGCTTTTGAACAGCATACCCTTCCATCCCCGGATCCCCATTTTCAGATTGTTTCGCAAGTTCTACCCCTGCTACGGTCGCTTTATGGATGGCAATATGGTCAGGATGATAATACCCTCCCACAGGGTCAAAAGTCAGCACCACCTGAGGTTTTAGCTTGCGGATCCAGTGTGCCACCTGCTCAGCCACCTGCTCTACCGGCTGGGCAGCCAGCGCTGATGGGTGGGTGTTATCCGGCGAGCCTGGCATACCCGAATCACGGTAATCCAGGAAATGGACTGCCTTCAACCCGAGCATATCAGCGGCACAGCACAGCTCTGATTCGCGCCGCTCGGCAATGGAGGAAAATCCTTCCAGCAGTTTGGGGTCCATCTCACCTACCTCGCCGCGTGTAGCGCAAACCAGGTGTACTTCCACTCCCCGGCTGGCATAAAGCGCCAGGGTTCCCCCCATACCAAAAGTCTCATCATCGGGGTGCGCCAGCACCGCCAGAAGAACTTGTTTTTGTGAAGGATAATTCATGGTTATCAGTTACCTTTTATTATCTAATACTAAAGATCAGAGTACCGGTCAGGGTTGCACGAACGACAAGACACCCTGAGGGGCAATGAACTCTGACATGGCAGCATAAGGCACCAGCACCTGCTGCGGACCGGCAGCATAAGCTGCCACCTGGTAGGGATCGAAATAAACAACCAGCCCTTCCGGTGCGAGTGTCCAGCTTGTGTAATTCCCCATAGTCGGGCCTGCCCCTTCGGGGAATTCCAGCACACCGCGTTCCTGCAAGTCTTTCAGGCAGTAGCTGCTGAGAGCTCCCAGCCAGTCAGTTCCCAGTGTAAACAAGTCTGGCAGCAGGACCATATCGCCACTCGCAAGGTTATAGGTCAATGTTTTGGAATAGGAAACCGGGTGGGCTGCACCGGCGGTAAAAGCATAAAACTCAAACCGGACGCTGACCAGGGAGTGGTCATTGAGGGTCACCTGGTGGGCTGCATCCAGGGTTGAGCGGATATCTGGCATGTTGGCAGCGCGCCATTCTTCGATCTCAATCAACCCTTCGATGAAATTCTTTTGTTCTCGCTCCATCAACAAATGGACCTGGGAATTGAAAGGATCTGCATACACAGCATCCCCTTCCATAACAACCGACTCAAGCAGGATGGTGTAGGCTGGTGTCTCAGAGTAGGCTTCCAGCATTTCAGAAAGCAGGGACGCACTGGCAGGAGCCGGAGGTACCGGTGACGCAATAACCGGGGTCCATGTGGCAAGCGGTGCAATCGCCGGTGCGGTCTGGGCAATCGGCGGAAGGGCCGGCAGAGTGCTGGTGGGCTGCACTGTCGGGGCAGCTCCGGGCAGTATTCCACAAGCAGATGTTGAAAGCACCAGGAAAAGGAAAATGATCGCAGCCTTTTTCATACCCAGCCTCAATACTGTTTCATACCCGGGTCAACCTGCACCGCCCAGCCATTGATTCCCCCCTTAAGATGTTTGACATCCGGAAAACCAGCCTGTTTTAACATGACAGCTGCCTGCAGACCGCGCGATCCCGTCCGGCAAAACACCACCACCGTGCGATCCCTGGGGATTTCGCCCAGCCTTCCAGTCAGCCGCTCAAGGGGAATGTTTATTGCAGCAGGCAGGGAAGATACCTGGGTTTCCACCGGGTCGCGCACATCCACAAGGGTAATATTTTCCCCGTTCTTCAGGCGGTCATACAACTCAAGGGGAAGCAAATCAAACTCAGGTGAATCCTGGGCGCCTGCCCTCCGGTAGGGTGCACCGCAGAATTGTTCGTAATCGATTAATGCATGGATGGTTGGCGCTTCGCCGCATACCGGGCAGGCGGGATTCTTGCGCAGCAGGATCTCGCTGAAGCGCATTTCCAGCGCATCGAGCAGCAGCAGCCTTCCGATCAAAGGCTGTCCAATCCCAAGCAAAACCTTGATGGTTTCGTTTGCCTGGATTGTGCCGATGATACCAGGAAGCACTCCCAGCACCCCGGCGGAGGAACAGCTTGGCATCAGCTCAGGTGGCGGCGGGGCGGGGAACAGGCAGCGGTAACACGGCCCGCTCCGGCTGTCAAAAACGCTCACCTGACCTTCAAAGCGGAAGATGGAGCCGTAGATGTACGGTTTTCCAGTTAGCACAGCAAAATCGTTCAGCAGGTAGCGGGTAGCAAGGTTGTCGCTGCCATCCACCAGCACATCGTACCCTTCAGCGATTTCGGTAATGTTGTTGGAGGTCAGGACGGCATTATATGTTTCCACCTGCACGAACGGGTTCAGGTCAGAAATCCTTGCCCTGGCGCTGTCTACCTTGGGCGTCCCAACTGTACTTGTACCATGGATGATCTGGCGCTGCAGGTTGGAGTCTTCCACCATATCATAATCCGCCAACCCGATCCGCCCGACCCCGGCTGCAGCCAGGTAAAGTGCGATGGGCGATCCCAGCCCCCCGCTGCCAGTGATCAGGACCGAAGCGCCTTTTAATCTTTTCTGACCTTCCACCCCCACTTCCGGCAGCATTAAATGGCGGGAATAGCGGAAATATTCTTCCTGAGACAGCTGTATATCCATTGCTTGTATCCTTATGGACAAATCATACCAAAAAGCCGGCCTGCCGGCAAACCAGCTTCGGGTATACTTCAGGGTATGCCTTTTTCCACCATCTACTTTGACCTGGACGATACCTTGTATCCCCCCGACAGCGGGGTCTGGGAAGCAGTGGGAGACCGGATCCTGGACTTCATGCACAATGAGGTTGGTATCCCGCTCGAAAATATTGTTGAAACCCGCATGGAGCTTTTCAACAAGTACGGCACCACCCTGCGCGGCTTGAACATTAATTACGGGATCGACATCCACAAGTACCTGGCATATGTGCATGACATCCCGCTGGCGCAATACATCCAGCCAAACCCCGGGCTGCGGGAAATTCTTTTGCACATCCCTGCAAAAAAATTCATCTTCACCAATGCCGATAAGGCACACGCCCGCCGCACGCTGGCTGTGCTGGGTCTTGAAGACTGTTTCGACGGCATGGTGGATGTCCTGGATGTGCAGCCATATTGCAAGCCTGACCCGGGGGCATTTGACATCGCGCTGAAAATTGCCGGAGAGCTGGACTATCAGCACTGCATCCTGGTAGATGACCACGAACAGAATCTGCAGGTTGCCCGCCAGCTGGGAATGTACACCATCAAGCCCCACTCATGCGCCACGTCAACCGCTGCAGACGCCTGCATTCCCAACATCAACGACTTGTCCAGGATACTGGATCCGCTTCTAAAAGAAGGTGGAAAAAACGGCAATTATTCATAAAATTCTTATACATCAGATGTACACTAGTATTCACTGAATACTTAAGAGGTAGAGGAGTCACACGATGAAAGCATCGCGCATCGTATTGATCATTTTTATTGGTGTAATCCTGCTGGCAGGTACCTTTGCCGGCGGACTGGTACTTGGTTGGGCGCTGCCCGGCAGTCCCAGCGGCCAGGCAGCAACAATCGGCGCTGGTGGAACAGACAATCCGGAAACAGATACAACTGTTACCCCTGCCGACACCAACAAACTGTTTGCCCCCTTCTGGGAAGCCTGGGACCTGGTGCATGCTTACTATGTGGACCAGCCGGTCGATGACCTGAAGCTGATGCAGGGCGCTATCCGTGGCATGATGGAGGGATTGGGGGATAAACATTCGTCCTATATGACCCCTGAAGAATACAAATCTGCCTCTGAAGACCTGGCAGGAAAAGAATATACCGGCATCGGCGCCTGGGTGGACACATCCCAAGATTACCTGACGGTCATGAGCCCAATGCCGGGCAGCCCGGCTAAAGCTGCCGGCTTGCGCACCGGCGACCAGTTTATCGCAATTGACGGCATTGACCAGACCGGGATCGCACCGGATGTGAGCTTAACCAAGGTGCTTGGGCCTGAAGGCACAGATGTTACCCTTACCGTCTTTCGCCCCTCCACCGAGGAGACATTTGAAGTTACTATCACCCGCGCAAAGATCACCGTGCCCAGCGCGTCTGCCGAGATGCTCGAGGGCAATATTGCTTACGTCCAGATCTTCCAATTCGGGGATAAAACCACTCCCGAGCTGCGGTCAGGGTTGAAAGAAGTGATGGCAGAGAAACCAAGCGGCATGATTGTTGACTTGCGCGGTAATTCGGGCGGCTATCTGAACACGGCAGTAGAAGTTGTTTCTGAGTTTATCAAGGCTGACCAGGTGGCGATTATTGAAGAATTTGGCGATGGCACCCGGCGCGAGCTGACCACCAATGCCGGCGGACTGGCAACCGATATCCCGCTGGTGGTGCTGGTGGATGCCGGCACAGCTTCTGCAGCCGAGATCACCGCCGGGGCGATCCAGGATTACGGGCGCGGTACGATTGTCGGCACTGTCACCTACGGGAAAGGTTCTGTCCAGAATTGGACACCCCTATCCAACGACCAGGGCGCGATCAGGGTCACTGTTGCCCGCTGGCTGACCCCAAAGGGTAACCAGATCAATGAAATCGGGATCACTCCGGATGTAGTAGTTGAGATCACGGAAGAAGACCTTGCCAATAATATTGACCCGCAGCTGGAAAAAGCAATAGAATTACTATCCAGCCAGTAAGAATCTTTAAGCTTAAAACATGCTGGGGCATGCCTGAATCCAATATGCTCTTGTTGCACCGCATTAGCGGGCATGCTAAAATAGAAATTACCCGGTAAGCCCAGCCAGAGGGATCAGAGCATAGGCTGTACCGGCAGTAGCGAGGTTCCATGCCTGCAATGATCGAAATGATTATCGAGAGTTTACGCGTCAGCCTGACCAACCAGCAACGCATAGTCGTCCTGCGGGAGCGTGACGGAGAGCGCCATTTACCCATCTGGATTGGCCAGTTTGAAGCCGAATCGATCACCCTTGCCCTGCAAGAGATCGAGGTTGCCCGTCCGCAAACCCATGACCTGCTCAAGAACGCCATCCACGCACTGAACGGCCGGTTGGTGCGGATTGAGATTGTCTCCCTGCGGGAGGACGTCTTTTACGGCAACTTGATCATCGAGGTAAATGGGGAGACCATCCAGATTGATTCGCGTCCGTCCGATGCGATTGCCCTGGCAATCCGCTGCAGGGTTCCCATCCTGGTGTCTTCAGAGATCCTCGAAGTTGCCGGCTTTGTGCCGGATCAGGAAATTGATGTGAATGCTACCCAGGATGAACCGGAAACGCTTACTGAAGAGCCGGCAGAGGAAAGTGAAGACCGTCTTTCAGTATTTGAAGATTTTCTCGATTCTCTTGATCAAGGAGATTCGGATGCTGAACCTCCAGTTCCTGACAGCGATGAACCGGACCCGGACAAAGCCTGACCATGAGCGACTACGACGATTTCAACCCCCCGCCTGGACCAGAAGTCCAGGCACAACCCCACAACCGGGATGCCGAAGAGGCTGTCCTGGGTTCAGTGCTGATCAACCCTGAAAGCTATTATGAAGTTGCCCAGGTCATCCAACCGGATGATTTTTATATCGTCCGCAACCGCTGGATCTGGGAAGCCTGCATCCGCTTGTACGAAAAACGCCAGCCAATTGATTTCGTCACCCTCTCAACCGAGCTTGAAGAATTCAACCAGCTTACAGAAGTGGGCGGGAAAGCCTACCTGACTTTCTTGCTCAGCAAGACACCCAGCTCGATGTACGCGGAGAATTACGCCATCTTGATCCGGGATGATTCCATCCGGCGCAAGATGCTGGCCAGCGCAAACGAGATGGCCAAGATGGCATTCGACCGCACCCAGCCGGTAGATATTGTCCTGGATTCTGCTGAGAAATCGGTCTTCGCGATCAGCGAACGCCAGGCACGCAAAGACCTGCAGCCGATCCGCACGGTCATGGCAGAAACACTCGACCGGGTGGAACAGCTTTCGCAGCGCGGCGATGAGATCATGGGGGTGCCTACCGGGCTGAAAGACCTGGATCGAATCCTGGGCGGGTTGCAAAAATCGGACCTGCTGATCATTGCCGGCCGGCCGGGTTCCGGCAAGACCGGTTTCCTGCTTTCAGTAGCCAAGAATGCTGCCCTGCACAATAAGAAACATGTTGCCATGTTCTCGATGGAAATGTCCAACGAGCAGCTGGCTCAGCGCCTGATTGCCCAGGAGACCGACATTGACACCCAGCGCCTGCGCACCGGCAAACTGCATGAAAATGAGTGGACCAAGTTCTTCCATACTATCGATGTCTATTCGGACACTGTTATTTTCCTGGATGACACGCCTGCCATTACACCATTACAGTTGCGCACCAAGTGCCGCCGCCTGGATAATGAATACAAGCTGGACCTGATCCTTGTGGACTACCTGCAGCTGATGGGGGGAGATTTCCGCACTGACAACCGGGTACAGGAAGTCTCATTTATCTCAAGGAACTTGAAGATACTGGCACGCGAATTAAATGTTCCAGTAATGGCAGCAGCCCAGCTTTCGCGCGCGGTGGAACAGCGCCAGGATAAACGCCCGGTGCTGTCCGATTTGCGTGAATCCGGCAGCCTTGAACAGGATGCAGATATTGTCATGTTCATTCACCGCCCGAACATGCTGGATAAAGAACAGCTTGCCCTCCCGCAAGATAAGAGAGACCCATTCGAAAAGATCGAGCTTATCGTAGCCAAACACCGCAACGGGCCGACCAGCCCGGGTATTGAAATCATGTTCAAATATGATGTCACCCGTTTTGAAAATGCTTTAAGTGAAGACGAAATTAAACAAATGAGAAGATGAACAAGTTCAAGGGTTTCCCCAGCACCAGGATCAGGACGATCCGCATACCCGAGATCTTCTTTGAAACGGTATTACCAAAACTGGAAAACCAGCTCCAGCTGCGTACAGCCTTGCTGACCTTCTGGCTCCTGGAGCAGCAGGAGGGCAATACCCGTTTTCTCAGGCTGGATGATTATCTCAACCCGCCTCCCTGGTTTGTAGAAGACCAGAAAGAAAGCGCCCAAGCCCCGGCCAGGATCAGGCGGGTGGTAAAAAAGCTTATCGAAATCGGCATGCTCATTTCCGCCCAACCCCTGGGGTATACAGAGGAGATTTACTTCCTGAACTCGGAACGCGGCAAAGCCCTTGCTCAAGCCTGCCGGGAGGGCAGTTGGAGGCCCGGTGAAGACATTAATGTAAATACCGGGCGCGAGCGCCGCACTATTTACCAGCTGTATGAAGAGAATATCGGGCCGCTCACCCCGTTGATCGCAGACACCCTGCGTGACGCTGAGGCAGCTTACCCGCAGGATTGGATCAAGGATGCCATCCAGGCAGCCGTTGAAAACAACGTGCGCCGCTGGAACTACATTGAAGCCATCCTGGTATCCTGGAAGAAGGAAGGACGTTATGCCCAAACTAAACGAGATTACGAAGAAAGTTATCGCAAATACTTCCAGGATGAAGGATAACATGCCGCAGGAACCAGGGGACGCTGAAGGTACAGGTGATGTCTGCCCTATTTGCAAGGGAAAAGGGTATTTATCCCGCGACCTTCCCATCCATCATCCCGAATTCGGCAAGCTGGTTTTGTGCGAATGCCGTAAAGAAGCTGTGGATGCAGAAAACCGCCAGCGCCTGGTGCGCTTGAGCAACCTCACCGCATTTAAAGATATGACTTTCCAAAATTTCAAGACCGAGGGGCGCCTGGGCCTGGGCGACCAGCAGGTGAACTCGCTTAAGCTGGCGTTGAATTCAGCCGTCCATTTCGCCCAGCACCTCGACGGCTGGCTGTTCCTGATGGGGCCGTATGGCTGCGGCAAGACCCACCTGGCGGCAGCCGTGGCTAACCAGGCTGTGGAAAATGGTGTCCCCACCCTGTTCCTCACAGTCCCGGACCTGCTGGATTGGCTGCGCTTCGCTTATGGCAACCCGGAACAGACGATGGAATCACGCTTTGATGAGATCCGCAATATCGAACTGCTGGTTCTGGATGACCTCGGGACACAGAATGCCACCCCCTGGGCAGAGGAAAAGCTGTACCAGATCATCAACCACCGTTACACCAACCGCCTGCCCACCATCATCACCACCAACCAGGGCCTGGCTGAGATTGACGGCCGCATCAGCTCGCGCCTGCATGACCCCTCGCTGGTAACCACCATCCGCATCAATGCACCGGACTTCCGCTCCCCGATGGTAGACAGCAGCACACCCCAGCTTTCCTCCCTGCCCTTGCACAGCAAACAGACCTTCAGTAATTTCAGCCTGAGGGAAAATGAGAAGATAAGTCCGGAAGCAAAAAGCAGCCTTGAGAACGCCTACCATGCCGCCCGCATGTTCTCGGAAGAGCCATCGGGCTGGCTGGTGTTGACCGGGGATTACGGTTGCGGTAAGACCCACCTGGCAGCAGCTATCGGCAACTACCGCACCGCCATGGGTGAAAGCCCGATGTTCGTGGTGGTGCCTGATCTGCTGGACCACCTGCGGGCTACCTTCAGCCCGAACAGCACCATCCCGTATGACCAGATGTTTGACCAGGTGCGCACGAATGCGCTGCTCATCCTGGATGACCTGGGAACCCAGAGCGCCACCCCCTGGGCGAAGGAAAAACTCTACCAGATCCTGAACTACCGCTACAACGCCGAGCTGCCGACCGTAATCACGACCACCTCTACATTGGATGAGATCGACCCGCGCATCCGCAGCCGCATGCTGCACCAGGGGTTCTGCAAGTTCCACATCATCACAGCGCCATCCTACCGGTCAACCGCAGTACCCTCCGGCGGCAAATCCGTCAAACCAAGAAGGACCAGGAGCACTTAGCAATCGGGCAGGGAATTTCTGCAATTTTCCTTGACAGATATTTACCTGACCTATACAATGATTAACAATTGAATATTTGCTGCATGCGTGCCTTCTCCCCGGATGGAAAGGCTTAATGGCGAAACCGGTGCAAGTCCGGTGCTGTTGCGCAACTGTATGGTCGCTTTTTTAAGTGACCGAGCCAGGTCGCCCTCCAGGCAGCGTTTGCCACAATCCTCGCTGAAAGGAGGTGGAAACCCGGCTGAGCCGTGATATCCCCGAAAATTTCTTCCCTGGCAATGTGGCAGGGAAGCAGTTTTTTAACTGCCGGACCCCAGAAAGGGACAATACTGGCAAGTTGATTAATATACTGGACTGTACACCATAACGAAATTGGAGTATTCGATGACCATGAAAAAAACTATCATTTTTGCACTGCTGGTTACCCTCCTGCTGCTGACAGCGTGCAAACCTGTAACACCCCAAACTTACACTGATTTCTTGCAGCGTGAAGTTACCCTCACGCAGCCTGCCCAGCGCATCGTTTCCCTGGCGCCCTCAAACACCGAGCTGCTTTTTGCCGTTGGTGCCGGAGAGCAGGTTGTTGGAAGAGAAGACTTTTCCGATTATCCGGCTGAAGCCCTCGATGTGCCCTCAGTGGGCGGCTCTATGGGTGATTACAACCTCGAAGCCATTGTCGCCTTGCAGCCTGACCTGGTGCTGTTGACCGAATTACACTCCCCCGAACTGGTCCATTCGCTAGAAGGGTTGGGACTGACCGTATTCTACCTGGGCAACCCGGTTGTGCTCGAAGACCTGTACACGAACATTGAGACTGTTGGCAAACTTACCGGCCATGAAAAAGAAGCTGCCGCACTGGTTGCAGACCTCACCAGCCGGGTAAGCAAAGTCGATGAGCTGGTGGCAGGCACTGCCAACCGCCCGGTAATTTTTTATGAACTGGATGCCACCGATCCAGCCAAGCCCTGGACTGCAGGTCCAGGCACCTTTGTTGACCAGCTGGTCAGCCGGGCTGGCGGCGTGAACCTGGGAAGCAGCCTGGATGGCGCCTGGGTTCAGATCAGCCAGGAAGAACTCATTATCCGGGATCCCGACATGATCTTCCTGGGTGACGCAGCTTACGGAACCACTCCCGAACAGGTTGCCGCCAGGGCGGGCTGGGAAAACCTGCAGGCAGTCACCAAGGGACAGATTTCCTCCTTCGATGACGACCTGGTTTCCCGCCCCGGGCCGCGCCTGGTGGATGGGCTGATCGAGTTCGCCCGCCTGCTCCATCCTGAGATCGCAGACCAGCTTCCATAATCATGAAAGAAAACACTGCCCGCCCTTACCTGGTCACCCTGGCCATCTTGCTGGCAGCCATGCTGCTTAGCGTGGCGGTGGGCAGTGTTGTGATTCCGCTCAAAGATATCTTTGCTGTGTTCTGGCAGGGGATCACCGGCAGCCTGGGGGAACAGATCCCTCCAGAGGCTGCCATTATTTTTAAGCTGCGCCTGCCGCGCACCATCCTGCTCGCCCTGACGGGCGCAGCGTTAGCCAGCAGCGGGGCAGCCTACCAGGGCCTTTTTCGCAACCCGCTGGCTGACCCGTACGTGATCGGTGTCGCATCCGGCGCAGGCCTTGGCGCGGTGATCGCCATGTCCATCCGCTGGCCGTATGAATGGGCTTCCACGTTTATCATCCCGGTAGTTGCCTTTGCAGCCGGTTTGGTTACCGTACTGCTGGTAGTAGTCCTGGCGCGGGTAAACCGCACCTCTTCCAGCACCAGCCTTGTGCTGGCAGGCGTAGCAATCAGTTCTTTTACCACTGCGGTTTCATCCTTTGTGATGCTCAAATCCACCGGCGAGCTGCGCCGTTCAATGGTCTGGCTGCTGGGCGGTTCCACTCTCAGCGGCTGGCAGCCGGTGCTGGGGATGCTGCCGTATGCTGTGCTGGGAATTGGGGCGCTGCTGACCATGGGGTATACCCTGAATGTGATGCAGTTCGGTGATGAACAAGCGGCCCAGATGGGGCTGCGAGTTGGGCGCAGGCGCCTGGTTGTGATCGTAGCGGCTTCCCTCACGACTGCAGCTGCAGTGTCATTTTCAGGGGTGATCGGTTTTGTCGGCTTGATTACTCCCCATATTGTGCGCCTGCTTGCCGGAGGAAATTACCGCCGCATTCTGCCGCTCTCCACCCTGGCTGGCGCAGCCTTCCTGCTGCTGTCGGATATTCTCGCCCGGGTGGTGATTGCGCCCCAGGAAGTCCCGGTGGGTATCATCACCGCTTTGACCGGGGCACCGTTCTTTATCTGGGTGCTGCGCCGCTCCCGCCCCGAGGAGGTATAACCATGCTCGAATTACTGGATGTCCACGCCGGCTATCTGAATAAATCCATCCTGCAGGGCATTAACTTTACCGCCAGCCCGGGAGAAGTGACTGCCCTGGTCGGCCCCAATGGCGCAGGGAAAACCACCCTGATCCGCGCCATCAGCGGGGTCTTGCCGCTGCAGCAGGGCAGCATCCATGCCTTTGGAAAAGATATCCAAACCCTCAGCGCAGCCCAGCGCGCCCGCATGGTCGCCGTGGTACCGCAAGCAACCCAGCTGCCGCCTGCCTTCACCGGCTGGCAGACCGTTGTGCTGGGGCGCACGCCGTATGTAAACTGGCTGGGAAACCTTTCTCACCGCGATGAAACCATAACCCGCGATGCCATGAGGCAAACCGCCACCCTGGAGCTGGCAAACCGGCAGGTCGGGCAGCTCTCCGGTGGCGAGCAGCAGCGTCTGCTGCTGGCACGCGCCCTGGCACAGGCTGCTCCCATCCTGGTGCTGGATGAACCCACCACCCACCTCGATATCCAGTTCCAGTTCAACCTGCTGGCTGATGTCCGCCGCCTGGCCGAGGACCAAAACCTGGTGGTTGTGATGGCGATGCACGACCTCAACCTGGTAAGCCGTTTTTGTGATAAGGTGGTGCTGCTGAACGGCGGGAAGCTGGTTTCTTACGGAGCTCCTGCCGAGGTACTCACTGCCGAGCGCCTGAGCGAGGTATACAGGATCAAGATCGAGCTGCACCCCGATGGAAAAGAAGGGCAGTTCTTCATCATGCCCACCCTCGACTGATCGCCCGGAAAACCCTGCAACCCTGGCATGTTATAATCCCGCCATGCAGCCTATAAGAAGAAGATGGACCGGCTTTGCCCTGGCACTGATCCTGCTGGTGCAGACAGCCGCCTGCAGTCCACAAAAGCCTCCTTCAACAGCGACCTGGGTGGAAACGATTCACGCTATCACCCTGTCCCCTTACATCCAAAACACCAAAACTCCCACACCCGAACCATCTCCCGAGGGCACTCCCGCCCCGCTGCCGTCTCCCACCCCGACGCCTATTTTGCATACGGTAACCGCTGGCGAATCGTTCGGCACAATTGCCGTGAAGTACGGCATTACGGTCGATGCCCTGATCATTGCCAACCCTACCGTCAACCCGAATGCCATCCCGGTTGGTACGGTGCTGAGTATCCCGGCAGCGCCTGCAGAAGGAGACTCTGCGAGCGTGCTGCCTACCCCCATTCCGGTCACCTTGCAGGCGCCTGCCTGCTACCAGGACACTGCATGGCGCATCATCTGCTTCCTGGACTCATCCAACCCGTCTGCAACTCCCATCGAAGGGGTCAGCGCAACCCTGCGCTACCTGTCTGCGGATGGCACCCTTAAAGAGGCAGTTGCTTATTCACTCCTGAACCGGATCCCAGCTGGCGGCACGCTACCGTTGTATGCTGTCTTCCCGGCCGACAAGACCTGGAATGGCAGCATGGATGCTGAATTGCGCTCGGCTATTCCATCCCTGGCAGTGAGCAGCACGGTCGAAGTTTCAGGAACTGCAATAGAACTCAACGCTGAAGGCACATCTGCCCGGGTAACAGGAAAGATTACCGCAGGGGATGCCGGTGCGGGGGAGTACTGGGTGCTGCTGGTTGGCAGGAATGGGCAGGGGAAAATTACCACGGCACGGCGCTTCAGCGTGAATTTGCCGGCTGGTGAAACCAGCGTGGAATTTGCTTTCCAGGTATACAGCCTTTCAGGTATGATCGAGACTGTGGATGTGCTGGCGGAACCAGCCCCCTAATATACAACACTAATCCCAGATCAGGAATGACCCGTTGCTGCAAACCGGGGCAGCGGTCTCTTGCTGAAGGCAGACCTGGTAGAACAACAGGTCGCCGTTCTGTTTATCCCCCATTGGCTCAAGGCTGATACTGGCGCGGCCGTTTTCGTCGGTTGCGGGCAGATTCCCTTCAAAAACCAGGCTTCCATCCGGGTTGCGCACTACCAGTTCAGCCTGGATACCAGGCACTGGTTGAGCGCTGTAGCGCTGCTCCAAGAGGATTGAAATAACCTGGATCTCCTTTATCGAGAGGCGCGGGAACTTAACACTGGTGCCCAGGAGCACTTCCTCCGGCTGTACGATCCCGCCCGGGATGACAGGCTTGACCGCCTCCAGGTATTGCCGCCCTAAAGCAGCCGGGAGTGTCTTGTAAGCTTCGCGTGCATTCGGGTCATAATCCAGGCAGTAGGCCTGGAAGCACTGGCGGTAGACGCTGCTATCCGGGACCAGGCTGATCTCGTTTACCGGGTAACCTGAAACAGCCAGCCCGCCGTGCATGCTGATGTAATTGTCCAGCGGGATGGGGACGTGATACCCCAAACCACCTTCCACCTGTACGAAAACCATATTATCGGTGATGTCATACTGCTGCGTGGTCATCACGCCTGGCTGTACCCCGACTATTGATGGGACAGGGCGCAGCTGGACATTTTCGGGAGTATCGGGGCTGGCATACACCGCGATATTGGTAAATACCTGCTCCAGGTTTCCATCGGCGGCGGTGTACACCGGCGTCAGGGGGATGCCGCTGAATGCCTCCCCTCCCAGACTTTGCAAAGCGGATGTAAAACTGGATGGATACAGGTCCAGGATGGGTTTAAAAGAAACAGGCGGGACATAAGTACAGGCGCTGCCGCAAGCTGTTGCCCCGTAGGGCAGCAATTGGACCGGTGAAGCCGGGTTATGCAAATTGATGTAAAAACCAACCCTGGCGAAGTATTGCTCAATCCTGCCCTCTGCATAGTTGTAGCGGGGTTTATCCAGCGGCCGCCCGGCATTCTCTACCCCCAGCTGTTCAATCAAGGGAATGAAATCAGGGAAGATGGCACTGTTATCCACTTCCTTGTTGAGCGGGATGCCAAGTTGTGAACCCAGCGGGGACAGGGAGAACCGGCTGGCACCGTTCAGGTTGGTGTTGGCGCAAATGCGGGCGTTTGCCATGAGCTGGCAGCGCAGGTAATCTTCTACCGTCACCTCGGCGATGGCCGGGCCAAAGACTTCTTCTCCACCCTTATCCATATAGAACTCTTTAAGCTGGATATCCACCGGCAAGGTTCCAGGAAGAGTGTGCGCCGTTGAGGAGGTAGCTTGACCGCAGCCAGCCAGCAGGAAGGCACTCAGGATAAAAAACAGCCGCGGCAATGAAAGGTTTGGTCTTTTCATAACGAATCAACATAAACCGGAAGTGATCTTCCGGCAAAGCATAGATTCATTTTAGCCCAGGGATTCGGAATACGCAACGTGCAGCAGGTGATTAATACTTACGGGTAGTCTTTAAGCAGAAAAGGCAGCTTGAGCTGCTGCCTTTTCTAACATCAACCATAACGGAGGAGAATGGTTATTTCTTGGTGATCACTTTAATCGCTTTCGGTTTTGCCTGCTCGGCTTTAGGAATACGCAGCTTGAGCACACCGTTCTCAAACTCGGCTTCCGATTTGGCAGAATCGAGCTGCTCCGGCAGGGTAAGCGTGCGGCAGAATTTTCCAAAGGGGCGTTCAGCCAGCAAGTAGCGGGCGTTTTCCTCACGGTCATTCACCAGTTCACCCTGGATGCTGAGGGTTTCATTGACGATCTGGATATTAAGGTCTTCAGCTTTGATCCCCGGGATAAGGGCAGTGATGATATAAGCATCATCTTCTGCTTTAACATCGATTGGGAAGGTAACATTACATTCCTGCTGCTGCCATTCAGAATCCATCGTGCGCTGCATCATGTGCCGGGCTCGCCGTGCGGTTCCTGGATAAGAAAAGTAGTAAGTCATAGGGTCCTCCTGTATTTATTCATTGATTGTTTTCTTGCTTACATAATAACTTTTGGATATTGTTTTTTTGTAAGCACAATATAGGAAATCTGTTAGAACAGGTAGCCCGCCCATGTTCGGCTGCCTTCCCGTTAAGACGAGAAGCGCATGACCGCGTAGCCAGCTGTTCGCAGCCAGTCACATGCATGCTTTTCAATTTATGGTATCATCACACGGATTGGAGAAAAAATGGAAGACCGTATTACAATCATCGAAGGACCAACCCCCGTCTTTGAAGACAGTCATGACGGCTGGGCGATCGGGATGAATGAGGGTCCCATCCTTTATGACACAGCCCTTACCCGCCTGCGCACCTTTAACGGGCCGGCCCTGGTAGAACGCTGCCACCGTGCCTGGAGCAAACAGGAACCCATCTACCTGCATTACCGCAACGAGATTGGGCTGGAAGAGAAGATTCCGATAGTTGCCGCCCGCGCCGTGGACACCGATGACGGCAATGTGCTTCTATTATGGGTGCGCCACGAAATTGATGACCTGGACCTCGACGAAGATGATGACATTGATATAGAAGATGATTCTGACGACCTGACTGGAGCCTGATATGCTGGACCTCACCGCCATCCGCAGCCACTTTCCCGCCCTTGCGGCAGACACAATCTTTTTGGATAATCCCGGGGGAACCCAGGTCTGCCAGCAATCCATTGACAGGCTTACGGAATATTACCTGGAACGGAACGCCAACCATGGCGGTGCCTACCCAACCAGCGCCAGTTCGGATGCATCGGTAGACGAAGCCCGGGCTGCCATGGCAGATTTTCTGCATGCTGCCAGCCCGAATGAGATCGTGTTCGGCATGAACATGACCACCCTGACCTACACCATCTCGCGTGCCCTGGCGCGCACCTTCCAGCCTGGCGACACCATCGTGGTCACCAAGTTGGATCATGATGCCAATATCTCTCCCTGGCTGCAGGCTGCTGAAGACCGGGGCTGCAAGGTGCGCTGGGTGAATTTCGACCGCCAGACAGGCATGCTGGATCTGGATGACTTCCAGGCTGCCATGCAGGAAAAACCCCGCCTGGCCGCATTCGGGTATGCTTCCAATGCGCTCGGTACCATTAACCCGGCCAAAAAGCTGGTGAAAATGGCGCACGCTGCTGGAGCCCTGGTGTATATCGATGCTGTCCAGTATGCCCCGCATGGCCCTATTGATGTTCAGGACCTCGATTGCGATTTTCTGGTTTGTTCAGCTTACAAATTCTTCGGTCCGCACCTGGGAATCCTGTACGGCAAGTACGACCTAATGGATTCCTTAACCGCGTACCGCGTGCGTCCTGCCCCGTCCACCCCGCCTGGTAAGTTTGAGACAGGCACAGGTTCCTTTGAAGCCATGAATGGCGTCCTTGGCACCCTGGAGTATTTCGAATGGCTGGGGAAATCTTTTGGGTTAGAGCATATTGAAATGCTTTCAGGTAAATATTCCGGCAGGGCTCTGACTTACAAGAAAGCCATGCATGCCCTGCGTGCCTATGAACATGAAATGAACAGCCGCTTCCTGCAGATATTTGATTCCATTCCCAATGTTACCCTGTACGGTCCCTGGCAGGTGGAAGACCGCGTGGCAACCTTCTCATTCCAGGTGGCTGGCAAGCCCTCCCGCCAGGCAGCAGAAGAATTCGGCAAAGCAGGCATCAACCTTTGGGATGGGAATTTTTATGCACTCGCAGTCACCCAGCACCTGGGTGTGGAAGAGACTGGCGGGCTTGTTAGAGTAGGTGCAGTACATTACAACACCTTTGATGAGATTGAGAAGTTCGCTGAGGTATTAAAGTCCATCGCAGCATCATAATTGCTAATTGCTTATGACTTATACGGCAATTCCAAGTTGACCACCAAGGAAAACCAAGCATTGTAATAACACTGCCAATTAATGGAATGATTAATTGGCAGTAAACTTATCAGGGAAAGTCCTGTAGAACCTGCAGTAAACGCTTGCACTAATGGAACAACTTTCTTCAACTATCCAGCCAATTCTCAAGCAAGCCGCCCAGGCTCTGCAGCAGGGAAACACACTTGCAGCAGCCGGCTTGGCGGCAGGGATTTTACGGCTGGATCCGAATAATGTCCAGGCATTGCTGATCCTGGCATACTGCAGCAGCCCGCAAGAAGGGTTGGCTTACTTGCACCAGGCAGAAAAGATTGCTCCAGGAAATCCCTCTGTCCAGAAGGCGCTCCGCTGGGCAGCTTTGCGGGTAGAGCAAACCTCCCTTGGAATGCCTGTAGCTAACGGAGAAAAGCCACAATTCAGCAGTCAAGAGACCGTTGATGAGGACGAGGAAATCACCCAGCCGGTGACCATTCACCAGGAAACGCCTCATCCCCTTCGGCCTGTGAGCAGCCAATCTTCCGCAGATAAGCGTGAAGTTCAACGGATGCTATCAAGTGCCCGCTGGAAATCCACCCTCCAGGTAATCCGGTTCCTGGTTTCAAAAGCCCTGTTAATTTTTGCAACGATTTTTGTCGGGGTGTTTATCACCATCATCATCGCAAACCGTCCAATCAACACGGGCTATGGGGTAAAACCGCCCCCCCTCGAATCAAGCATCGTGCAACAGGTAGACCTGATGATCAAGGTATATACCTACAATGACCCTGCCTACCAGGAGATGTCGGAAGTGCAGCAGCAAAAGGCCGTCTCAGCGATGCAAGAGCTTTTGTACGAAGACCTTGGTTTGAAATTGCCCTATTTTCAACGGAACCTGCGGTGGACCTTAAATGCCCTCAGATTCGATTGGGGCGCGCTGGAAAGGATTGCCACCAGTTCGGGGAAAGGATTTTCATACAGACCTGACACCATCAGCCAGAATGATATCGTTTTAGACACACTGCCAAAGACTATCCTGCTGGCAGTTTCAGCCAACCTGTTGATCTTCCTGCTGGGCATTCCTCTGGCGCTGCTGCTTTCCAGGAAACAGGGCGCTTGGTTCGACCGTTTTTTCACATTTCTAACACCGGTCTTCTCAATTCCTAGCTGGGTGATTGGGATTGTTCTAATTGCTATTTTTGCTGTGTTTCTCAAGGTTCTGCCTGTTGCAGGCATGTATGATATTCAGCGTCCAGAGGACCCTCTCCTTTTCGTCCTGATGGTCATGAAACATATGGTTCTGCCGGTCACTGCCATTGTTCTCAGCCTTTTCTTTCAACTGGTGTATTCCTGGCGCACTTACTTCATGATTTATTCTGAAGAAGATTACGTAACCCAGGGAATTGCCCAGGGATTGAACCACCGGAAGCTGCAAAACCAGTACATCCTCCGCCCCGGTCTCTCGTACATTATCACCACTTTCACCCTTATGCTGGTCTCATTCTGGCAGATGACCATGGCGCTGGAAGTGATCTTCAGCTGGCCTGGGGTAGGTTTGTTGTTCATCAAAGTAGGGCTGCCAAATTTCTGGGGTGAAAGTATGTACCCGGGCAACCTGCTCATCGCCATCACGGTGATCGTGATCTTTGCATACCTGCTAGGCTTGGCTGTTTTCCTGCTGGACATCGCCTATGTCCTGGTTGACCCGCGCATCCACCTTCTCAAAGGCGAGCCCATCCTGCGGCAGAGAAAA
Organism: Leptolinea sp. UBA4782; assembly: GCA_002403095.1. Taxonomy (GTDB): domain Bacteria; phylum Chloroflexota; class Anaerolineae; order Anaerolineales; family Anaerolineaceae; genus UBA4782. Next base: position 82,839 of record DHHC01000016.1, read on the forward strand.
GCCCGGTCAGGGGTGCAGTCGGCCAGGCGAATTCCTGGAACTGCAATCAGGTTCTCCCGTAAAGGAGCAGGATCTGGAGAACAGGCAGAAAAGCACTCACCTGGAAAATCTGGCGGCTGGGGTGATGTTTTAGCAACGCTAAAAAAAACAGCCACCGCTTTTTGGGGATTTATAAAGACACTCTGGCATTATCCCTCGGCAGTTCTTGGCTTCTTTTTAATCCTGTTCTTGCTGGCAGGTTCATTGTATGCACTGCTATTCCTTCCCTACGAGAAGATCGGGGCAGAATGGGGCGGCAGCCGGCTCTCCGGTCAGGCAGATGTCCCTGCCCTGGCAAAACCTGCCTGGGTGAATTTCTTCAAGATGGATAAATACCTTTCCAGGATTATCCTCGAAAGTGATTCTGAAGGGGTGATAAAGGAAGAAGGCGCATTTGAGAATAACCTGAAGAAAGTTTCGTACACCTACACATTTAATTATGAATACGCTGATTTCCCACAGGAGGTTTTCCTCTACCTGGCGGGGAACTTCAAAGAGAAGCAGTCGTTTGTAACGCTTACCTGGACCACCCCGGATGGCAGGGAATTCAAGCTCAAGAGCACATCCGTGGAACCGGAATTGACCTATACCTTCGAAAATGGGTTGAATGCCCGGAACCTGGTCAACCAGAATAAAAACTGGCAAAAGTGGTTCATTTTTGGCCAGATACACCCCACCCCGAGCCATTACCTGTTGTTTGCCGACCCGGATGCCGACATTCCACAAGTGATGAAAGGCACCTACAGCCTGCGGATGGATGGGTTCATATTTGAGGAGGGAAATGACATCCAGGGCCGCCTGGTGCTGCTGGGGCAGGTTTTTGGCTTTGCTGGTACAGACCGGATGCGCCGGGACTTATTGACCCCGTTATTATGGGGGATGCCGGTGGCACTGGGATTTGGCCTGTTTGGCGCATTGATTACAACCGTCCTGTCAATGTTTCTCTCCGCCGCAGGGGTTTGGTTTGGCGGCTGGGTGGACAGCCTGATCCAGCGCCTGACAGAAGTTAACCTGGTGTTGCCCATCCTTGCCATTTGTGTGATGGCATACGCATTCCTCAACCTCAGCTTATGGCTGATATTCTTCATCGTAGTTATCCTCAATGTCTTTGGAAGCCCGGTAAAAAACTTCCGCTCGGCTTTCTTGAACATTAAGGACGCACCTTACATAGAAGGCGCCCAGGCATACGGGGCAAGCAGTCTGAGAATCATCACCAAGTATATGGTACCCCGCATTATCCCGGTCCTGATCCCGCAATTGATCATCCTGATACCCAGCTACGTGTTCCTGGAAGTAACCCTCGGATTATTCAATATCTCAACAGGTTTGCCAACCTGGGGCACAATCATCTACCAGGCATTAACCCAGGGGGCGCTGTATTATGCCCATTACCGCCTGCTGGAGCCGCTGGCAATGGTGTTGATTACCGGCATTGCCTTTTCGCTGTTCGGTTTCAGCCTAGAGCGCATACTCAATCCACGCCTGCAGAGCGGATAAGCACTTCTTTAGCCAGGCGATAAACTTCAGGCTGGGTTGGCGCACATCGGGAACCCGGATTAGTTGTTGATATAATACATTTCATGAAGAAACAACGAAGAATATTCTTGCGCATCCTGTTGCTGGTTGTATTCCTGGCAGCAGTTGCTCTGGCAATCCCCTCCCTGCGAGAGCGGATTTTCTATCAGACCGAACAGTTGTGGATCAAGGTGGATTACATCCTCCATCCGCCTGAAGAAAACCTGTTTACACCCGCCACCCCGGTTCCCGGTGGTTCTGGGCAAAACCCGGCTGCATTGACTCCTACTATCACAGCCACACCTTCGCCAAACCCAGTTGTCCCCACTGCAACCCCGACCTTGACCCCAACCCCAATCCCGGAGCAGGTTTCTCTCAAGGGGGTGATCTACCAGACCCAGAAGGGTTTCTATAACTTCTGTGCTCCAGCCAACCTGTTTATGGCGCTTACTTACTGGGGCTGGCGCGGCGATGTAAATGAAATTGGTGCTTACCTCAAGCCATACAATGAGGATAAGAATGTGATGCCGTACGAGATGGCAAATTATGTCCAGGAGAAGACCGATTTCGAGATCATCACCCGCTATGGCGGCACTATCGACCTTTTAAAACGGCTGATTGCTGCCGGTTATCCGGTGTTGATCGAAAAGGGCACCTATAGCCGTGATATTACCGGCAAGATCAGCTGGATGGGACATTACAACGTCATTACCGGTTATGATGATGCCGAACAGGTCTTCATCACCCAGGATTCCCTGCTATCCCAGGATTACAAGATCTCATACGATCTGATCACCAGCGAATGGCGCGGGTTCAATTACGTCTTCCAGGTGATCTACCCGCTTGACCATACTGAATCTGTCCTTGCTGTTTTGGGAGATTACGTGGATGAAGTCACCAGCTACCAGATCGCAGCAACAACCGCCTCAAATGAAGCCGTAGCATTGAGCGGGAACGATCAGTTCCATGCCTGGTTCAATCGGGGCACCAGCCTCCAGCTGCTGCAGGATTATTACGGCTCCGCCGCGGCCTTCGACCAGGCATTCCAGTTGCTTCCGCTGTTGGAAAAGGATTCCCGCCCCTGGCGCATCGTTTGGTACCAGACCGGGCCGTACTTCAGCTACTACTACACCGGCCGCTACCAGGACCTGGTTGCCCTGGCTACTACAACCATTGACGCAGCTACCCAGCCTTATTTTGAAGAGAGCTTTTACTGGCGCGCGATGGGATATGCTGCGCTGGGTGACATGACATCCGCAAAGACTGATTTTTGTACCAGCCTGAAATACCATAAGGATTTTCCACCTACACTTGAGCAGATGCAAAACCTTGGCTTATCCGATTGCCCATGATCAGAATCTTACACTTCGCAGACGCACATATCGACATTGCTGCCCAGGGCCGGCATGACCCTGAAAGCGGGCTGCCCGTCCGCATGCTGGACTTTCTCAAGTCTCTTGATACGATCGTGGACACAGCTGTTGCTGAGAAAGTCGACATGGTCATCTTTGCCGGCGACGCCTACAAAGACCGCACCCCGGTTCCTACTTATCAGCGCGAGTGGGGAAAACGCATCATTCGCCTTTCACAGGCTGGCATTCCCACTCTTTTACTGGTGGGGAACCATGATGTTTCTCCCGCAGCCAACCGGGCTAACACCTTGGAGGAATACGACACCCTCCAGGTTCCGCACGTGATTGTGGTTAAGAAACCCGGGATTCTAAAGCCGGAAAATCTCGAAGGACTGCCTTTGCAGATCATTGCCCTGCCCTGGATTTCGCGTTCAGGTTTGCTGGCACACCAGGAAGATATCTCGCTGTCTGCAGATAAAATCAACGCAGCCATCGAAGGTCATATCGACCAGCTGGTGGATTTTTGGATAAATGATCTCGATCCTTCACTGCCGGCTGTGTTGACCGCTCACGGCTCGGTCGCCGGGGCTACTTACGGCGCTGAACGCAGTGTGATGCTTGGAAATGACATCATTCTGCCCGGGTCGATGGTTAAGAATCCTGTATTCAGCTATACCGCCCTGGGTCACATCCATAAAGCGCAGGATGTTAATGAGGGGAACCAGCCGCCTGTGATTTATCCCGGCTCCATTGAGCGGGTGGATTTCGGTGAGATCAGCGACGAAAAATTCTTCGTAATAGCTGAGATTGAGCCAGGCAAACCCACCAGAGTGATATGGCACAAACTGAACGGACGGAAATTCATTGACCGGTATGTCAAAGTGCAGAATGCAGAACTGGCAATGGCACAGATCCGATCCGCGCTGCCGTCGCAGCAGGAGATGGAAGGCGCTATCATGCGGCTGGTGATTGAGTACCCGCGCGAGTGGGAAAGTATGATCGATGAAAGCGAAATTCGCCGGGCATGCCAGGACACAATGGAATTGCATTTCATCCGCAAAGCCCAGAGTGAAGCCAGGCTGCGGCTGCCTGAAGATCAATCCATCAACAGCCTGTCACATATCGACCTGCTGGAGATCTTCTGGAAAAGCATCGACCTGGACACTGAAGAACTGGACATAATGAAAAAGATCGCAGGGGAGATCATCCGGGAAGAAGAAACGGAACCACTGCCGGAACAGGGAGCTGAAGGGCAATGATACCTGTCACATTAAAAATTGCGGGTTTCCTTTCGTATGCAGAACCGGTAGAAGTCGATTTTACGGAATTTGAACTGGCCTGCATTTCTGGTCAGAACGGGGCAGGCAAATCTTCCCTGCTGGACGCGATCACCTGGGCATTATTTGGGATTGCCCGTAAAAGAGACGATTCCATTATTAACACCCGCAAAAAGACAGCGGAGGTAGCTTTCCAGTTCGAGCACGAAGGCAATCTTTACCGCATCATCCGCTCGCGCACTGCAGGAAAAACTGCCATCCTGGAATTCTTTGTAAAGACTGCTGAGGGTTGGGTCCCGCTTACCGAAGCCACCATGTCGCGCACCGAAGAGCGCATCCGCAAGACATTACGGCTTGATTATGAGACTTTTACCAATGCTTCCTTTTTCCTGCAGGGCAAAGCCGACCAGTTTGCCCAGCAGATTCCAACCGATCGCAAGCGTATCCTGGGTAACATTCTCGGTCTTGAGATCTGGGAAGAGTACCGCGCCCGGGCAGCAGAAAAACGCAAAGACCTGGAAATGGTGCTCAATGCAGACACAGCACGGGTGGATGAAATCCGGGCTGAACTGGATGAAGAAGCAGCCCGGCAGGAAAAACTCAAAGACCTGGAAGAAAAGTTGGCTGCAGCCACCCGGCAGCGCCTGGGAATGGAAACACTAATCACTACCCTGCGAAAGCAGGCAGCCATCCTGGAAGAACAAAAGAAACAGGCTGACCTCTGGCAGAGCCAGTTGCAGCAAAAAGAAGCTCAGGTGCGCCAGTTTGAAGACAGGCTGGCCGGGCTCCAGGCAGAAGAGAAGCGTTTTACCGGGTTGATGGATGCTGCTCCGCAAATCGAGGCGGATTACCAGCAATGGCAGGCTGACCTGCAAGCGCTGCAGTCTATGGATAAGCTGGCTGCCAGCTTCCACCAGCAGCAAAGCTTGCGCGCAAATCCCCTGGTGGAGATTGAAAAACAAAAAGCCGGACTGGAACAGCAATACCGCCAGTACCTGGAAGGACAGCAACAGGCAATAGAATCAGATGGGCTTCTTCCGCAATTACAGGCGGAATTTGCCAATTTGTTGGAACAGCACAACTTGCTTGAAGAAAAGCTGGCTGCCCGCCCCGAACTGGAAGCCAGGCTGCAGCAGATCATCGAAAGCCAGGCGAACCTGAATGCAGAGAACGCGCGCCTGGTCAAGGATATGCATGAGCTGAAAGATCGCATGAACCAGCTGGAAGCAGCATCCGGCGCAGATTGTCCGTTATGTGGTCAACCCTTACAGCCGAACGAGCGCCAGAGCCTTATCAAGTCACTTGAAAAACAGGGACTCGAAATGGGCAACCAGCACCGCGAAAATAAAACTCTTATTGCAACGGCGGCTGATGAGCAGCAAGCTATTAACCGCGCACTGGCTGAGCTGGATTCCGCCCAACAGCAACTGCGCAGCCTACAGCGCCAGGTTGATCAGCAGGGTGAAAAAATACGCAATGCACAGGAGACTGTTAACCTGTGGAACCAGCAAGGTGAACCCGAGCTGCAAAAACTGGCAGCTACGTTGCAAAACAACACATATGCACTGGAAGCCAGGGCAAGTCTGGCGGAAATTGATGATCTGCTCAAACAAATGGGGTATGACCCGCAGGCACATGACCAGTTGCGAAGCCGGGAAAAAGCCGGGCAGCCTGCCGGGGAAAGTATGCGCGAACTCGAAAAAGCCAGGGCTGCCTTGCAGCCGTTAAAAAACCAGATCGAGGACAACCGCAATAACCTGGCCACCTCTGCAAGGGAATTGAAGGAAATTCAAAAGAACCTTGACGTAGCTTTGCAGAAATATGAAATAGAAAAAGCCGGGCTGCCGGACATCGATCTTCAGGAACGTGAATTCAAGGTTCTGCAAGAGGATGAAAATGCCCTGCGCCTGCAGGTCGGCGCAGCCCGCCAGAAAGTGGATGTACTCGCAGACCTGAAAGCCCGCAAAGCGGAACTGGAAGACCGCACCCGGGAGACCCGCATCCAGATCGGCCGCTACCAGAAACTGGAAAAAGCCTGCGGGAAAGACGGAGTACCTGCCCTGCTGATTGAGCAAGCCCTGCCCGACCTGGAAAACCAGGCTAATGACATCCTCGACCGGTTGAGCGCAGGAAGCATGTCCGTCAGGTTTATTACCCAGGCTGAATACAAGTCAAAAAAGCGTGAGGACAAGAAAGAAACCCTGGATATCCTGATCAATGATTCCGCCGGTACCCGCTCTTATGAGCTATTCTCGGGCGGTGAAGCCTTTCGGGTCAACTTTGCCATCCGCCTGGCTTTGGCACGCGTCCTTGCCCAGCGGGCTGGCGCCCGCCTGCAAACCCTTGTGATCGACGAGGGTTTCGGCAGCCAGGACTCTCAAGGAAAACAGCGCCTGATCGAAGCTATCAACCTGGTCCGCCAGGATTTCGCCAAGATTCTGGTCATCACGCACCTTGAAGAGCTGAAGGACGCCTTCCCCGCCCGGATTGAAGTGGAAAAGGTCGGGTTGACATCCACGGTCCGAGTGCTGACATGAGAACTTCAAAGCTGCGGGTTGGAGTCCAGCAGAGGGTGCTGCCCTTTTACCGGGGAGCATTCTTTGACACCCTGGCAGCAGACCCAGACCTGGAGGTGATGGTGTTTGCCGGTTCCCCTCGTCCAGGTGAAGACCTGGGGAAACGGGCAGAATTATCTACTGCAGCACTTTTCCCCGCCAGGAATATCCACCTGTTTTCAAACAGGTTCTACCTGTGCCTGCAATCCAACTGGAAAACCTGGCTGCAAGCTTTCGATCCTGAAATCTTGATCCTGGAAGCCAATCCGCGCTACCTGCACCTACCGGCTGCCATCCGCTGGATGCACCAGCGCCGCCGCCAGGTCATTGGCTGGGGGTTGGGCGCCCCGGCGACCATGAATCAATTCATCGCGGACAGGAAACGGGTATGGCTGCGCCAGTTTGATACCCTGATTGCGTACAGCCAGGCTGGAAAAGAGCAGTATGCTGCCCTCGGTTTTCCTGCAGATAGAATCATGGTTGCCCCCAATGCAGCCACCCACAGGCCGGAGTATTTATCTCCGCAGCGCAAGCCTGTAACAGACCCTTCCGGTTTGACAGTATTATTTGTGGGACGTCTGCTGGATCGCAAGAACGTTGACATGCTGATCCGCGCCTGTGCTTCCCTGCCGGAAGCGATACAGCCCCAGCTGGTCATTGTGGGTGAAGGGGAAACCCGCCAGTCACTCGAAATGCTGGCAACTCAAGTCTATCCCCGCGCCCGGTTTACCGGTGCCCTGTACGGGGTTGACCTGGATGCCGAGTACAACCGGTCTGACCTTTTCGTTTTGCCTGGTACCGGCGGGCTGGCTGTGCAGCAGGCTATGGCACATGCCTTGCCGGTGATCGTGGCGGAAGCGGACGGCACCCAGCAGGACCTGGTGCAGCAGGGCAATGGCTGGAGAATCACACCGGGTGATGAAGACAACCTGCAGCAGGTTCTCCTGCAGGCTTTGCGTAATCCCATCATCCTGCGGCAAATGGGGGAGGAATCCTTCCGCATAGTACAACAAGAAGTCAACATAGAGGTGATGGCTGGCAGATTCAAGGATGCCATTGCACTTGCCCGGAAGGTGATCCAGTGAAAATCCTGCTGGTAGCCGACGGTCGCAGCCCAATTACCCGCCAATGGGTAAAGGCGGTCAGCGGGATGGGGCATACCTTGTACCTGGCTTCCACCTTTCCCTGTGAGCCGGTGCCAGGCATTGAAGAGAGCGCTATCATCCCGGTGGCATTCTCCAATATGGCAGGCACCCAGGTGGCCGGCGGCTCCAAGAAGAGGGCAGCCAGCAGTTTGATACGCAAAGCACGTAAACCGCTCATGCACTTGCGTTACTGGCTGGGCCCCCTCACCCTGCCAAAAGCGGGAGCCCAATTGGCGAACCTGGTCAACCGCTGGAAACCGGATCTTGTGCACGCGCTGCGCATCCCGTTTGAAGGCATGTTGGCTTCTTACACCCCCCTAAATGTACCGCTGGCTGTCTCCATTTGGGGTAACGATCTCACCTTGCACGCTCGCGGTTCATCCTCCATGCGGCGCTGGACGCGCCGGGCATTAGGACGCGCGGATGGGCTGCTGGCAGATGCCCCGCGGGATATCCGCCTATCCAACCAGTGGGGGTTTGATCTCAGCAAGTCCGCCCTGGTTGTGCCTGGTTCGGGTGGGATCGACCTGGCAGAGATAAATACCGCCTTGCAGGCACCAGCAGAGTTTCCCTGGCTGAAGCAGGGCAGGTATCATATCATCAACCCGCGTGGATTACGCCCGGGCTACATCAATACACGCGAATTTTTCGCGGCCATACCGCTGGTGCTGGAACGATTTCCGGATGCAGCCTTTCTCTGCCCGGGAATGCAAGGCCAGGAGGAAGCAGAAAGGTATGCCCGCCAGTACAGGGTAGAAAGATCCGTGGAGCTTTTGCCTTATCTCTCCCAAGCAGATTTATGGCAACTGTTCGGTCGCTGTGAGATTTCTGCCAGCATCAGCACCCATGACGGGACACCCAATACCCTGATTGAAGCCATGGCTTGCGGGAGCTTTCCGGTAGCCGGCGACCTGGAATCGCTGCGGGACTGGATCACCCCGGGTGTGAATGGTTTCCTGGTGGACCCATACCAGCCGGTCGAGATTGCCAGAGCCATCCTATCGGCATTGGATAATACACCGCTTCGCCAAGCTGCCCGGTTGATAAATATTGAACTTGTGAAAAGCCGCGCCAGCAGGGAAGCAGCGCAGAACACTTTGCAGCCGTTTTTTGAAAAGGTACTCTCCCGTGCCAAGTGACTGGGAACTTAAGCAACTGGTTATATCTGGAGGTTAAGATGAATCACCCCGAAAAAGGAAGCATCCTGCCATCAAGCGGATTTATCTATGAACTTGTCCTGCGCATCAAGCTGGTTTATAAGCTAATGCTGGATAAGCGCGTAAATTTCCTGCTTAAACTGCTGCCAGCGTTCAGCTTGATTTACCTGATCAATCCGATCGACATCCCGCTCCCCCTGGACGACGCCGCGGTAATCGGCCTGGGATTTACCCTGTTCGTGTCCCTTTGCCCGGATGAGATCGTCAGTGAGCACCTGGCAAATCTGCGCAAATCTGCGGCTGTCAATGCTGCCAGGATGGAAGAGCCGGAAGTGATCGACGGTTCCTTTAGAGATTCGTAAGCAGAGATTGCCGGAGAGGGTTTTTACTGAAGCATACCCTCGACAGGTATCCTCCACGGCTTGCATTAATCTAACGAATAGGATAAATTAAGGGTAAATTGGAGGTATAAGCATGGCAGAAAAACAATGGAAAACAATTAAAGTTCGCTTTTGCGACCATGCCGAATGTGAAGTGGAATTAGAAGTGGAAGAGCTCCTTCCCGAAGAGTTCCTTCCCGATCAACCTCCCCGCTTGCGGGCGCATCGCTGCTCCGGAGGCCTGACGTGCAACCAGATCGAAAAGATCGCCTGCCTCTGGTCTGGCAGTAATCCATTATTTGATCCATTTACAGAAGCAGATTAAAGTTATGGGAAAGAAGGTTTGCAAATGCAAACCTTCTTTTGATTGACAAACACCCGATTTCTTTATATAGTATATTTGTTTCCCAAAATAATATGATTTTAATCGAGGAGAGAGAATGAGCAAGAAAATACTTATTCCGATCATTGTCCTGATGCTTGCAGTCATGTCCTGTACTATCAACTTGCCAAACAATGACACTGGCAAGGATGTTGAGGAAGAAGAAACCGTTGAGGAAGTTGACACCGAAGAAGTGGAAACCGAAGAAGTGGAAACTGAAGAAGTGGAAACTGAAGAACCAGTGACTACCGTTTCTGACACTCCTGCTCCTACCCTTGCGGTTCCTACCGTGGTCATACCCACCGTTGCCCCCACTACCGGATACTTCAGTGATGACTTTGACGGCGACCTGAGCAGCTGGGTGCCGTATGTAATTGCCGGCAACCCGGATATGACGTACGTTACCCCGGTGGGACACAGGCTGGTATTTGAGCTGCCCCGCCTGACAGAAACCTATGCTTATGTAGCGAACACTGCGGCTGAATTCGAAGATGTTTATGTAGAAGCGAATTTTGAAAGCAAAACCAATACTCCAAATGGAATTTCTGTGCTTTGCCGTATTTCGGATTTGGGCTGGTATGAATTACGGGTTTACACCTCAGGACCTGAGGTGGGCAGGTTTTCTCTCTACCGGTTCGATTTCGACCTCCGCTCCCAGAAGAAGAACCCGTATGTCAACCTGCTGGGCGGTTATTCGACGCTCACCAGCGTGGATTTGCTTAATGGACAACGGGTAAATACCATCGGATTACTTTGCCAGGGCGACTCCATTGTCCCATACATCAATGGTGTCCAGCAGAACGGCAGCGACCGCAAACCCCTAAAGGTGGTTGACAGTAACTGGATGCCGGGAAATGTTGGCATTGGTGCCATGTCATTCTCTGGTGAGGTAGTGAAGGTTGAGTTTGATTGGGTGGAGACATCCGAGCCCTAGAGAAAAATCGCTGTGATTCAATGCCGCCGAAGGATCTTCGGCGGCATTTGTATTGTATAATACCAAAACAAACGTTCAATTAATGGGGTAATTTGCGATGCCAGTCAATTACCAGCAAATCAAAGAGCAGGTTCGCAAACTGGGTGAGCTGACACCCGCTTACCAGCAGGAAATGGAAACCAGGCTGGCATTTGCAGCCCAGCGCTTGCAGGCGGCTGCAGGCCGGAATGAAGAACTGCGGGCAAAGGTCGAAGCTGCTGCCCAAAAAGTAAGTCACCTGCGCTGTGCTATCCCGCTGGCAGAACCGCTGGACACGGCAATACCCATGCAGCCGGGAGAACTGCCCGGAACCATCCTGGCTGCGGATGGATCGCAAATCATCCCCGATCCACATGCAGCAGTCCTTTTCGGCGTAGTCAACATAGGCATCTTTTCCTTTCACCCCCACCAGGGCAGTACCCCGCAAGAGATCACCCATACCGACCTGCTTTACCTGGACAGGTTGTACAATCCTTCCGGAGGGTTGATCAATGAAGAGATGATTTCGATGCTGCGCGACCTGGAAGAGCGGCGCCTGCTGGTTCAGCACGCCGCTGAAGCTGCCTGTCCAGTGGTCACTTTAACCGACGGTCCGCTGGAACTCTTCCGTGAACCTGCCAGTGCAGCTTTACCCGATCCCAGGTTTATTGAATACCTGGATGCGCTGAAAGAGCTGGCATCACGGCGAGTGGTTACAGCTGGCTATGTCGACCGCCCCAGGGCGGATTTACTGGTGCGCCTGCTGGAACTGGATATGTTTGGCGAATCGCCCGGGATGGATGAACTACGCATGCATCCCCTTCAAGGCATCACCGATGCCGCTTTGCTGGGTCCGCTCCTGCCCCCCGGGCACCGTTCGGCAATTTTCGGGTTGCAGTCGTTTTCGGGCAAATTCTTCAAGGATGAGATTGCCCTGCACTTCTTTTACTTGAACGCCGGTACCGGACGGGAACCATGGCTAGCTCGCGTGGAAATCCCTGCCTGGCTGGCGCAGGATGAAGATACCCTGGCTTTGCTGCAACGCACCCTGATTGCTGAGTGCCAGCAGCTAGGCCAATCAGCTTACCCCTACTCGCTTCTGCGGGCGCACGAAATCGCCCTGGTAACCCTCCAGGATAAAGAGTACCTGGAGAATATGGTTGGACTGGAGTTGCTGAAACAGGGCATCGCGCCCCAGGTAAAATCACATAAACAATCCCTGAAAGATATGGCCGGAACAAGAACGAGGTTGAAATGAACCAGACACTGCAAATTGGAAGATTGCTACGCGCCAGCACCACCAGCTGCGTGGTGGGCTGCAAGGTAACCCAGCGGGAAGCCCCCGCCCTGGGCAGCCTGGTGCGCATCCCTATCGACTCCCAGACCGGTATTTCCATTTACGGTCTGATCAGCGATATCCATGTGGATGATGACGGGTTGGTGCGGCAGCTGGTGACGGCTGAAGGTGTCTCGGATGAAGTGATCCTGGATAACCGCAACAACCGCAACGTCCCCCTTGAGATCAGCGTTATCTTTTGCGGGCACGAAACCAGCGGCAAAATTTCTCACCTGCTGCCCCCCAGGCCGCCGCTCACCCTCGACCAGATTTTCCTGTGCACAGAGGAAGAAGTGTTTGCATTTACATTGCCGCCCCGCTTCGGCTACTTCCGCCATCTGCTGCGGGCAAAGGACATACCGGTTGGAGAGATCTTGGCCAGCCACCTGCAGCAAACTGCACCGATCCACCAGCAGAAAGGCAACCCTGGTTGGGGAAGGGAAGCTGGCAGGGAGTTGATCACTGCCCTGCGCGATGATTACCCGGTTCTGATCGATGTGCTGCGCGCCCTGGCAGATGCCGGGTTTCTCAGCGATGACATTGCAGACCGCCGCGGAGGTAAGTTATGAGCGACACACCTGCCAACCAATTAAAAAACCAGCCGGTCGGCTATGTGATCGGCGGCGGGTTGAAAGAGAACCTGCGCGTCCGCCTTACCGCATCTCCCCAGAGTGTGCAGGAAGGCGCTTTTGTGGTGATTGACAGTAAGAACTGGCGCTTTTATGGACTGGTAACCGACCTGCAGCTTGGCGCTACCGACCCACTCTTTGCGGATGAACAGAGCGAGGGCAGGCTGTCACCAGAGCTAGCAGACCTGCTGCTTGGGCAGACCCTGTACACCAACCTGGAGGTGATGCCGCAGTTGATGATGGACAGGGGACCGGAACCTGATTCACCGGATTACCCCGAGTGGGCAGCAACCCATGACGAGAAAAAAGACCGTCCTATCGCTGTCAAGACCATTCCCGCCCATCATGCCCATGTGCGCATGGCAGACGCCGGAGATATTGCCGAAGTCTTTGGTGAACCCGGCAAGGATGGTAATTTTGTCATCGGCTATACCCGTGAACAGAACCATCCCATCTGCATCGACCTGGATAAAATGGTGCAGCGGTCATCCGGCATATTCGGCGCCACCGGCACAGGCAAATCCTTCCTGACACGCATCATCCTGGCAGGCTTGATCAAACGCGATAAGGCATCCATCCTGGTGTTTGACATGCATAACGAGTACGGCTTGGATGATACTGCCTCAGACACCGGGGAATCGGTCAAAGGGCTGCGTTCGCGTTTTGGCGCCAGCAAGGTGCAGGTGGTTGGCCTGGGTAGCGGCACCACCATCCGCGGGCAGACACCTGATTACCACCTGGTGATCGGGGAGAAGGATATTCTGCCAGAAGATATCGAAATGCTGACGCATGAGCTCAACCTGAAAGAAACCACACCAACCACCCTGGAAGCGCTACACAGGTCCTTTGGAAACGATTGGTTCAATGCGTTTAAGAAGATGAATACCAATGGCAGAATCAAAGACGATGACGGTAAATCCATCCCTGCGCCCGGCAGCGTGGATGAATGGGCAACTGAATCGGGTGTGAACGTGATGGCAGCTGAGGGGCTGCGATCAAAACTTGGGCGCGTATTCGACCGCAGCTACATAATGGAGAACCCTGCAGCAAATACGCTAAAGGAAATCATAACAGCGTTGCAGAAAGGTCGCCACATCGTCCTGTCCTTTGGCAACTTTGAAACCGATCTCGATTACCTGCTGGTGACCAACTTGATCACACGCCGCATCCGCGAAGAATGGGAGAAGATGACCGATGAGTTCCGCTCGAAAAAAGGAACCGAACCCCGCCCGCTGGCAATTGTGGTGGAAGAAGCCCACAAGCTGCTTAACCGCGAGATGGCATTCCAGACCACCTTCTCTACCATTGCACGCGAGCTGCGCAAGTACTATGTCACCTTGCTGGTGATCGACCAGCGCCCCTCCCAGATCTACGACGAGGTCATGTCGCAGCTGGGCACGCGCATCACAGGCTGGCTGGGAGATGACAGTGATATTGCCGCGGTCCTTTCCGGCCTGGCTGCCAAGGATTCACTGCGCGGAATGCTGTCGCGCCTGCAGCCCAAGGAGGAAGTGCTCATGCTGGGCTGGTCCATGCCCATGCCGATGCTGGTGCGCACCCGCCGCTACGACGACCGGTTCTGGCAGGAACTTTTGGGTAAGGAAAGCAAAGGGACAGCTGACGAAATCCTAAAAAAACTGGGTTGGTAAAGCTCAGCGCATGAGCAGCCAGATAACCAGGGTAACTCCGATCCCGAGTAAAAAACCCATAAAAACCTGGAAAGGTGTGTGCCCGAGCACTTCCTGCAATTGTTCCTGAGACAGGGGGTGCCCCTGCAGCAGTTCGTTGATCATCTTGTTGATCTTTTCTGCCTGCCTGCCGGCTTGCCGGCGCACACCGGCGGCATCATACAGCACGATCATGGAGATGACAAACGCCAGGCCAAACAAAGGGGTGTCGAATCCTTCGAATAAACCCGCACCCAGCATTGCAGCCGTAATGGATGAAGCATGCGAGCTGGGCATTCCGCCCGCGCTCATGAGAACATGCCAATCCACCTTCTTGTTGCGGTAGGTTTCAATTACCAGCTTGATCAGCTGTGCCAGGAACCATGACAGTATGGCAGCCTGCAACACCGGATTGGAGACAATTTGTTTGAAGGCCATAGTTTCCTTTTAGAGCACGGTCTCCCCGGATACATCCGGGTTGGCCAGGGTTTGGATGCGCAATTCAGCCTTATCCAGTAAATTCAGGCAGTGTTTGCCAAGCACCTGGCCGCGTTCAAACAGACGGATCATGTCCTCCAGTGCCCCGCTATTTCCCTCCAATGACTGGATGATCCCCTCCAATTCTTTTACAGCTTCCTCGTAAGTCAATTCTTCTACAGGTTTTTCTGTCATCACATTTATCCTTCACCCGAAACCGCCGGATCCCTGTTTATCTGCACATCCCTCACCCGGGCGGCGATTTTACCATCCTGTAATTTTACCTGAATTGGCATTTCTGCATGAACCTGGCGGGCACTCTTCACCAGGCTGCCATCCTGGCTGAATACCAGGGCGAAACCGCGTTCAAGCACTGCCTGCGGGCTGACTGACCGCAAGTGCAGCAGGCTGCCTTCCATCCTGCTGCGCAGCAATTGCAGCAAGTAACCGGCAGAACTTGATGCCCGCTCGATAAGCATATCAATATGCTGGCGTTCGTTCTGGATCTGGTTCATGGGAGACAGGCGAGCCAGCGCATGCAAATCTTCGCGCAGGTCAGCCCGCCTATCCTGGATGCCTTGGCTGGCAGCATTCTGCAGGCTGGTTTGCAGGGTATCCAGTTCAGCCCGGATTTCAAGGATATCCGGCACCGCTGTGACGGCTGCAGCAGTTGGGGTCGGGGCACGTACGTCTGCGGCAAAGTCTGAAAGGGTGAAGTCGGTCTCGTGCCCAATGCCGGTGATTACTGGAATGCTGCTTTCAGATACTGCGCGCACCACCCGCTCATCGTTGAATGCCCACAGATCTTCGATCGAACCACCGCCGCGAGCCAGGATAATGACATCCACCTGCTCCTGGTTCAAAGCCTTCACTTGCGCAGCGATCTCAGCCGGGGCGGATACCCCCTGCACTGCTGCCGGTGCCAGTAAAACCTCAACCAGCGGGTAGCGCTGGCGGAAGATATTAAGCATATCCTGCAAGGCTGCCCCGGTAGAGGAAGTGACAATTCCGATCCTGCCCGGCTTTGCAGGCAATTCCTTTTTCCGTTCAGGGGCAAACAGGCCTTCTGCTTCAAGTTGTGCTTTCAAACGCAGGAATTCCTGGAAGAGTGCCCCCTCACCAACAGCCTGCACGTTGTCGATGTACAACTGATAATCGCCGCCACGGTCGTAAACACTGATCCGCCCATGGGCGGTGACCGCCATACCCTCCTGCAGCCGGAGACGCAGGCGGGAAACGTAGGTCTTCCAGATAATGCAGCGAAGCGTGGCTGTTTCATCTTTAAGCGATAAATACACATGACCGGACGTGTGGTACTTCAGGTTGGAGACCTCACCTTCCACCCAAATATCTTGCAGAACCGGCTCCGATTCTAACAGGGCAGTGATGAAGCGGGTCAATTCACTGACTGTCAGCGTAGATGGATTGAACAGGCCCGGCTGCTGATTCATACAATGTCCCTGACCACTTCGATCCCGTTCAAAGCCATGTGGTGCAGGAAAACCGCATGCAGTAGATCACCGTCGTGCGCAATACCACCCTGCGTTTCTGCGGCAGCAGCGGGATAATCATAGGTTTGTACGCAGTTCTCAGGCACAATCACCCTGCGCTGCAAGTTGCGGGCATTGGCATCCAGCCGCAGGTACATGGCCAGCTGGTAAACGCACAGGTCAGTCACATCTCCCACCACAATGAAAGTGTCCACTTCCGGGTGAACCAGCACCCAATCTTCCAGTTCAGTTTGCATCCCGGAGGCGATAGTGTTCTTGGGGATGTTCAAAATGCTGCCCGCAAACGGCAGCGCCTTCAACTCATCAACCGGTTCAGCTTCAGCTGTTCCCTGCACGCAATGCGGCAAGAAAGCGTTGAATTCGACCGCATCAGGTTCATGCCTGTCGGTGGCATGCAGGAAATTCCTCACCCCAGCATCCCAGGCAGCCTGCATGATGCGCACCACGTTTGGTATGATCTTCTCCACCCTGGGGCTGGAAAGCGATCCAAAGCGGATGAAGCCGTTGATGATGTCCACCGCAGTGATTGTTGTCCGTTCTGGTTCTGCAAAAAGTGCTGCAGCAGAAAGTACCGGCAGGTTTGCCAGCCAGGCTTCGACATGGTCCAGGAATGGCTGTGATTTTTGTGAAAGATTTGGTTCCATAATATAATCCCTTTTCCCTTACTTATTGTACCTATGAAAAGCAATTCTTACCCTGCGATTGCACCAAATCGACGACCGGGTTCGCTCATTGGATAGGAGCCTCAGGGGTTACCATAAGGCTGCATTCTTTAACGGAATGGCGTAAAGAATTGTAGCGAATTTACCACGGTATTCCAGAGACGGTCGAAACCTTCCACCCCGGCCGGCCAGCGCTCCGGTTCCAGCGGTTGCGCAACAATAGTGTACACCGTATCTTCAATGCCGACGATATATGCCACCCTGGAAGCCCACGGGCCTTGCTGGTTGCGGTACACCACCGCAGGATACCCGCCGATGGTCATATCCATGATTGTAGCCGAATCTATCAAGTCAAGATGCGGTTGGATGACTTCGCGCGGTGCTTTCCCTGCTGCTTTTCCAAAGGTGCCCAGGGTTATGGAAGTGCGGACCTCGCCAAAATCCGCCAGGGTATCCAGTACCGGTCCCCCCTCAACACGTCCAAAAAAACCGGGGACTGGGGCAAAATCTGCCGGGTAGGCAAAACAATATCCAGATGCTGCATCGATCAATACTCTCGTGTCTACCGTTTCAACAGGACAGACCTGGGCTGATGTGACCAGCGCGAAATCATGCTCAGGGACATAGAAATGGATACTGGACAGAACCGTTGTCCATATAGCCTCGAGATTGTTTGCCAAGCCGGGAACTGCTTCCGGTTCCGGCATCAGGCTGATGCGGTACTTGTAATCCCCTGCCACGATAAATGCCGACTGCTCGCCGAAGAAAGAGGGCAGGTTGTGTTGTACAATGGCAGGAATATTGTCAACGGTGAGCTCCTCGTGGCTTGAATCAACCGGTTCCCCCAGGCTGCTTAAATATTTTTCTGCATACCCGGCGCTGTCCAACCCGGCTGCCAGTCCAGTGGCATACACAACCAGGCTCGCCCGCGGGGCTTCCTGTGAGCCGTTCTGCAGTGTCTGGCCAAACAGCCAGAGGTCTTGCGGGTAATCTGCATTCAGGGATACTTCAACCCCAAGCGGGTAAAGAAAGCAGTAGCCATTTTCCCGGCTGATGTAGAGCAAAGTAGTGTCTGAAGGAACCGGGCATCCCTGCAGGATATCAGCAGGTTCAGGGGTTGGTTGCTCCAGTGATGGAGCAGTTGGCGCAGCCGTTTCTGCAGCTGGGACAGTCTCCAGGACCGGGGTGTCTGTTGCGGACGGTATACCGGTACAGCCTGCCAGCAATGCGGCAATAACAAGGTACAATCCAATTTTGTTCTGGGATCCCAGGTTTCTCACAATGTTCTCCGCTATTATTAAGACAATATT
This sequence comes from Leptolinea sp. UBA4782, assembly GCA_002403095.1. Lineage (GTDB taxonomy): Bacteria > Chloroflexota > Anaerolineae > Anaerolineales > Anaerolineaceae > UBA4782. The sequence goes on from DHHC01000016.1 coordinate 101,185, forward strand.
TGTCTTATTTATAACATAAATCGCCCCACTTTGCTTATGTTACAATCATCCGTATGGCTTCAAAAGTAATTCTTGCCGACAATTTATCCGTGCTGCAATCCATGCCGGACGCATGCATCGACTTGATTTACATAGATCCCCCCTTCAATACCGGCAAACAGCAGACCCGCCTGCACCTAAAAACCGAACAGAGTGAGACCGGCGACCGCACCGGCTTCCAGGGCAGGCGTTACCAGACGGTGAAGCTGGGCAGCCGCTCTTACACCGACATGTACGACGATTACCTTGCTTTCCTGGAACCCCGCCTGCAGCAAGCGCATCGTGTTCTGACACCGCACGGCAGCCTGTATTTCCATATCGATTATCGCGAAGTGCATTACTGCAAAGTGCTGCTGGACCAGGTCTTTGGGCGTGAAAGCTTTATCAATGAAATTATCTGGGCGTATGACTACGGCGCCCGCACACGCAAGAAATGGCCGCCAAAGCACGACAACATCCTGTGGTACGCCAAAGATCCGCAAAAGTATACGTTCAATTACGACGCTATTGACCGCATCCCCTACCTCTCTCCCGGTTTGGTAGGAGCGGAAAAGGCTGCCAGGGGGAAAACCCCGACCGACACCTGGTGGCACACCATCGTGCCGACCAATGGCACCGAGAAAACCGGCTACCCAACTCAGAAACCGCTCGGCATCATCCGCAGGATCATTACCGCCTCCTCCAATCCCGGGGATATGGTGATGGATTTCTTTGCCGGCAGCGGAACCGTTGGTGCGGTTTGCCTGGAGCTCGACCGTGATTTCATCCTGGTGGACAACAATCCCCAGGCTTTCGAAGTGATTAAGAATCGGTTTACTGGCTGCCCCGAAATTGATTTTATCGTGGGCGATTAGGTTGGAGCGCGGCAAGTGAAGAAAAACAACCTTTTCCTGATCCTGCTAATTTCCGCTATTATCCTGGCTTCCTGCAGCCGCAACAACGCCCTTGACGCCCACGCAACCGAAACCGCCATTGCCGGCAGCATTTTTGCCACCTGGACAGCTTCAGCTCCCTTGAATCCACCTCCAGCGGCTGCGTCGCCGCTGCCGTCTCTTACCCCAACCAGCGCTGCCTGGCAGACACCTACTCCCTTCCCCCAGGCCAGGGTGAAGTCGCAAGGCCTGAATGTCCGCGAAGGCCCCGGCACCGATTACCTCTCCCTGGAATTGCTTTCCACCAATACCCCCCTGGTTGTCACCGGGCAGACTGCAGTATGCAACTGGCTGAAAGTGATCACACCCTCTGGCAACAAAGGCTGGGTCAGCGGAGGTGAATTTTACATAGAACTGGATAGACCCTGCTCCCAGATACCCGAAGCAGCTTTCCGTCCTGTAAATGGCGCCGTTTTACTGGACTACCGGACATATGAGGGAACAGGCTATATCAAGATTACCAACCCGCTGGCAGCAGATGCGGTGGTCATCCTGACGAACATGTCGCGCATGCCTGTCCTGGTGGTATATGTGCGTTCGGGTGAACAGTACATCGTGGAAGGGCTGCCTGAAAGCACTTATGAGCTCTTCCTGGGTGTGGGCAACAACTGGCTGGGCGACCAGATGGTTTTTGAAGATTCCCTGGGAAATTTCCAGGTGATTGACCTGTTCAATATTACCGCGGTTACAATCGAATTCGAACTGATGATATCCACCGAAAGCAGCACGGCAACACCCGTGGAAGAAGAGTTCCCTTCCCTCCTGCCTTAATTACCCTCGATAAAAATCTCTTAACGCTTTTTTCCATCCCACCGGTGTGAACCTGCAGGCCTGTTTCCAGAAATAATCCACCCTGCCGGGCATGATATACTACTTTTATGCTCTATCTGGTTGCAACCCCGATCGGAAACCTGGGTGATATCACCCAGCGTGCATTGGAAGTGCTTGCTGTGGCGGATTGGGTGGTCAGCGAAGATACCCGCAAGACCGGGCATATGCTGAACCACTTCGGCATAAAGAAACCCCAGCTGTCTTTTCATGAATTTAACGAAAGCAAGGTCTTGCCGCAGGTGATGAATTTGCTGCGCGAGGGGAATTCAGTTGCCCTGGTGACCAATGCCGGAACCCCTGCCATTTCCGATCCCGGGTACATCCTGGTTCGGGCCGCCCTGCAAGAGAATATCCCCGTTTCAGCCATCCCTGGTCCAACCGCCCTGATCACAGCCCTTGTCCTTTCGGGCTTGCCGGTGCATAGCTTTACCTTCCGGGGCTTTCCGCCCCATAAGGGCGGGCCCCGCCGGCGTTTCCTTGAAGTGGATAAAGACAGCCCGCATACCCTGATCTTCTATGAAAGCCCTTACCGGCTGGAAGCCTTTCTGAAGGATGCGCTCGAAATCTACGGCGACCGCCAGGCTGCCATTGCGAATGACCTGACAAAGTTTTACGAATCGGTCGAGCGCGGGCTCTTGTCCGAACTTGCTGCCAGTATCAGCGGTAAAACCTTGAAAGGCGAATACGTAGTGGTGATCGCTGGAAAATGACCCCGGCCCGCTTTTTCCTCCCGCCCGAATCCATCACCCCGCCTGTGGTGGCATTCCCGCCCGAGCGCTGTGCACAAATTGCAAATGTCCTGCGGCTGAAAGCGGGGGATGCGGTGCATGTGATCGGTCAGGGCGGAGAAGAATATCATGTTCTCCTGACGTCGGTTAACCGGAAGGAAGTCCTGGGCAGGATCGAGAGCAGTGTATTTCCCGGCACTGAACCGGTTGTTCACCTGGAATTATGGGTGTGCACCAGCCGCAGGGAAAAAGTGGAATGGATCATCCAAAAATGCACCGAGATCGGTGCTTCCAGTTTCCGTTTTTTGGTCTCAGAACGCAGCCTGGTGCAAAGCCTGGCAGACATCGAATCAAAGAATCCGCGCTGGCAGCAGATTGCCATGGAAGCAGCTGAGCAATCGGGCAGGGTGAAAATACCGGAACTGCTGCCGCCGCTGGCACTCAAACAAGCGGTTGCGCTGCCTGATGACCAGGATACTCTGAAGTGTATTGCCTGGGAACTTGACCAGGAGCATACCATCCGGGAACTGGCAGGGCAGATTGGTAAACCCAGCAGGATCATCCTGTTGACTGGACCAGAAGGCGGGTTCAGTGAGTCCGAAGTACAACTGGCTGTGCAGTATGGATTTCAGCAGATAACATTGGGGAAACGAATTTACAGGCTGGAAACTGCAGCCATGGTCGGCTGTGTACTGCTTCTCGACGCTTTTAAATCCCTCTAAGGAAAATTTGGAAGACTACATCCCGTCATCTGCCGGCGGTGCTGTTGGGCCGTAATCCAGCACCTCGCGCACCTGGCTGTTGGGCTGGGATGGGGCAATGATACCCTTTTCCTCCATGCTATCGATCAGGCGGGCAGCCCGGGTGTACCCCACCCGCAACCTGCGCTGCAGCATGGTGATGGATGCCCTTCCTTCCTTCCGCACCAAGTCAATGGCTTCAGCCAGCAGCGGGTCTCCATCAGGTTCAGCCTGCATCTCTTCAAACAAGGGTTTCTGGGAGAGAGGTGCTCCCCTCGGAATGGCAGCTGGCATTTCCTGCGAGGGCACTCCCGGATGTATGGCGCGCACCCGCTCCGCTTCCTCCCGCCAGAAGTCCACCAGCCTGTTGATTTCGCTGTCTGAAACAAAGGTACCTTGCAGGCGTACCGGCACTGGGGCATCCGGGGCTTGAAAGAGCATGTCGCCCCGCCCGAGCAGCTTTTCAGCCCCAGGCTGGTCCAGGATGACTCGGCTGTCCACATTGGATGCCACCGAGAAAGCAATGCGCGAGGGGAAATTGGCCTTGATGATACCGGTGACGACATCAACCGAAGGTCGCTGGGTGGCGATAACCAGGTGGATGCCGGTAGCCCGGGCCAGTTGTGCCAGGCGTGCGATTGACCGTTCCGTCTCGTCCGGTGCCATCATCATCAGGTCAGCCAGTTCATCAATCACCACCAGCAAATACGGCAGGCGGTCATCTGTATACCGGTTGTTGTATTCCTGGATGTTGCGCACGCCCTTTTCTGAGAAGCGGTGGTAGCGCCCGTCCATCTCGCGCATCACCCATTGCAGTGCGCTGATCACGCGTTCCGGCTCTACCACAACCGGCGCCAGCAAGTGCGGGATGCCATTATAGCCGGTCAATTCCACCCGTTTGGGGTCTACCAGGATCATCCTCAGAGATTCCGGGGAGTTATGCAGCAGGTAACTGGTCAAGATGGAATTGACACATACCGATTTACCGCTGCCGGTAGTTCCGGCGATCAGCAGGTGCGGCAGCACAGACAGGTCTGCCGCTTTGGGCTTGCCTGCCACATCTTTTCCAAGCGCAAACCGCAGCGGTGGTTTCTGCTTCAGGAATGCTTCACTTTCGATCACCTCGCGTAAGGAGACGCGCGTGGATATGGTATTGGGGACTTCGATGCCGACATAATTACGGCCAGGCACGGGAGCCTGGATACGGATTCGCGGAGCAGCCAGCGCCAGAGCAAGGTCATCCGCAAGAGCGGCAATCCGGGCTACCCTGACCCTGGTCTTCCCGGTCCGGCTTTCAATGAATTCCGGTTCAACCCCGAACTGGGTAACGGTCGGTCCGCGGTGAATCTCTACAACATGGGCAGGTGCCCCGAAAGATTTTAAGGTTTCTTCAATCAGTTTGGCCCGGTCATTGTCATAGCTGGCAGTTTGAGCCTGGGGGGTAGCCTGGTCAAGAATTTTATTGATCTCCGGCAGGTTCCAGATGGTGCTGGCCGGGTGCTGGTATTCAGGCTGTATCTCCATACCGGCTTCTGCTGCGGCTGGGCGGACTTTTTCTGCCCGTTCACTTTTGACTGATGTACTGGCTGCCTTGTTCTTCGCTGCAGCAGCCGCAGGAGAGGACTTTACCGGACGCAATGGTTGGAATGTTGGCGGCAATTCCAGCTGGGTGCCTTCAGGTTCATCGTGGTTGGCTGAGGTGGCAGATACAATTGATCTCCTGCCCGCACCGGTTTTCTCAACCGGTAGTTTGCCTTTGCGCAAGGACCGGACCAGGTCGGTAAAAGAGATGTCCAGGGTTAAGATCAGAGCCAGGATCAGCCAGGTAAGCAGGATGACCACCAAACCCGCCCTGCCAACCATTTTTTCCAGCAGCCATTCGATTGCGCCACCGATATACCCGCCCCCTTTACCCAACCGGGCAACCTCCCAAATAGCGCCGGACGCAAAATAGCTCATCCAACCCAGGAGATTGGTCAACAACAGAAGGATGCCCATCACCCTTTCAGCAGATAACTGCGGGCTGATCTCAATGTGACGGAAAAGAAGCCAGGCCCCAAATCCCATCAGGGATAGGGGCAGGATGAAGGCGCCCCAGCCTGCTGCCTGCTGCAGCAGCCTGACCCAGGCAAAAGTCAATGTCCCCTGGCTGCGCGAAAACATGCTGAGCAGGGTCAACAGTCCAATCAGCGCCAAACCGATCCCAAGGATATCGAGTTTGCGTTCAGGCGAGATACGCTGCCAGAAATTCGGCTGCGCGCTTGGCGCACGCCTGGGCTGGCGAGCCTTGGATGAGGTGCCTTTTTGGTTCGAACGGCTTTTGCTTCTGCCGCGCGTGCTGCTGCCGCGGCGCGCCATGCTGGTGCGGCGGGTTGTAGTTTTACTGCTTGCAGTACTTTTCCTGGCAGGTGTCATTTACAAATATATGAATGCAAATTCTTTACCCTGAGATTATTCTATCATACCCCCGTGAATGCACCATTGCTGGACAATTTCTCCATAATCCTGGCTGTGCTCTTGAATGCCAGCGGCGGCAAGTCCTGCGGATCAAAGAAAGCCGCCTGGTCGGCATCATCACCAGCAGCCAGGGTCCCCTCCAGCACCGTGGCAGTATATACGATCAGGATATCCGCCCCGCGGGCATGTTCCGAAACTGACCAGACATCGAGCAGGTCACCCAAAGCAACAGTCAACCCGGTTTCTTCCAGGCACTCGCGCCTGGCCGCATCGCGCGGATCTTCATGTGCATTCACAAATCCAGCCGGCAGTGTCCACAATCCCTGGTAGGGTTCATTAACGCGCCGGGTGAGTAATATCTTTCCTTGATTGATTACAACCACTGCAGCTGCCACTTTCGGATCGGCAAAATGAACCCAGCCGCACACCGGACAAACCGGGCGGTCCATTCCAAAAAGCATTTTTCTTTCAACCGGGGTGCCGCAATAAGGGCAGTAACGGATCTCAGCAGCCACTAATTTTACGGTTTCCTTTTAAGCAGGATGGCACTCAAAGCCAGCAAGATGGCAGCCGCACCGAAGATAATGGCTGCTGGCAGCAAGAAGGCCGGGGTTTGTTTGCTGGCAGGTTCCGGCTCCGGTTCTGCTGGTTTTTGTACCTCTTCAGTGATGCGCAGCCCAAGGATCGGTCCACTGTCAATGACAGTAAAGTTGTCTTCCTGCCCGGTTTTTTGCACATCCCGGCTTTCAGCCTGAACGCCTTCACCGGGAGCAGGTGGGATGAGTATTACAAAACCAGGTACACCCATATCATTGGTGATTACTGCCGGCGGCGCACTGATAACTGCCCCCCCGCTTCCCACACCAGATCCGCCGGCCCCTTCCGCGCCTCCACCGCCGCCGCCTTTTCCAGTGGCCATTATCCCGCCCATTGCCACAACTCCAGGGGCTGCCGCATCGCCACTGCCCCAGGAAATGATTGGCAGGGGAGCTGCAGTATCCTCTTCTGCAGTCACTGGGGCTTCAATTACTGGAGCAGCTGCATATTCAAGGGCAGGTTGGGCTGCCCGCATTCCCATTGGCAGAAATCCGGCAACCAGGGTAAATATCATCAGAATTGCAGCCGCTACTGATCCGAAACTTAACACAGGCACCCAGCGTGAAACCGGCGCAGCCCGCTGCATACTGGATACCATATCCGGCTTAAGCATAAAGTTGCGCGGCGCAGGTTTCTGTTTTAACTGGCGGAGCACGTTGCGCATCCGGCGCAATTCATGCAGCGCCTGGCGCAGTTCTGCACTCTCGGATAACTGTTGCTCTAACCGGACTTTTTGCGTGCTGGTTAATTGTCCATCCAGATATACCGATAAAGTGATTAATTGCCTGGAGGAGATAATAGACTTGTTCATCATAAACTCTTATCCTCAAGACGAAACTTGGCGGGTAAGAGTTCCCAAAACTGGCGCAGACACTCCTGCAATTTGATCCGGCCTCTTGCCAGGCGGCTCTTGATCGTTCCCAGCGGTCGTTTCACCACCTGGGCAACCTCACTGTAATCAAATCCCTGCAAATCAACCAGCACAACAATCGCTTTAAAATCCTCCGGCAAGTTGTCCAGGCAATGCTGGATGGCATGCTCGAGTTCTGCCTGCTCAAAAGCCTCTTCCGGGCTGGGAGCAATGTCAGCAAGCCAAGCCGGGCTTTCCATTTCTTCGTCCGATTCTTCATCTACCGGTTCAAGCGCTGTGGTAGGGTGGCGTTTGACCCGGCGCAACTCGTCATAACAGGCATTGGTGACGATCCGCATTAACCAGGCTTTAAATGACCCGCCCCTGAACCCTCCCAGGTTCCTGTATGCGGATATGAAAGCAGTTTGGGTGATATCCTCAGCCAGGTCATCATCTGCCATCAGCCGCACGGCGACGTTGAACGCCATCTGCTGGTAGGCCAGTACCAGCCGGTTGAAGGCATCCAGATCCCCATGCACGGCATCCAGGATTAAAGCTTGCTCTTCCATTGGATTACATTTCCCTTACACGTTGCAAAGCATGCTGGTATTCAGCCACGTTAGGCGGATTCAAGGCAATGATTGCCAGCAGCATAGAAACTGCACCTGAGCGGTTGCCATGCTTAACCATTTCATCCGCGATGCCATCCAGGGTGTTTACCCCGTTCTGGATGTCACCATCGCGAACATACAGGTCTGCCAGCCGTCTGCTTAACTCCATCTTGTCCGGTCGCTCAGAGATGAGGTTTTTCACCAGCTCGATCGCCTTTACCCGTTTGCCGCTATTCTCGAGCATGCTGATATAGCCATCCAGTTCGTTGAAGGCATTCATATCCTGGCCAAGGCGAAGGTAGATGCTAATCAGGTGGAACCTGGCTTCGGGATCTTCAGGTTCCTGGGTACGGATTTGTTCATATAACAAGGCTGCCTGCCGTAAGTCCAACCTTTGCAGGTCAATATCAGCCATTTTGTTCATGATCTGAACTTTCCAGCCCGGATCTGTGCGCGGGTGCTGGGTCAACTTCAAAGCCAGGGCATAAGTCTTGCGCGCCTGGTCAAGATCAGCCATCTGGTAATAGGTTTCTGCCAGTTCCATGTACTGCTGGATTGCCTCATTGACATTGCCCTGGCTTAAGAGCGTATCCACCATCAAATTGCGGGCTTCAAGGTCCATTGGAGAGATTTGCAAGATGCGCTTAATGATCCTGACCGCCTGGGCTGGTTCTCCCCGCAGCACATAAAGCCGTGCGGTTAAAAGGAATTTATGCACTGCTTCCTGGGTCTTGCCGTCTCTCAGCATCAATTCTGCGATTTGGGCATGCAGGGGAAGGTAATTAGGCGCTTGCACAATCAATTGGTAAGCCTCTTCAAGGGCTGAGTACATCCTGCCCTGGTTACCGAGGGCATTGATGCGCGCCATCGAATCCAGCATGTTGCTTGTGCCGGTATCCAGAATCATTTCTGCCAGGGGTACCGGGAAGCCGCTTTCTTCAATGGTCGGCAAGCCTTGCCGTGCAGCCAGGATGTGCCGCTTCCAGTCCGGACGGATCAATAAATCCGAGATGGCAGTGCAAAGGCTCACCAGCCTTTCATTGTCCTGGCTGCTGGTAATGCTGTCTACCATCGGCTCATAGGCTTGATAAAGCATTTCAACCATATCACTGCTGACAGTCGTCAGGTCGGCGGAGCGCAGAGCCCGCAGATAGTTTTGGGCTGCCAGGGGAAACTGGTGCAGCTTCTCATGAAACTGCCCCATCAGAAGATAGGAGGCCAGGGAATAATCCTGCGAACCGGTTACTTTCTGCAAGTGCAGCAGGCAATTCTTATCAGTTTTGCGTGCAAGCAGGTTGCCGATGGTAAAATGGGCAGCGGCGCTGTGCAACCCGATCGTGTGGGCTTTATTCAGTTCTTCGATTGCCCTTTCCTCATTCCCTTGGGTCTGGTAATCGATCGCCTGCCCCAGGTGTAAAAGCACGAGGCGGCGTTCGTTTTCAGCCAGAGATAGGCCTCCTGTACCACGGCTGAAGGCAGATATGCCTTTCCGCTCCCCTTTGCTGCTTTCTTCTCCCTGGTCAAGCATCAGCGACGCAAGCTCTGAAAGTGCTTTTTCCATCGCTTCGGTGATCGGGTCAGCCAGTTTCTTATCAGCTTCATCCTCATCTTCGCCTTTGCGGAATTCCTGCAGTTTCACCGGACCGCTTCCGATCCGGGGAGCCAGCGGCTTCGGCAGGAGCTGGTTATTCCTGAGCTGCAGCAATGCCTGTTTTGGCGCGGGGTGATCGGGCAGGATTTGCAGGCAATGTTCAATGGACTTCATGGCACGTGATATATCCCCCATACGCTGGTAAATGCTGGCGACTGCCAGATATTCTCCAACAGCTTCCTGTTTCCTGTCCATCTTTTCGTAGATCATCGCCAGCCTGGACCGGGCGAGCAAATGTTCAGGTTCAAGCGAAATGAAACGCAGCAGGTTCTCGATGGCTTTGTCCACATCCCGCATGCGCAGGTGCAGGTCAGCAGCCAGACTGTATGCCCTTAATGCTTCCACCCTCAAGCCCTGCTTTTCTTTAATCCGCCCTATCCGTTCCTGCGCCAATCCATCCTGTGGTGAAATTTGTGCCAGCCTCTGATAACATTGCAATGCTTCGTCAAATTGCCGGGTTTCATACAATACCAATCCCAGGTTTGCCAGCGCGGCTGGGTGATCAGGTATCTCCTTGAGGGCTGCGCGGTAATTCTCAGCAGCCTGCTCCCACTGCTGGTCCCAGGCAGCCGAATGGCCTGATTTCATGGCGTTATTGAAAACGGGGTTTTCTGAGTTCATTTGGCAATTGTTTTCATCATATCAAGCGTTACTCAAGGTTTCAAGTTCTCCCCAATTCTTCCCTGAACGCGCATCCGTTTCCAGCGGGATCGAAAGGGTGTATGCCTTTTCCATTACCTGTTGCACGACCTGTGCCGTTTGAGACAGTTCTTCAACCGGGCATTCCAACAAAAGCTCATCATGCACCTGCAATACTATTTTCGCATTAAGTCCGGCATGCAGTAATGCACCAGGTAATTTTAGCATAGCCAGCTTAATTATATCTGCGGCAGTTCCCTGCACCGGGGCATTGATGGCTTCACGCTCTTCGCGATTGCGGATATTCACATTCGATTGGTTTTGCAAATTTGGGAAGTAGCGCCTGCGTCCTAACAGGGTTTCGACATATCCCTGGCGGGAAGCCTGCAGTTTTACCGAATCCAGATAGCGTTTTACCCCCGGGAACTGGTTGAAGTAAGCTCTTACAAAATCCTCTGCCTCTGCCAGTGTGATCTCTGCCGACCGGCTCAAACCAAATGAGCTCATCCCGTATATCAACCCAAAGTTAATGGCCTTTGCCCTGCTGCGCAAGCTTTTGGTCACTTTCTCAAGCGGGATATTGTTGATTGCCGCAGCGGTAGCGGCATGGATATCCTGCCCATTGCGGAAAGCATTCAGCATGGCTTCATCCTGTGCCATATGGGCTACGATCCGTAACTCAATTTGCGAGTAATCCACAGAGAGGAATACCTGCCCTTCACCGGCAATAAAACCATTGCGCACCTTGCGGCCGAGGTCTGTCCGCACCGGGATATTCTGCAAATTAGGCTCAGAGGATGCCAGCCGCCCAGTGACCGAGCCTGTCTGGTTAAAAGAGGTATGCACCCTGCCGGTTTTCGGGTTCACCTGCAGGGGCAGGGTATCCACATAGGTAGATTTGAGTTTTGCCAGTTCGCGGTATTCCAGGATCAGCCCAATCACAGGATGCTGGCTGCGGATCAGTTCAAGCACTTCAGCAGCGGTTGAATACATTCCGCTGGCAGTCTTCTGCCGTCTGTCGGGCGGCTCCAGCTTCAGGGTCTCAAATAAAGCCTTCGAAAGCTGCTGGGTGGAATTAATATTCAACTTGTAACCAATTGCGCGGGTGATCTCGTCTTCGATCTCAGCCAGGCGGGTGTTTAATTCAGCAGCCATTTTGCCAAAGAACGGGATATCCAGGGTAATCCCATTCTGTTCCATCCTACCCAGCACAGTCACCAGGGGCATTTCAAGGGTGTGAAACAATTCGGTGGCATTTTGTCTTTGTAATTTCTCGGTCAGGGCGGGAACCAGGGCGAAGGTGACAGCCGCATCCGCTGCTGCATAGGGAGCCGCCTTCTCCACAGGCACCTCGGCCATGCTGAGCTGGTTCTTGCCCTTTCCAATCAGTTCTTCAATATGGGTCATCTGTTTGTGCAGGTAAACTTCTGCCATGTCTTTCAACCCAAGATTATGGCTGGAAGGGTTGGTGAGCCACTCTGCGATCATGGTGTCAAAATGGACCTGTGGAATGGTAATGCCATGCTGTGCCAGTACCAGCCAGTCATACTTGAGGTTATGCCCGGCAATCTTGCGGGCATTGCTCTCCAGAACTGGTTTCAGGGCATCAGCTACTTTGACCATGGGTAGTTGTGATTCGCCTCCCGTATGCCCCACCGGGATGTAATACCCTTCGCGTGGATCGACAGCCAGAGAGATCCCAACCAGTTTTGCCCGCATGGGGTCGGTTGAAGTGGTTTCAGTATCCAGGGCGATCATCTCTGCCTGCTCCAGCTTTTCAACCAGCTTTTCAAGAGCAGCCGGATTATCAACCACAATTGTAGAAATATCTGCTGCGGCTGGCTGCCCGATCGAGGTCACCGGTTCGCCGAACAGGCTCAACTGGCTGGCTGGTTCCGCCGGTGCTGCCTGGTTGCAGATGGCCAGGAAACGGGTGGTCAGGGTGCGGAATTCCAGCTCCCGAAAGATTTTCAATACAGCTTCTTTATCAAACTGGTCTATGCGTGCTTTTTCCAGGTCGAGGGTCACAGGCAGGTCGGTGCGGATTGCAGCCAGGGTCCGGCTCATCTCTGCAGAATCCCTGCCGGCTTCCAGGCGGGTCTTCACTCTGGCAGGCAGCTCATCCAGGTGGCTGTAGATATCTTCGAGGGTGGGGTATTGGTTCAACAGGGAGACAGCTGTTTTTTCGCCCACTCCCTGCACCCCCGGAATGTTATCCGATTGGTCACCCACCAGGGCTTTGTAATCCACCACCTGTTCGGGCAAGACCCCCAGGTACTCTTTCACATCCTTTGGGAAATAATCTTTTGCTTCAGAAAGTTTTGCGCCTGCCAGGTTGACAACGATACTATCGGTTACCAACTGCAACAGGTCGCGGTCGCCGGTAATGATCTTAACCCCCAATCCTTTTTCCACCGCATGTTGGGCAACACTGCCCAAGACATCATCCGCTTCATACCCTTCCACCTCAAGGCGGGGGAAAGGAAACACGTCGATCAACTGACGGATGCGCTCAATCTGCGGTTTAAGGTCATCTGGCATCTTCGCCCGGGTAGCCTTGTAATCTGGAAAGAGGTCATTACGGAATGTTTTGCCGGTATCAAATGCTACCGCCAGGTAATCCGGCTTGTCGGTATCCAATATCTTGAGGATTACACTCACAAACCCAAAGATTCCGGCTGTGGGTTCCCCGGATTGCGTCTGAAACCGGCCGGTCCCGCCGGCTGTTAACGCAAAATATGTGCGGTAGGCCAGGGCATGTCCATCAATTAAGTAAATTACAGGCGGCATAAGAATATTCTTCTTTCATTCATGTTCAAGGCTGTCGGGCCCTTGCTTCTGTCTCGTGTTCCTGGTGAACCGGGCTAACAAGGTATCATCAGGAGCTTGCAGCCCATTCAATACCAGGTACCCTGGTGCCCAGAAGTCTCCGGCGAGATTATCTTTACGGTAAGCGTTATCGAACGTAAAAATCCTGGCAGAAGTACTCCGCCGCAGGATGTCTACAACCTCCGCCGGCAGAACGCCCGGTGCTGTGCGGACAGAAAACAACAAATGGTCCGGCTGTACCTGCACCTGTACCAGCTCCCAACCCTGCGCCTGGCATATTTCAAGCAGCCACCCAGCCAGTTGCTCTTGTAAAGACTCATTGAGTAAATTTGCTGGGTTGCGTGGCAGCAGTACCAGGCTAATAATCCCCCTATTATCACCCATATCGGTAGAACCTAAGGAAACCTTTTTATACCCGGTTTGGGTGTTGCTGGTTGCGGAGATTGGATGTACATTGCTTTTGGTTATCCCGCCTTCCTGCCTATCAGAAAACTCTGCCAGGAGGTCATCCAGTATATCCGGTCTGCCATCCTGTTCATCCATTTCAATCGTGGATACTTCTTCCGGGTCTGGAGAAGGCATATCAGAGAGAATGGACAGCAATTTCTCACGCTGTAAAGCTGCATCCTGGTTGCGTTCGTCCCCAAAAAATTCATAACCAGGCCCAGAATTTGGGGCAGGAAATTCGACCTGCCAGCTGGAAGGCAGGTCAGGCTGATTTACATCAAACCGGTCAACCGTTTCCTGGAGCAGCCGGGTCAGGGTTTCCATCTGGGTGCGCATCTCACTGATCGGGTCGCGTACATCACCAACCAGTACCAGGAAGACATCTTGAAGATACTCTTTCCCGTAAAGCAGGTAGTCCAAACGGCTGGATTCCAGCTGGATGAAGCGGACAACCTCATAATGTGCCCGTGCTGGCCAGCCTTGCTTTATTATCCTGGCAATCTCCCGCATTTCCTCTGGTTCCAGGTACCCCCGGGAAAGGCGCAGTTCTCCGTTGACAAGAATCATGGCTGCGTGGGTTAAGGATTCACGCAGGAATGAGGAAAGGATATACCCTGCCAGTGCCCTGTTGTTGTGCTCCAAAAAATCAGCGGTGCCCCCTGTTGGCGCTCCAGGTTCCACCGGGTGATGGATACCCATGAACAGTTCCACTTTCTCAACCACATCGGTTATGAAACAGGGCTGGTGTAATACTGCGACAGGATTGGGGATAGAAGGCTGCCATTCCGGGGCATTTTCGGGCAAGACAACAATAAACTTCATGGCTGGCTTGTGCTGCAAAACCTGGTGCAGAATCGCATCCAAATCCATGTTACACAGGTCTGCATCAAAGATGATCAGCTGCAATGGGTCGTTCATTACAGCATCCATCATCTGATCGAACGTGTTTGCCAGGCGCATGCTGACAGTGTCTTCCTGCTCCAGCGAAAGGCGCAAGAGATCGCCAAATGAGAGATCGGGAGTGGCAGCTAGGTAGACTTGCATCGTTTAAAAAGTGTATCACGCCCCCAGAGTGATTACAAGTCAGGGTCAATTCATAAAATTGATAAGTGCAGATTGGTTATAAAAGCATGTTTTCGTGACCACATACCTTGCGGGTTACTACGTATTCCACAATCTTGTACCTGTACGTCTTATAGGAATAAGAATCACGGCAATCCATGTTTCGAAAGACAGCCATTTTCGCCTTATCGATTGACTACTCTCCAGTAATGACTGAAATCGCTTCCTGTAATACCACGTCTTCTTCTGACAACACACTTGCTTCATCCACTGGCAGAAGGATATCCGGTACCACACCAACACCTTCGAGGAAAATACTACCATCCTCCAGGGTAAACCTGCCTGTCGGGATTTGCAGTGAAATACCGCCGGGAAGCTCAAACTGCCCACGGGCAACTTCAGCTTCCACACCGCCGGTAGGGAACTGCCCCATCACGGTCATCCCGGGCACCTGGCTGAAACCATAAGCCTCGATTTCGCAGGCGCTGAAACAGGCGTTACCTACCAGAAGCACCATCGTGTTGAAGGAATACTGTTCTTCATTCGGAATGACCTTTTCCCGCGGTCCGTCAGGTTCGAACTTTCCAGTTGTATCACTGTAATACTCAAGCTGCCCCATCGGGATCTCCTCGTCATACAGGAAACCCGCCAGGCCAAGCGGAGCCCCGCCCGAATTCTGGCGCAGGTCGATGATGATCCCGGCAACTTCGAATTCCTCAAATTTTTGCAGGGCGCGTTCGAAAAGCCGGATAATCAGGCTCAGGTCATCATAGTTCGAGTTGATCTTGATATACCCAACCGTTCCATTGATCACTTCAGATTCCACCGGAAGGACCGGCGTATCCAACCCGCTGTAAATGTAGGTGGCGAACAGGGAGTCATACTCTTCAATCCGGGTTAAAGTGACGGTTTTACCGGCGTTGGCTCCATTTTTGTAAGTAAGCGTAATACTGGTTCCGCTTGGACCGCGCAGCAGGAAAATAGCCTGGTCATACCGGTAACCGAAATCCGTAGAATACGGGCCGAACAACGGTTTTACATCCTCTAAGGCTGCCGATGCAGGTTTACCATTGACTTCGGTGATTTCATCCCCGACCTGCATCCCGGCTTGTTCCGCCGGGCTTCCTTCCAGGATGTAAACCACCAGCACACGGCCGTCATCCAGCTCACGTACAGCTGCCCCGATCCCGCCAACTGCCTGCTGGTAGAAAAGCATCTGGCCTGTATCGCCGCTCAATCCCACATGGCCGTCTTTGAATGCGTTTACAAATTCCTGCAGAGCCATGTAAAAGGCAACATCGTCCTGCTGCTTTTCTGCATCTTTCACCAGCGGGGCTACCTGGTCATACAATGTATCCCAATCCGGCTGCTTGCCTTTCACCCCATTAAATGCATATTCTTTGCGCACAATCTCAAACATCTGGTCAAATGCCTTGGTGTAAGACAACGAGGAGAAATCTTTAACAGCGATATCAACCGGCTCATGCAGGGTCATCTTAATTTCAGTATCCCGGATGACTTCGAAAGGCGATTCATCCAGGTTGATGATGGAATAGCCGGCACCCAGGTCCATTACCGGGTCGTCGGTAGTGAATAGCAACCCGTCATCCCCAAATCCGGAGGGGAATGACTGTTTATCATCGGGCGACCAAACAACCAGCATGCCGCCAATCACCTCATCATCGTTTTCTGAATCGGTCACCACAGAGGTGAGGTATGAAGGCCAGCCGCGGGAGCGGTCGTCCCCTTCTGAGAACGGCCCCCCCGTCAGGTTTGGGTTGTACCCAACCACAAATACCTGAACACCTTTTTCTGTTGCGGCATCCTGATCCACATCATTTAATTCACCTTCCGGAAAAACAGGAAGGGAAAGGGAGAAAGTTCCGGTGTTACTGTCTTCATCCAGGTCGAGATAACCCAGCACCTGCGAATCAACCGGCAATTCCCATTCTTGATCCCGCATGATAAACCCGGTCATGTCCAGCAGGGCAACCGCCTGCTCCACGTAATACACTTCGATAATGTCATTGGTGTAGGAGAATTCGCCAGTGATGCGGGCAGGTCCGGTATTCTGTGGAATATCCAACCCGCTGGTGGGAGTTGCCTTACTACCGGTAACGCTGCAGCTCATGATAACGACGCTGATGAGAATGATGCTGATGATGATCTTTTTCATGAATAACTCCTAGGTGAAACAATTAGAGGTATTTTACCCTATCCTGATTCGAACCCGCCTGTCATATAATAGTAGAGGGTTAATGTCAGAACCAGTGGAGGGAGCCATGAGTAAACATTTCACCCGGATTACAGCTGTGTTTCTTTATTTTGGAGCTGTCATCGGATTACTCCTCAGCCTGTCTATGATCGTTCTGGTTTTCCCGGCCAGGGCGAAGGTTGCAGTGGCTGTTGGTGATACCCTGGACCTGACCCATAATTCCCTCATCACAACCTCTGATATCCTGGATGTGGTGGATGATACTTTGGAGGAAGTGGATTCCAGCTTCAGCCTTCTGGTTGAAACCACCCGCAGTACATACGAAAGCCTTAAAGGTACTTCTGAATTGACCACCTCGATTGCCGGATTAGTCGGCAGCAGTTTATCCAAAGTAATCGGTGAGACACAGGAATCCCTCGAAGCAGCGTCAAAGACAGCCAGGCTGATTGATGATGCCCTAACGATTATTACCGCTGTACCCCTCTTCAGAACCAGGTATGCACCTGAGAATACCCTCGAGAGCACCATCCAGGGAATTTCCACCAGCCTCAATCCCATGGAAACAACCTTGGGTGACATCCGCGAAGACCTGGATCAGACAGCGGGCGACCTGGGCGGCATCCGCACCAGCCTATCCGGGCTTGCCGACAGCCTGGAAAAGATCTCAGATTCTATTGATGATGCCCAAACAGCAACTGATGAATACCGGAAGACGGTTGACCAGCTGATTGAGAAAGTTGAATATGCCCAGAAACACTACAAAACCTGGCTCACCATTTTAGCCATGCTGGTAATTACCTTCTTCTTGTGGATGGCAGCAGCCCAGGTAGGAATCATGCTGCAAGCCAGGGCGATGTGGACCGGAAAACCGATCCAATTTGCCAGGGTAGAGGAAAAAGCTGGAATAGATGCCGAACCGGTAAATGTGGAAATCCCCGTTAAAGCTAAACCAGGATCTGCAGAACTGGTTGAAGCTGAAAAAAAAGACGGCTCACCTGAAGATGCCGGGAGAGAAGAGCCTCAATCCTGAAGCACCTGCTTGGCCAGTTCTGCCCCCAACCTGTGGCCGATCTCCATGTGGGCTTCGCCAGGATAACCCGGGTAATCATAGCTGGCAGCCAGGTTCCACTTTAATTGCTCCACGTAAGACTCAATATCCCTGCGGGCGCCCCCGCCCCAGGTGAAGCTGCCGGTGTACACCGCGGATTTATTGAACATGCGCTTGTGCGAAGCGATCTCCAGCAGGTTGCGGATGGGCGGAACCAGGTACCCTTCATAAGTAGGTGACGCTACCACAACACCGCGGTTCTTCCACAGCCAGGGCAGAATGTAGCTGGCATGGGTGCGGGCGGCATCAAAAGTCTTGAAAGCCACGCTGGTTGAAGCGATCCCATCTTCTACAGCCTTAACCAGCTGTGCTGTACTGCCATACATCGAACCGCACAGGATGGTAATCCCCTTCTCTGCCGGCTGGCTGCTGTAGCCTGACCATTTTGCATACAGGTCAATGATCTTTGCCGGATCCTTACGCCACACCAGCCCATGTGAGGGCGCAACAATCTTAACCGGTACTCCAGCCAGTTTGTTGATCGCATTCAAGACCGGCTTGCTGACACCTGACACAATATTGGCAAAATACCGCAGCGCTTCATCAAGATACCAGTCCAGATCCTCTGGTTGGTCATCAAGAATAATGCCATCCTGGGCGCCAAATCCACCAAAGGCATCACACGAAAACAGAATTTCGTTCTCGGGTACATAAGTCATCATCGTTTCCGGCCAGTGCACAAACGGCGTGTAAACAAAGCGCAGGGTATGTTCTCCCAGGGAGATTTCCTCGCCGTCTTTGACCACCTGCACCGAATCCTGCAAACCATAGTACGACTCAACCATCGACCTGGCTTTTTCGCTCACCAGTATCTTTACCTGCGGGGCAGTCTGGACAAGGTCGCGCAAGGCTGAGGTATGGTCAGGTTCCATGTGGTTGAGTACTACATATTCCAAGCGGGACAAGTCAACCTTGCCCCTCAGTGCGTCCAGGTAGCTGCCGGCGAAGGGCTGCTTCACCAGGTCGATCAGGGCGGTCTTCTGGCTGCTGATAAGGTAAGAATTATAGGAAACCCCTTCTTCCTGGACCGGCCATAATCCTTCAAACAAGTCTGTTTGATGATCATGAACCCCAACCCAGTAAATGCCTTTACCCAGTGAAACCTGTTCCATTACCGCCTCCGCTGCACCCTATTCATATAATACTTCTCAAACTTGCATAATAACAGCACAAGATTAATGCTAAAAGGGGTTTCCGTCAAGCCGTGTGAGGAAAAAAGGGTAAGATGAATTAAAAAAGCCATGCTGAGTATTCCAGCATGGCAGAATAGTTGAGAATTCGTGTGGGACGGTTACAGCAGCCTGGCAGTCAAGGACATCGGCACATGCGAGAGTGCAACCGATACCGGGCAGGTCAGCTTGACATCCTCTGCGATCTCGGCAAACTTCTCGGCCGAAATGCCCGGGATATTGGCTTCAGTATCCAGGTGGATGTGGGTGATTGTTGCTTTGCCTTCAATCATTTCCAGCTTGACCTTTGCTACCGTGTGGATGTGCTCCGCTTTGAAACCCTCTTTGTCGAGGGCTCCACTCATTGCCATCGAATAACACCCGGCATGGGCCGCCCCAATTAATTCTTCTGGATTGGTGCCCGCACCGCTTTCAAAGCGGGAGGCGAAGTTATAAGGTCCTTCGTATGCGCCGCTGCCCAGCTTGACAGAACCTTTCCCGTCTTTTAATGAACCTTTCCAAACTGCTTCTGAAACCCGTTCAGTCATGATATCCTCCTGGTATATTAATGATATTATTTATCATATTTATCTTATATAATTATAGCACAGCCTGTCAAGAGGCGTTGGGATTGTAAAGGGGTAAACAAAGAACCTCCAGTTGTTCTCAGGAGGTTCGGGTTTATGGAGCGGGAGACGGGATTCGGACCCGCGAATGTCAGCTTGGAAGGCTGATGCCTTACCACTTGGCGACTCCCGCAAGTGAAAAGTATTATATTCTGTACTAAAAACAGTGTCAAGCAGGATATCCTCCCCCGATTTAAGAATATGTTCTATTGTAATCAGTCAGCAAATTTGCTACTATGGATTCAGCATGAGCCGTTGTCTCGTCCTTTCCAGATCGAAAATTGGTTCCAAGATTTGAGATCGGACGACGTGCACAAGGCACGTACGGATAGAGGTTCACACAACCTCTTGCCTTTGAGAAACCGCAATTCCAGGCGGTACCTGCAAACCGGCAGGATTAGATTTTAGGCAAATTTTTCCGAAACGAGAGACGGCTCATGTTTCTTTTTAACCCCCTCACCCCTCTTGTCCCCTTCCCCAGGCTTGGTTATAATCAGGGCATGCCCCAGTAGCTCAATGGACAGAGCGAAGCACTCCTAACGCTTAGGTTGGGGGTTCGATTCCCTCCTGGGGCACAAAAGATCAGGCACCCTTGCAGGTGCCTGTTTTCTCATTCTTCTTCACGTTCTCGCAAGTGCGGGAACAAAATGACCTCACGGATGGTGCGGTTGTCGGTCAGCAGCATCACCAGCCTGTCCACCCCCATCCCAAAACCGCCGTTCGGCGGCATCCCGTACGCCATCGCCCGCAGGTAATCTTCGTCCATCGGGTGGCGCTCTTCATCTTCCTTCTCATACGCCCGCCCCATTTCCAGGAAACGGCTTTCCTGGTCAAACGGGTCGTTCAATTCCGTAAAGGCATTGCACAATTCCATCCCGCCCACAAATCCCTCAAACCGTTCCACGGTATTGGGGTCGCCCGGCTTGCTCTTTGCCAGCGGCGAGATATCCCGCGGGTAATCGTACATGAAAGTGGGCTGGATAAAGCTCGGCTCGAGGTAATCGCTCGTCAGCCCTTCGATCATCTTGCCGCGCGTCAGGTTGGGGTTGTGTTCAATTCCTTTCTTGTACAGCGCTGCAGAAAGGCTTTCTGCTGTCGGGTGCTCGTAGATATCCACGCCCACCACTTCCAGCAGCCCCTGGCGCATTTCAATCCTCCGCCAGGGCGGGTTGAAATCGAGCTCCTGCCCGTTATACATGACCTTGCGGGTGCCGAGCACCTTATCACATACTTCCGCCACCATTTGCTCGGTCAATTCCATTACCTTGAGATAGTCAGCATACGCCCAGTAGAATTCCAGCTGGGTGAATTCGGGGTTGTGCTTGAAGGAGACGCCCTCATTGCGGAAATCGCGCCCGATCTCGTATACCCTGTCCACCATGCCGACTAGCAGGCGTTTGAGGTAAAGCTCAAACGAGATGCGCAGGTACAGGCTTTGTTTTAACTGGTTGTGGAAGGTGGTAAAAGGCCGTGCAGCCGCGCCGCCATAAATGGGCTGCAGGATGGGTGTTTCCACCTCCACAAAACCGTGGTCGTCCAGAAAATTGCGCAGTGTCTTCACTACCGCCGCCCGGGCGGTAAATACCTTGCGTACCTCCGGGTTTACCACCAGGTCAGCGTAACGCTGGCGGTAGCGGGTTTCCGGGTCGGTCAATCCTGCATGGTGGATCACCTTTCCATCCACCACCTCATCCTTGGCTGCCGGCAGGGGCGAGATCGCCTTGGCCAACATACGGAAAGACAGCACCTGTAGGGTCGGTTCACCGGTGCGTGTGCGCATCAGGTTGCCTGTGCCCTCGATGAAATCGCCCAGGTCGTACTCGCTGCTGAGCAGCGCCAGGTTCTCCTCTCCAACCTCATTGATGCGGAAGAAGAACTGCAGCCGGCCAGTTCCATCCTCCACCTGGGCAAAGGTCAACTTGCCCATTGGGCGCATAGCCCGGATACGGCCTGCCAGGGTCACATTTTGGGGTGGGGTTTCGCCAGCCTTTTCTGCTGCTTCGAGCAAGGTTAACGCTTCCTGCATGGTATGGGTCGGGTTGGCGCGGGTCGGGTAAGGTTCAATTCCCCTTTCCCGCAGCCGGTTTACCTTTTCTACCCGTATTTTTTCTAGATCGGTTAGTTCCATAATCTTCCCTTATTAACAAACTGCCCCGCCCAGAATGGATCGGGCGGGGCTGAAATTTTTGCCCCGGGTTTACTCTACCTTTAATACCTGCACCACGAAAGACCCGGCTGGCGCATCCACCTGCACGGTATCTCCCACTTTATGGTTCAGCAATGCGCGTCCAATGGGTGATTCGTTGGAGATCAGCCCGGATTGGGGGTCGGCTTCGGCTGCGCCCACGATCGTATAGGTCTCAGGCTCCATACCTTCTTCCTGGATGGTTACCTTGGTACCCACCTGGATCACATCGCGCGCAACGCTTGACTCGTCAATCACCCTCGCAGTTGCCAGGATGATCTCAAGCTCTTTAATGCGTCCTTCGACGAAAGCCTGCTCATTTTTCGCAGCTTCGTATTCCGCATTCTCGATCAGCTCTCCGCCTTCCATGGCTTCATGCAGCCGCTCAGCGATCTCCTGCCGCTTGGTGGTGCGCAGGTATTCGAGCTCTTCTTGCAGCTTGCGGTGTCCTTCACTGGTTAAGAATGTAATCGGCATCTCATTATTCCTTAAGACAAAATATTGTTGTTCGGCTGGTATTGGATGTACCTTGTTAAAAGAAAGAAAACCACTCCAGATGGAGCGATTTAGGCAGATAACGGGTATTCCTACCCCTTTGATTGCCAATATAATATCATACCTGTAAGGTTAATGCAAGATGATAAAGCCAGGCCTGGCCCTTAACGGAGTTGCGTGCTTCTCCACAAGGATATCTCGCCTGTACTGGAGATGGTGATAACCCTGCTTTTCTGCAGGGTCGTAGCGGCGCCGGTTACTTTATAGTCACCCCAGGAAAAACTCTCCAGCAGCTGCAATCCGGCAACATCCCAGAGCTCGATTACAGGGGTGACCGTGCGCACACAGCGGAAGGCGCCAGTTGAATCCAGGAAGAACGTACCGTAATCTGCGTTGAGGTTAAAATCAGTGACCAGCTGCTGGGCAGCATAATCCCACACCTGGGCGGCAGAACGGAGATTACCAACCAGCACCTGGGAATTTCCTGACCCAAAGATTACCTGCCCGGCATCCCTGACCCCGCTCTGCCAGGCAGCCGTAAGTTGTCCGGTCTGCATGTTCCAGACAGCCATGTTTCCCTGTTCCGTTGCCCCGGCTACCGCTGAACCGTCCGGGGAAATGGCCGCTACTGCAAAGCCTTCCTGCTGGGCAGCAGCCGGCAGCTGGAGGTATTGGACGGCATCACCCGAGAATTGTGACACCAACTTCAATACATTCAGCGCTTTCCCTTCCTGCCAGACTGCCATCTGGTTACCCGAGCTGAATGCAAAACGGTTAACCCCTGCCAGGGTATAGCGCTGGTTGCCGCCCGGAATATTGTACATGCCCACCGCGGCGATTCCGGTACATGCCCCATCCAGGGCAGGGCAGTAACCTGCCAGCAACCCGGACCCATCCAGCGTAAATGCAAGCTGTACTGAAATGACAGCTCCAGTGTCAGTCAATAGCTGTGCTGTGCCTTCTTCTTCCCATCGTTCTGTCTCCCAGATGGAGAGAATGCCAACCTCATCAACCGCTGCCAGGCGCTTTCCGTCATCGCTGAAGACTGCCGCGAGCAGCCTTGCCGTAAGGTTGGTTTCAAAAACAACCTCACCGGTCTCCAAACGAATCACCTTAACCTGCCGGCTTCCAGTCTGGTAAGCAAGGAACCTGCCGGATGCATCAACTGCAAAGACACCTGCAGTCCCTTCCGTCTGCATGCCGCCTGGAATCACCATTACCAGGGCGGGATCAACCGTGGGCGCTGGTGTTGAGGTTGGCGCCGGGGTGGGTACAGGGGTAAAAGTTGCCGGCAGAACAGGCTGTACAGCCGGAGCCCCCGCAGTTGCTGTATCGGATGCAGGTGCGACAAGGTACGATGATTCCGGAGCCAGGGAAAACAGCAGCTCGCGGGTTGTATGCCCTGTACCCACCCACCAGGCGATGAACACAATCGAAAACAAGATTGCCAGCATAACCAGGATGGCAAACACTTTGAAAACAAAACCAAAAATAGATTTCTTCCCGGAGGGTTTGTGCAACACTGCTTGTTGCTCATGTTCCGCCTGCCCTGTTGCAAGGCTTGCGCCTGCCGGCACTGATGTGGCCTCAGCCAGCGGCAATTCTTTTGATAAATGCTCTGTGCCGGGTTCGCCAGGCTCGACCGCTAATCCTGATTTGCTTTCCAGCAGGGAGATCGGCTTTTCTCCAGTTGATGTACTGCTCTTGTTGACCGGCGGAGCTTCACCCTGCATTTCCCTGATCCAGCCACCCGGCAACAGGATATCCTCTTCAGCAGACTGGGCTTCCAGATCCTCGACATGCTTCGCCCCACCGAATTGGGGGGAACCGGCTTGGGTGTCCGCAGTGTTCTTTTGAGATGCAAGCATAACCAGGGCTTGTTTCACTTCAGCATTATCCGGATTTGCTTTCAGGCAAAGCCGGAGAGTCGCAATTCGCTCATCCAGATGCTCGATCGTCGCCACCAGCCACATCCAGGAAGGCACATCCTGCGGATCGTTGCGGATACATTCCAGGAGTACTTGCCGGGCTTCATCAACCCTTCCCTTCTGGTACAAATGGATCGCGGCACTGCGTGTCAGGTCATGCATAAGGTTGGATAACGGGCAAGTATGGTGCCAATAACCGGGTAATGTCTTATCATATTGGTTAAGTGAATAACCGTGCCCCAATACAGGCGGCTGTACTATAATAATTGTACCTGAAACCCATTACGCCGTAATGGGATATGCTGGCATGCACCACCTGCAGGGGTTATGTTAAGTTGACCCTTGTATTGGTATATCTGGCTGGTGCCTATAGAATTTCACAACAAAGCAGGAATGCAAGCTGCCTGCGGTCATTTACTGGAAAACCTGGCTGAATGAACCTGGAAATACCTGTTACCCGTACCCGCATCATCGTCCCACGTGTCAGGAATGACTTCCTTTCACGGCCGCGCTTGCTGGATATTCTTGACAGCTTGCTGGAGAAGAAGATCATCTTGGTCTCCGCCCCTGCCGGGTACGGGAAAACATCGCTGCTGGTGGACTTTGCCAGCCGCGTTAAGATCCCGGTCTGCTGGTATGCCATTGATCCGCTGGACCAGGATCCGCTTCGGTTCATCACCTACCTGATTACAACCATCCAGCAGCAATTCCCGTCATTCGGAAAGGCATCCTTTGAAGCATTGAGCAGCAGCGCCCAGGTTAAACCGGACCTGGATTACCTGGTCTCTGCTATCGTCAATGATGCCTACGACCATATCAACGAGCACTTCTTGATCGTCCTGGATGATTATCACCTGGTGGACCAGAGCGACCAGGTGAACCATTTCATCAGCCGCTTCGTCCAGGATGTGGATGAGAACTGCCATGTGATCTTTGCCTCACGGACGCTGCTTTCGCTGCCAGATCTGCCATTAATGGTGGCCCGCTCGCTGGCTGGCGGCTTAAGCTTTGAAGAGCTGGCCTTCAGCCTGCCCGAGATTAAGGGATTGTACAAACTTGTTTACCAGCAGGCGCTGGATGATATTAAAGCAGAACAGCTGGCAGCCCAGACCGAAGGCTGGATCACCGGGCTGCTATTAACTGCCCAGAATCCATCGGCTGATGTAGATATCGCTTCTTTATCCCACCGGACTGCCGGTATTGGATTAAATGAGTATTTCCAGCAGCTGCTGGTGCAAAACCCCATACCAGTACAGGAGTTCCTGCTGCGCAGCTCCCTGCTGGAAGAGTTTGACGCCGGGCTGTGCCAGGATGCAATCGGATTGCCGCTCGGCATCTATGATGTGGAGTGGGAAAACCTGATGGCATTGGCGTTGCGCTACAACCTGTTTGTCCTGCCGGTTGGCGAGGATGGAACCTGGCTGCGCTATCATCACCTTTTCCGCGATTTCCTGCAGGCAACCATGGCGCGCGAACGCCCGCTCGAAGCCGAAAAAATCTGGCTGCAAATTGCGCTCATTGCCCAGAAGAAAGGCGAATGGGAGCAAGCCTATACAATTTACCGGCGCCTGAATTACGTAGAAGAGCAGGCGAACCTGATCGAAAAAGCCGGGCCGTCCCTTACGGTTGGCGGCAGGTTGTCCACCCTAGCTGAATGGCTGGATGAATTGCCGATAGAAATCATTGCCAAAAGGCCTGAACTGGTCTCACTGCAGGGCAATGTGGCTGTCATGAAAGGCGATACCAAGCAGGGCATTCTCCTGTTCAACCAGGCGCTCTCCGCCATGAAGCTCCCCGACGACCGTGAAGCGATGGCTCGGACATTCACCCGCCGGTCTGCTGCCTACCGCATGGTAGGGAACCATTCTGCTGCCATGAATGACGGAAAACAAATCTTATCCCTGGTAAAGGGCGACCTAATCCTGCGCAACCTGGAAGCAGATGCCATGCGCTCGATCGGCGTCAGTCTGTACCAGCAGGGAAATGCGGCTGAGGCGCTGCCCTGGCTGCAAAATTCGATTGAAATCTATAAATCAATTAAGGATGAAAAGAACGAAGCGGTTGTCAGCCTGGAAGCCGGCGTGATCCATGAAGCCCTGGGCAACTACAGCCAGGCAGAAAATCTTTATGAAGGCGCCCTGGCTTTCTGGCGCGATACGCATAACTCTGTCTGGCAGGCAAATGTGCTTAATAACCTGGGTGTGCTGCAGCATCTCATGGGCAACTATGAGGTGGCGACATCCACGCTGGAAAAAGCCCTGCAACATGCACGCCTGAGCGGCTACCAGCGGCTGGAAGCTTTTGCCCTGGCTGGCATCGGCGACATTTACCGCGACCTGGATGCAATTGATGAGGCTGGCGATGTATACAACAAGGCGCTGGACATCGCCCAGCGCATCGAAGAAAAATATCTGATTGTGTATATCCATATAGCTCAGGCAGTCATCACATCGCTCAACTACCACTTCGCCATTGCGCTTGCGCAGCTGGCAGAAGCCGAACAGGCGGCACGCGATATGCAAGCCGCCTATGAGATTTCATTCTGCCAGTATGAAAAAGCATTCATCCTGATCCGCCAAAAACAATATGCAGAAGCAGTCGAGATCCTCTCAGGATGCCTGGAATCTTTTGAAAAAAGCGGTTACGCAATCCAGGCAGACCGGGCGCGGTACCTGTTGATGGCTTCAAAATGCTTCCTGGACCAAAAGGATGAAGCCAGGGCCCTGATCAGGCAGATTGGCGCCGTGGAGAATCTCACGCCCCTGGTTTGGGTCGCCAGCCAGTTGTCCGAGTTGTTTGACAGCGCAACCGGGCTGAGAGATGAATTCCGCCCGCTGGAGCGGATCCGCAAACTGGTGGAGGCTTTCCAGAACCGCCTGCCAACCTTGCGGCGCAGGATCCGTGAAAAAGCCAGTACAGCGCCATTTGCGCCTGCCAAACTGACCATCCGCGCCCTGGGCAGGATGCAGGTGAAGGTAAATGGAAAAGTAATCACCAATGCGCTCTGGCAAACCCAGAATGCACGCGACTTGTTTTTCTTGCTCCTCATCCACCCGGAAGGATTAACCAAAGAATTCATCGGGCTGATTTTTTGGCCGGATGCATCCCCTGAGGATGTGCGATTCAGGTTTAAAAATACGGTTTACCGAGTACGTAAAGCTACCGGCAAAGACACCATCCTGCTCCAGGATGATTATTACCGCTTCAATACCACTCTGGATTATGAGTATGATGTCGAGAATTTCAACCTGGCTATCGAACAGGCCGAGTTAACCGATGACCCCGACTTTAAACTGAATTACTTGAATATGGCGGTTAATACCTATAAAGGCCAGTACCTGCCTGAGTTGGAAGACACCTGGGTGATCCCGGAAAGGGAGCACCTGCGCCAGGTTTACCAGGATGCCACCTTGCAGCTGGCTGAGATTTACATGCAGCAAAAGAAATACAAGCAAACCCTGGATATTTGTATGCGAGTTCTCAATGAAGATCCCAGCCTTGAAGAGGCGTACCGCATTTCCATGCGGGTGCACGCAGCCATGGGCAACACGGCTTTGGTTGTTCGGCAGTTTGAGCGCTGCGTGCAGGTGCTTGCAGATGAGATTGGGGTAGCGCCTTCACCACAGACCCAGAACCTGTACCAAACATTGCTAAAGTAGCTGGCAGAATCCCGCGAATAGGGTTATACTTATCCCCCATTCAATAGATAAGATTGCCGAAAAGCCAGGTATTGATTTAGTACTAAAAGTGATTATAAATAAGATACCGTTTGATTTGAAATTGGTTTATTTTGAGACCGTTTTAATGCCCGTTCTGATACCAGGTTTCAGATAATAATAAAAGACTTTTATCAAACGGAGGCAAACATGAAAAAATTCTTTGTTAAACCAACCCTGGATCAGATCCGGCTCGTCATCCTCATCATTGTGGTAGCCTTATTCATCATCGGCGCTGGAGCCCCTGCAGCCATTGGTGGTATTGGCGGCAATTCTGCCGACTCGACGAGTTTCCTTCCCCTCTGGTAATCAGAACCTTTACATCCGGTGATTCTGCTCGCTGCCGTTATCATCGGGCTGTTGGCTGGATTCGTAAGGGCAAAAATTCGCAAGCGCAGTATTCAACCGGTCAGGCTGAAACTTGAATGGCTAATCATAGCTGCCATTCTGCCACAGATTCTTGTCTTTTTTATCCCTACGACCAGCGCCCATGTACCCAACACATGGGCGTCAATTATTTTAGTCAGCAGCTTGATGGCACTGTTTCTCTTCTGCCTGATCAATATCAGGCAGCCCGGCTTTGTCCTGATGAGTATTGGTCTCTTGCTAAATTTGCTAGTGATCAGTCTCAATGGAGGCCTGATGCCCATCCGGCCGGAGATCCTGGGTGATCCCGGTTTCGGGGGCTGGCAGTTAGGAGAGAGGTACAGACTCACCAAGGATGTGGTTCTACCGCTCTGGCAAACCCGGTTCTGGTTCTTCTCAGACTTTTTCATTACCCCCAACACCTTGTCTACCCGGTATGCCTTCAGCCTTGGAGATGTACTCTTGTCCATCGGTGTGATCCGCTTTTTCTGGTCATTGGGCGGTCAAACACACAAACTAGCGAATTTTTTTGGAGGTAATCCATGAGCAGCTTCAGTGCAGTTTTTTCAAATTCATATTCCAATACTACCAGCAATGAATTAAGCCGAATCCTTGCAGCCGCAGTTGTGAATAAGCGATTCTGCAGTATGCTTTTAGCCAATCCGGCCCAGGCACTTATTCGAGGTTACGGAGGTGAATCATTTAACTTGAAAGCGGACGAACGCGAACGGTTGAGCTCCATTCATGCCAGCTCTCTCTCCGAGTTCGCAGCCGAATTGGCTCATTTCTAATTCATTTCATCCTTCCCAGGAGAAGATTGTAATTGAATATTCTCCCTTTGTTCATGCCGCATAACCACGGTATCGCTGGAAGCTCTTCAACGTTCGGCAAAGACCATGATTTATGGCATGACACCACTTTCAGTCTCTCTGAGATCATTGCCTACTCTTACAGCCCGGCAACTGTACCCGTCTATGCCGAAGACGGGTATATCAGCACCGTGATCGCACTGGCCAGGCATGCTGATTCATTCGGCACAAGCAACGGCAACCATATCACCCAAACGGCAGCATATGCCAGGACACTCGGTAAGAAACTCGGCTGCAGCGCAGAGGATATTGTAACCTTATCGCTGGCAGGGTTACTGCATGATGTAGGGAAAGCCTTCATCCCCGAAGCGATCCTAACCAAACCCGGCGGTCTCAGTGCAACCGAGTGGATGATTATGCAGCAGCACCCGGTCCTGGGCGTTCGGATTTTGCGGCCTGTGGTCAAACTCAGCCCCGCCTTGCCCATTATACTTTCGCACCACGAGCACTACGATGGCAGCGGTTATCCAAACAAACTGAGCGGTGAAGAGATTCCATTTGGGGCGCGCATCATCTCTGTTGTGGATGCGTTTACAACCATGACCAACGGCCGGGTGTATCAGAAAGAAATGACACGGGAAGAAGCTTCGCTAGAACTGGTGAGGTGCAGCGGGAAGCAATTCGACGGTTTTGTAACAGAAGCATTCCTGGAAATTTTGAAAGAAGAAAAGAACTAGCTAGTCAGTATTTTTACATAACCAAACAAAAAAACCCTTTTGGGTTTTTTGTCTTTAACTGAGAGATTACCACTGGTTACACATACATATGTTCCCGGATGCTCAGGATCTGTTTCCTTAGCCGGTCATCCCTCTCCATCAGGTCGGCCACTTTATCACAAGCGTACATCACAGTCGTATGATCCCTGCCGCCCAGGGTTGCGCCTATCTGCGGAAGCGAAGCATTTACTTCCTCGCGCAGCAGGTACATGGCAACCTGGCGGGGCAAAGCCACCTCACGCGTGCGTTCTCTTCCGCGCAACTGGTCAATGGTGAGCCCAAAAGCCGAAGCTACCGCTTCAACTACCTGGTTAGAATCAACCTGGCTGCGTTGCGGGATCAGGTCTGCCAGGGCAGAATTCACCAGGGCTGTACTGATTTCCTGTCCGCTCAATTCGGAATATGCCAGCACACGGGTGAGGGCGCCCTCAAGTTCGCGGATGTTGGATTGGATCTGGCGGGCGATCAATTCCAGTATCCCGGCCGGTACCTCTTTCCCTGCACGCTCTGCTTTTGAGCGCAGGATGGCAATCCGGGTTTCCAGGTCTGGCGGCTGCAAGTCCACCGTCAGTCCCCATTCAAACCGGGAGCGCAGCCTCTCCTCAAGAGTCACCATGGCCTTGGGAGGACGGTCAGAAGATATGATGATCTGTTTATCCTGTCCGTGCAGGGTGTTAAAGGTGTGGAAGAATTCTTCCTGAGTAGATTCTTTTCCGGCAATAAACTGGATATCATCGATCAGGAGCACATCCACATTGCGGTAGCGGTCGCGGAAGTCTGACGTGTTATGGGAGCGGATCGAATTGATCAGGTCGTTGGTGAATTCCTCAGAGGATGCATACACCACTTCCAGGTCCTGTTGCACACAGGCATTGCCAATGGCATGCAGCAGGTGCGTTTTTCCCAACCCAACCCCGCCGTACAGGAAAAGCGGATTGTAAGCCCGGGCGGGATTCTCTGCAACAGCCATGCAGGCAGCATGAGCAAGGCGGTTGCTAGCGCCCACCACAAAGGATTGGAAGGTATAGCGCTGGTTGACGACCGGGTTGGTGCGGGGTGATGCCGGCTGGTTTTCGCTTTGCCGGGTTTCTTCCTGGGCAATCTGAACCTCGTCTTCATGGTGGCTGACAACAAATGTCACCGTTTGTGGCGCACCCATCAACCCGGTTAACAGGCGCACCACCGTATCCGACAGGCGGCTGGCCAGCCAATCCCTGGCATAAGCATTCTGTACACCGACCTTAAAATTGCAGTCTTGATGCGTGATCAGTTCGGTGTTGCGCACCCAGGTATCGTAAGCTGCTTTGGACATATCCATCTGCAGTTGACCGAGTGCGGCCTGCCAGGCTTGCTGTGGGTTCATGAGCTTCTCCTCCTAGAAGGCGTTCCCCAAATATGTGCGTTAAACTACACTATCTTACCGATCTCAGGATAGCGACAGTTATACAATCCCTGGGTTGAAGTATTGAATTAGGGCAACGGGCTTTGTTACAGCTCGTTATTCGGGTAACAATATTCTAGCAGATTGAGGCTGAATCAACAAGTTGATTCACCTACGCCTGTCTAAAAAGAATCTGAATTTTAAGGATTCTTACCTTAACAAAACGATTCTCAGAACGGATGTTCACTGGGTTATACGCAATCAAAAACAGGCATATTGGTAGGGTGCAATGAACAGGGTACCCCTATATGTAGGGTGTAAACCGCATATTTGAAAATTTGTCCCATATATGGGGGACGATTCCTTAAACCATTACATCGATTGTTAAACTTACCTGAGAAAGATTCTTATGTATATTTGTGAATCTATCCAGGTCTATTTTGCAGCATTAATCGCACTGCACGCCTGGCGATCTCTACTGCGAAATTCGTGCCCCTGTCCCATGGATAGACCTGGCTCATACTGGCAAAATATAGCCCTTTGACGGGTGTTTGGATTGCCGGAATATTGCGCGAGTGATTAATCAGGGGGACAGGCTGGGCATAGTTGGCCTTGAAAAGCCAGCTCTTGCGTACCCAATCCCGTGTGACATCCGGGTTGATCCGCTGCAATGCAGGCAGGAACTTATCCAGCAATTCTTCCTTATCCATCTGGAAGTACTCATGGTCCGCCGGCAGGTAATCACCCATATAGATGATATGGTCCCCACCGAAATATTCCGGTTTCAGGTAATTGGTGTGCTCCACCAGAGCCAGGAAAGGAAATCCGGCATTCTTGGGCAGGTTGAACCAGTAATACCCTTTTTCAGACAGTCGGTGTTTTAAGGCTACGGTCATTACAACGGCACCAAGGCTTTTGAGCGAAAGCAGCCCTTTGAGGTAATCCTCGGGAAGCTGGGGAGCCAGCTTTGAAAGCAAGGCAGGTGAAGTTGTCACCAGCACCTGGTCATACTCCCTGTTCTCCCCGCCGGTGCTGATTTCCAGCAATCCATTTTCGCGGGATGAGATTCGGTTTACCGGGGTGGAAAGGGCGATCTCAACCCCCAACGCACGCAGCCTGGCTGTGAACAGGTCACAAAAAGCCTGGAAACCGCCCCGGAAAGTAGCCAGCCGGGTGGTGCGGGCATGCAGGCGCGCCCACAACCAGGCCATGGTCACCTGCCGGGCGTAGGTTTCGCCGAATTTTCCAATCACCATCGGCTCCCACATTTCCTCATAGACCTTATTGCCTGCCCATTTCCGCATCCACTCATCGATGGTATATTTTTCAAGCGCTTGCCAGTTTTTAGTGACACGCAGGAAAAGCGCTACCAGCCCGAAACGGATCTTATTAATCCCCCACCCCAGCCCGGGGTACATGGCCGCGGCCGGGATTGAGTCGAACGGGTAGAACTTGCCTTTGTAGTACATGACTGTAACCGGCTTGGGGATCACCACCTGGTCGGATAGTCCCAGCTCATTGATCAACCCCATCATGTGCTCATCGCTGGTGAACCAGTGGTGGTAGAACTTCTCCACACTCCAATCCCAACCCTCGTCCTTAAAACCAGAAGCCAGGCCGCCTACATGATCAGAGCTTTCAAACACTGTGACTTCATGCCCCTGCCGGCTGAGGTCATACGCAGCCGCCATTCCACCAATTCCTGCTCCGATCACTGCAACTCTCATGTCAACTCCTGTTTGCTGCCAGTATAGGCATTATGGATTGTTTTTATCCGGTACAGATTCTAGAGGGTCCACCTGGCTTCCAACATCCTGTTCCTGCTCTTGCCGCGATTCCGCTGTCACCTGCTTTCCCCAGCGCAGCGGCTGGCGCAGGTAGTAATAGGCGCCCAGGATTGTGATGGGGAACCATAAAGCCGCATGCAACACCAAGGTATAGGCGGTTGCCATTTCACGCGGCACCCCGTAGGCAGCCAGCACGGCAATCCCGGGCGCATCGAATGTGCCTATATAACCCGGCGCTGACGGGATGGTGGTTGCCAGGTTAACGATCCCGTTCATCAGCATCAGGGCAAAGAAACTTACTTCGAAGTCGAACGCATGCATGACGAACCAGTACTTGCCGGTTTCAAACAACCAGATGATCACTGTGGTCAGCAAAACCATCAGTGCATCTGCCGGCGAACGCAGCGATTCCAGCCCGCTCATGAACCTGAGGACAATGCCGAGGGTCTTCTCACGGATGCGAGAGGGTACTACCTTGTTAACTACCATTGTAATCAAGCGCTCGGCAGGTTTGGGGAACATGGCAGCTAACAAGAAGACCAGCAGCACCGCAAAAAAGATCACCGCACCCCAAATGGCTAGCGACCGGATACTGCCGACAAACCCGGAGCTGCCTGTCAGGTGAGCAACAGCCCCCAGGTTAAGAAAGACAAATCCAAGCATCACCACACCGTCGAATATGCGCTCGACGATCACAGTGGCGAGGGAGGCAGAGACCGGCACTTCGTGCCGGTCTTTCAGGATCACTGCCCTCAGGACCTCGCCGGCACGGGCAACAAAGATGTTATTGCCCATATACCCGATTGCCACAATGGGAAACATCGAACGGGTCGGGATCTTCTTCAACGGGCGCAGCAGGTAGTGCCACCGCCAGGCTCGAACATAAACACCCATAAAATAGACGGCTATGCCTGGCAGCAGCCAGATGTAGCGGGCATGCTTAACAGCCTGCCATGCTTCACCCAGGTGCAGACCGTTCAGCGCAAAGTAAAGAAATACAATACTGATGACGATCCCAAGCCAGGTTTGCCAGTGTTTCATAAGGGTCATTATACTAAGGCGGATACCCAATATCAAGCAGTATTAATCAAACACATCCTGAATGGGATAGCACTCCTGCCATGATCCATTGACTTTTACAAACGCGGTACCCTCCCTGACCTTAACCGGGTATGCCGAAAGGAAATCGGACCCGGATGGCTGCATGTTCTTCAACCAGCTGTCGGGAAGGGTAAAAGATTGCCAGGGTTTATCCTCCTGGAGGTTGAAATCATAAACCTTGCAAGCGACGTTTGCGCCCAGGGCATCTTTGATTTCCGGCATATTACCACTATCCTGGTATTCTCTGAGCATCACCGGCAGGGCATCAGCAGAGAGAGATGCAAGGTACTGGCTGTCTAAATCCTCGCCTGCAGCAGCCCGCTGAATGTTTTTCCCTGCCACGAATCCGTCCAGGTTGACGAAGGCAAGATTCAGGCTGTAGCCGGCAGCAAAAAGGATCAGTAGCAAGGCAAACCGCGCCCGTTTCTTCAACACCTCCAGCAGGGCGCTGCCAGCCAGCAAACCAGCCAGCCAGAAAATAAAGAAATGGGTATAAGTCCTCAAGCGGGTGAAACCATAAGCGCTTTCATACAGTTGCAGCCTGGTGAACGCAGAAGCCAAAATCACCATCACCAGGGCAAACATCAGCAGGCTCAACCCGGTGAATATTCCTTTCTGCCATTTCTGTTTCCATTTGCACACCGCGGAAAAGACCAGGTAGAGCAATAGCGTGAAAACCGTCACCATCACCAGTTCATTAAATCCACGTCTGGCATATTCCGAATAGGTAAACCCGGTTTCCGAAATATTCGCCTGCCCGCCAAACAGGTAGCGCACCTGGATCGAAACGAACAAACCGAAAAGGATATTGACCAGGGAAAGGACAATAGTTCCTTCTATCCAGCCCAGGAAGGGATGCACAAGCTCCTTGCCGGCTTCTTCTGCCTTCTCCGGCTTATGGATGGCATGCAGCAATACCCCAAAGAACAGCACCGCCAGGATAAGCACAAATACAGTCCGGAAGATATACTCAGGCAGCCTGTCGAGGTCAAGGAACTTGAAGAACAATTCCACCTGGTTTGAGAAGACCAGGTCAGCGGACACCAGCAGGATGGTCAGTACCCCCAGGATCGGCAGGGCGATCACCAAACCAATCAATATGGGGGCAGCTTTCCGTAAGCTCCTTGAAAAACCACCTTCACCGTTTTGCGGGCTGGCGTACGCATGCAGCGCCTGGAACGGACGGGTTACAGCGCTCCAGGCAAGCATAAAGAAGGCAATCAGGTGATCGAGGATGGCGTTTTTCATCCAGATTCCAACCGGGAAATCGGCCGCCGCCAGGGTGAGCGCAGCCAGCGCAGTAGCTCCAGCCGCAAATCGCGTCAATGGTTCCTGCCGGATGAACACCACCACCGAAAGCCCCACACTGATGAGCAGCAGGACAATGCTGGTCCACCTGACAGGATTCCTGGCTGACAGCGCAGATGCAATTAATGCAGCTGCTGCCAGGGTGATCCAGATCGGATAAGAGATACCGGGAGTCTTAGACCAGAACAGGAAATCCACTAGCCAGGCCAGGATGAATCCAAACAGGAACAACACCCATCTATTATTGGTTTTCATGGTTTTATTTGACGAGCAGCGCCAGGATCCAGGAAATGATGATCATGATTGACAGAAAAACAAGGACAATTCGTTTCCAGTCTGTTTTGCGCGACTCGCTGCGAACTCCTTTTGATTGTTCAGATTTAGGCATTTTTTCGTTACTCCATTTCCTTGTTCGCCTGTCAATCTGCAGGCATTGTAGCTGTCAAAACCTATCAAAAACTCCCCTCCTGGTATCAGAAGGGGAGTGGTTTTTCAGGAGATTGGTTCAGTCGGCTTTATCACTTTTCGGCGCCGCCGGTGTGCTTTCGGGTTTTGGGGCGCTTTCGGCAGCTTTATCTGTGTGGGTTTCTGTTGGGTGCGCAGAAGTTTTATCTTCATGGCTGCTCGACCATTTTTGACCGGATGGCGACCGGTTATCGGTAGCATAAAACCCTTTGCCCTTGAAGACAATGCCAACCGGTAAATATACCTTGCGCAAAGATTTATGGTTGCATTCAGGGCAGCGGGTCAGGGGCGAATCACTGAATTTTTGAGTCTGGTCGAACTGTACTCCACAGTTCTCGCACCGATAAGTATAAACTGGCATAATGCTGCATTCCTTCTTTCTGTTTACTGCAAAAATTGATTATAGTCTTATATTGGGCTGTTAGCAAGACACACTAACAAATCTCTGATATTTCAAACAGGATGTCATTTTTAAGAGTTGCAGGGTGCTGTTGGCAGCATGTAATGCTCACTATGATATGAATGCCATGGATTCAGGGAAATTCTTCGCGATGCTGATGCTGTTAATAAGCTGCCACCGCACCATTCAGCGAGGTGACCTGCGAACGCACCCTACAAAACCTGTGTAAACGCAATGGCAAGGTTGAAAGAATAAAACAAAAAATTATGAAGAACAGGACCTCTGTTGAAAATCTGGTGAAAAATGTGCCTCCTGATTAAATCTAGAATTAGAACCCGAATAATCCAGTTTGAGAAAATTGACAATCATGTTCGAGTGTGATAATATCTCGACATAAACTCGCCCCAAGGCGCTTCTATCCAGAGAGGTGGAGGGACCGGCCCGTTGAAACCTCGGCAACCTGAAACAGCGTAAAGTTGGTTCAAGGTGCCAATTCCGGCAGAAAAAGATCTGGAAGATAGGAGGGTACGCAAACTTCATTGATTGCCCCTCTTCAAAGATGGGGCAATCTTTTTAATGGAGGTCTTTATGACAACTACTTTCATGAAAGCAGCCAAGTACCTTTTCACTTCAGAATCTGTCACTGAAGGTCACCCTGACAAGCTGTGCGACCAGGTCAGTGATGCGGTACTGGATGCCTGTCTGGCAGCCGATCCATACTCTCGTGTGGCTTGTGAAACTGCAACCAAAACCGGATTTGTGATGGTGATGGGTGAGATCACCACCAAGGCTTTTGTCAACCTTGATGATCTTGTCCGCAAGGTCGTGCGCGAGATCGGCTATGACAGCAGCAGCAAGGGTTTTGATGCCGATACCTGCGCGGTGCAGTCTGCTATTGCCAGCCAGTCCGGCGACATTGCCATGGGCGTGAACAAAGCGCTCGAAGCCAAAGAAGGTAAGATGAATGACAGCGAGATCGAAGCCCTTGGAGCTGGCGATCAGGGCATGATGTTCGGATTTGCCTGCAACGAAACCCCGGCTTTGATGCCCATGCCCATCTATATGGCGCATAAACTGGCGCTGAGACTTACCGAGGTGCGCAAGAACGGTACCCTGCCCTGGCTTCGCCCGGATGGCAAGACCCAGGTAACAGTTGAGTATCACTACGGCAAACCTGTCCGCATCGATACCGTATTGATCAGCACCCAGCACGACCCGGATGTCTCCCATAACGAGATTGAAGAAGCACTGACCGAAAATGTAATCATGCCCACCCTGCCTGCAGACCTTGTAGATGAAAACATGAAAATCTTTATTAATCCCACCGGCCGGTTTGTCATTGGCGGCCCAATGGGCGATGCCGGCTTGACGGGGCGCAAGATCATCGTGGATACCTACGGCGGTATGGGCCGGCACGGCGGCGGCGCCTTCAGCGGCAAAGATCCGACCAAGGTGGACCGCTCGGCAGCTTACGCAGCCCGCTGGGTGGCGAAGAATGTGGTTGCAGCCGGGTTGGCTGATCGCTGCGAGATCCAGGTTTCGTACGCCATCGGTGTTGCCCGCCCATTAAGCGTCAATGTGGAAACTTTCGGCACCGGCAAGATCGATGATGATGCCATTGCCGACCTGGTTACCAAGCACTTCGACCTGCGCCCTGGCGCTATTATCCGCGACCTGGACTTGCGCCGTCCGATCTACCAGAAGGTAGCTGCTTACGGCCATTTCGGCCGCGATGACCTCGACCTGACCTGGGAGAGTACCAATAAAGCAGAAACCCTGCGTAAAGCAGCAGGATTGTAAGAATTTCCCGGTAATTAAGAGGTGCGGTGGAAAGCCACCGCACCTCTTTTTTATTACCCAAGGTAGATCGGGTCAGAAGCTACTGGCCGCCCGTTTCATGGTAATACCTGCAAATATCATTCAGGGGGCAGCGCCCACATTCCGGTTTCTGGGGATGGCAGATTTCCCTACCCAGGCGAATCAGATTAAGGTGGGCGGGACCGTACTGCTCGGGCAGGAATAAGCCTGCCAGGTGGGGATGTGCCTGTTCAACCGTCATCGCCTCCGGCCGCAAGCCGATCCTTCCGGAAACCCGGTAAACATGCGTATCAACTGGAAAAGCCGGCTTATCCAGCGAGAACTGCAGCACTATGGCTGCTGTTTTAGGGCCAACCCCCTTGAACTTCATCAGCCAGGCATGTGCATCTTCAGCATTCATCGCCCTTAAGATATCCAGATCCAGGCCGCCGCGCTCTTCTGTGATCTGGCGCAGCACCTGCTGGATGCGAGCGCCCTTCTGGTTTGCCAGCCCCGCCGGGCGGATGGCATCAATCACCTTCTCAAGCGATGCATCGCGCACCGCTTCCCAGGCAGGCAATGCACTGCGCAGGCGGTTAAAAGCCACATCCCGGTTGCGGTCATTGGTATTTTGCGAAAGGATGGTTGAGATCAACTCATCCAGGGCAGGCAGAGGTTCACGCCATTCCGGCAGCCCAAATAACCCGATCAGGCGCTCATAAACCTGGGATGCCAGGCTGGTGAGGTCATTGCTCATTTCAGGCATGCCGTTCCAGGGTAAAGCAAGGCCGGATTTCACCAACCGGCAACTTCTGCCAGTTAAGTACAGGGCGGCGGTCAAAGGCTTTCAATTCTTCCTGGCATTCGGCAGGCAAAGCTTGCAGCTGCCGCAGCACTTCCAGGGTAACCAGCGGTATGCTCCGTCCGCCCGGGTTGCCGGCGGGAAATTGCAGGTCTTCTGCTACGGCATCAGTAGCCGGGGTTGGGCGCATCAGGTCTCCATCAGAAACTTTGATGGCAATGCCCACTCCAGGGCTGCCGGGAGAAAGTACATCTGGCAGGATCCCGAGTATCTGGTACCCCTCCGCCCCACCTTTCAGTATCCAGCGGTTTTTGCCGCACTGCAGTAAGCGGGTATCAAACCGGCCTGGTCCAGAGATCATTTCAGGATAAGCCTGCATAGCCTGGATGACCGTCTGGCAGGCGGAATGCATGCCCGATGGAGTAAAGGCAGGGTCAACTAAGCGCGCCATCGCCAGGGCGGCCTTACGCATGGGGACGGCAAAGACCGGTGCTGAGCAGCCATCTACCCCGGTTTCTATTTCGTTTACTTCCATGTCACAAAAAACCGCGAAATTCGCCAGGATATCTCTTTGAACGGGATGGGCAGGATCAAGATAGCTGTCAAGCGGCGCCCCTCTCATCACAGAATAGGCCAGGAAACCAGAATGTTTGCCCGAGCAATTGTGCCGTGCAGGTGTTGGTTTTTCACCGTTCCGCATCATGCGCACATAGGCAGCCCCATCGCCCGGGGGATGGATGCCGCATTGCAAGGCTGTTTCATCCAGGCCAATTTTCTTCAAGATGCCCCTCACCACTTCCACATGCCTGTCGGTGCCGGTGTGCGAGGCACACATAATGGCCACCTCTTCCAGTGTCAAGCCAAAGTGCTGCATACCGCCTGCTGCCAGGAAAGGCAGTACCTGGAAGGGTTTGGCAGAAGAACGCAGGAAAGCGACTGTGTCCGGGTTGCCGCTGCTTGCCAGTAATTTCCCGTCAGCGCTCACCACAACAGCCACACCAAATTGCAGGGATTCAACGATCTTTCCCCGTGTAATCTCAACTAATGGAACACTGTCAAAATGCTGCATGAATGATTATCCTGACCGGCGAGGGCTCTCAGCCGTTCACCTGCGAAAAATTCTTGTTGAAGTACTGTATCAAGCCGTATTTCAACCTTCTTTTATACATGGGCAGCTCCGGGATGTTCTGGTTATACTCGCGCAGCAGCAGGGGAATCATTTTTTCGGTATCATCAGCAGTGCCTTCACCGCCTGCCAGGTCGCTCAATTTTTGTTCCACCCTGATCAGCCACTCAATTTGTTTCTTGACCTGGTCTGATCGGATGACCCCGCCCCGCCCGCTGACAATCACATAGTCACAATATTCAGGCGTCAGCAGCAGGTTCAAGGTCTCCACCCAGGTAGGAATGTGCGAAAAAGCCAGGAAAGGCGGCTGGTTGACGACGATCGCGTCACCGATGAAGACAATCTTTTCCGAAGGCAGGCGCACCCAGATGCTGCCGGTTGCGTTTCCCGGATGCGATTCGAGCACAATTTCCTGGTCATTGCCGTGCAGGTGCATTTCACTGGTAAAGGTAATATCCGGCGGCGCCCAGCGGATGCTGCCAATCGTATCCAGCTGTTCTGCAACTGCCCCAATTTCAGTGGATTGGGATTTAAATGTCATCGGTCGGTTGCGGAACACCCCGGCCATTTTCTCATGGCCGATAATGGTGCAATCCATCGATCTGGAACCAATTGTCCGGTCGTAATGCGGATCGAGGTTTATCAGCAGCCGTTCCATACTGCCGCCCAGGTTAAAAATCGCTGACCTCCACAAGCGGATGTCTTCCATTCGCATGGGTGCATCAATCAATACAACCCCATGGTCCCAATTGATCGCTGCCAGGGTGACCCCAGGGTATTCTGTTTCAATCAAAACATTCTTTGTCAGGTCAATCATAATCCGTTGTTTCCTTTTTCATATCAGGCTTCCTGCTGGTTCAATGCCACCGGCAGGATAAACTGAAAGTTGCTGCCATTTCCTGGATCACTCTCTACCCAGATCTTCCCGCCATGCGCTTCGACAGCAAGGCGGCAGAAAGCCAGCCCGATCCCCATACTGCGGGTTTGTTTATCCGGAGAAAATGTAACAAATTTTTCAAAAATTAATTGCAAGGCATCAGGAGGTATGCCCGGTCCGCTGTCCTGCACAGAGAAAAGGATATTCCCGTCCGTTTGTGTAGCAGTAACCTGGATTACCCCTTCCTTCGGGGTGAACTTGCTGGCATTTTCGAGCAGGTTGATAAGAACCCGCTTTAACATGTCTGTGTCAATGAATAATTCGGGCAGCCCGGGTTCTACATTTACCTGGATATGCTGGGCTTTACTTTCAGTCCCCAGCTGGATGGTTTGCACTGCATCAGTCACAATCTCGGAAATAGAAGATTGCTTGCGCTTGATAACCGCCTGCCTTGCCTCAAGGAACTTAAAATCCAGCAGGTTGGAAGTCAAGCGCTGCATGCGGTCGGTCGAACGGGAAAGGATATGGAGCAAAGAGGTAACTCCCGGATCTTTCTGTTCGAGATGCATGGAGTGCAGGATATCCACAGCCGATATGATATTGGCGATTGGACTGCGCAAATCGTGGTAGATCATCGCCACCGAATCTTCCTGGTATTGCCTGAGCTCCTTTATTTCCGATATATCCCGAATGATCCACTGGATCTGGGAAGCGCCATCGATCTTCAGCGGGCGCATATTAACCAGTACCGGAATCACTTCATCTGTTTTATTTATCAGACTGCTTTCGTATGTCAACATTTTTAAGGGGTCAGGAGTACCAACATCATCAGGAGGTGTGGTGGTTAACAGGTAAGTTTCATTCGCCTGCAGCTGATAAAAGATGAAGACGCGCTCCTTCAGGTCAGTCAGGTGGTAACCAGACATCAATACAGCTTGCCTGTTGGCTTCCAGTATCTTTCCATCTTTGGTGCTGATAAAGATAGGATCAATGCTGTCCTGGAACAACTCCTGATAGCGTGAATGGGCTGCTTCCAGCTGGTTGTACAGTTGAGCATTATGCAGCGCAATTCCAGCCTGGTCCGCAATCGCCTGCAGGAAATCCAGGTGAGTGGAATCAAAATATCCGGGTTCATTATGCACAATCGTCAAAATCCCGGCGATTTGGTAGGCAGCAATCAGCGGCACACAAATGGCTGACTTGCCTTGACTATTGACCTGCAGGTCATCCTCCCGTTTCAACCAGCGTTCGTCCAGCCTGGTATCATTTACCAGGACTGCATGGTTATGCTGGAGCACCCATCCAGCAAGTCCCATCATCAGGGTTGGAGCCATCTGGATGGTTGTGCCGGTAATAAGATGGTTATTCACCACCATGGCGGAGTCGACAGGCTGCCTGTTGCTGTCTAAAACAATCAGGCTTCCGCTTTCAGCACCCACTGCTTTGGTGGAAAGGAATAACACCTGTTCCAGGGTCCGACTCAGATCAAGAGAGTTTGCCAGCTCCCGGCTGATACGGATCATCAGTTCAAGGGAAGTCTTAGGGAATCCATTCATTTCTTTCATGATATAGCGATTCTATCCCAGGTGGTGAATTTGTTAAGAGGAATTTGAAAGTAACAGGGTCGCCCCTTAATGCCCGCCTGACCGGTGTCGAATAATGGTGCGGACGGCCTGGCACCGCTCACAATCGGGCCGGTCGCATAATAGCGCAAATGGGTCGCGTTTGATCCTGACCACCAGCAACGGGATCATTTCTTTCAATGGCAGCGCCTGGATCCAGGTATTCCCTAGGGGCACTGACCGGGTGACCGGTTCGAGCAATGATGCAGCTTTAAGAAAGCCGTCTGCGCAGCCGGGGATATTATAGCACTCCACCACCTTGCTAGGCAGCGCTGCCCAACGGATAAACTCTTTGCGCCCTGCCAGCCTTTCCGCCAGGTGAATGCTGGTATTTGCAGTATGGTCCACACCAAGGAGAATCACCCAACCTGCCTGCTCGTACAGCAAGCGCAGCGGTCCAAGCGGTTCCTGCAGGTTCTGTGCATCGAGGAAAGGCTGGACATTCATCCCAGTGAATGAAAGCAGGGGATGGTTGGAGCGCAGCGAGCCTGGCAGGCTCCTCAGGGTTTCCGCAACCGCACCAACTGAACGGTCAACCGGCAGATCGGGATGGAAAGGGGTATTCAGGCGGTTGGCCTCTTTACCACTGCCATACCGGAGCCCGTTGTTTGGAGGTCCCTGCTCAGGAATCAACATGGTCCGGTATGTAAAAGCCGGCATCAAGACCTGGCTCCAGGTAGCCAGGATTGCCCCAACAATCGTCCTGGCGCCTCCATTTACACTTCCCAGGGAAGATAATGAGGAATGGATAATGACCGGTGTTACCCGGGGAATTTCCAGGCGGGTAAATGCATTTACCAGGTCACGGTACATTATCATGGATTCTCGCTGGCAAGATGAATGGGTCCCTTGAAAAATTATACAGATTCAGGGCGCGCAGCGCAATCAGGTCAGTCGCCGGCAGGGCAGACAACAATCTCATCCGGGTTTTTGTTGGCATTTAATACCAGCCCTAAATATGGAGATGGGTCTACGGTGTTGCCGATCTCCAGCTCGTTTCGGAATTTTCCCTGCCCGTTGTCCAGGACTATTGAGAAATGCAGATGGATGCCGGTTGGCTGGTCCGGGTCTCCGGAATAATTACCCTGGTATCCAAGCAGGGTTCCAGCCTCAACCCATTCTTCAGTGGTTCCAGCAGGAAAGGTAGCAGCAATGAAAGAGTTGCCTTCAACGTCAGCCAGGTGAGTATAGTAAGTCCAGATCTGGCGTCCGGGCTGCAATGGGTCATCCGGGATACGGATGATCAGGCTGGATTTCCATTCGGGCAGGCGGGAGAGGTACCCGCTGAAAGCTGCGTAAACTGGTGTAACACCCACTGGTTTCCCGCCGAAAATATCAATCCCCTGATGGCGGTGCCCTATCCTGAAAGAATCATCCCAGAGAAAACCTATGTAACCGCTGGTCGGCAGGATGAAGGGGGCGTCAGCGCAGCGCTCTTTGGCAGAAATTGCCCATTGCGGGTTGGCATCAGGGTCACGCAGCCACTGTGATACCCTGGAACTGCGGATGATGCTGCCGGGGTGTCGCACCAGGTAATAGGCTGCCACAAGCAAGACAACAACCACAATGCCGAGCACAACCT
The DNA here is from genome assembly GCA_002403095.1 of Leptolinea sp. UBA4782. Lineage (GTDB taxonomy): Bacteria > Chloroflexota > Anaerolineae > Anaerolineales > Anaerolineaceae > UBA4782. The sequence goes on from DHHC01000016.1 coordinate 145,239, forward strand.
TCAGAAAATTCCGCATTTGTGGATTATACGCCCCAAAAGCAGGATGAAGGAGAAGGTTTTAAAAAGCCGGTGGATTTTATTTGAACCAGTTAATGGTATCGAGCAGGGTTTGGTCCAGCGGACGCAGCGAATATCCAAGCTCGTCTTCAGCCTTTTTGCGGCAGATATGGATATTGCTGTCCAATGCGCCTAAAGTTGCGCTGGTAAACACCTGCTCCTTGCGGCTGTGGGTGGCAACAAAATCACCAACGGGCACAACCAGCCATGCCGTCCACAATTGAAAGGCAATCCTCGGGCAGAAACAACCAGTAATGGCCGATATGCGTTCTGCCAACTCCAATACGCTTGTCCAGGTGCCAGTCTCAAGGTAATGCAAGCCGGAAGGTGCCAGTTGAAGCGCCTGGCGGACCCCCTGGCCGACATCGCGGGCATCCACCCAGTCAAAACCGCCCTGCACCACAGCCGGCCATTTGCCGCGTGAAAGGTAACAAACCGCCTTCCCAAGCGCCAAGGGATGATGATCATGAGGCCGATCACCGCGGTCGGCGCAGGATGGTTGTGTGCAAACCTTGCTTGGCTGCCTGCTGTATTTCGAACTCAGCCATCGCTTTTGACCGGTCATAGGGGGTAAAGCCCCTGCCCAACGCCAGGTTCCTGTTGTCATCCAGGGGTTCCTGCTCTAAGGCATGAACCGAGGAAATGTATACCAGCTTCTTTCCCCCGGCATCCAGGCAGGCCTGGGCGATATTGCGGGTAGACTGTACGTTCAACCACTGCAACTTATCCCCCTCGTTCTTGCGAATGGATACATGCCCGGCTGAGTGAACCACTGCATCGGCGCCAGTAAAGACACCCTCAGGCTGTCCACATCCTCAATATCCCCTGCAGCTATCGTGACATCCAGCCCTTCCAGTGTACGCCTGTCGCGGTGGACCATGGAGGTAACAACATCCCCGTTATTAAGCAGGGTGCGCACGATGTTGGAGCCAATCAGGGCGGCTGACCCGGTCACGACGATCTTCATGTCCAGGATATCCCCGATTGCTGTGGGGGCATACTACCCTTAACCCCTGGAAAGCCGGCAAGATATAGGATGAATTAGCAGGGTGGAAAAATCACATTCCGGTGTTAAGCTGCGTGATCCAGACATTGTCATGACCAGCCAGGCTGCGCAGTTTCCCCAGCAAGTCTTCGCAGATCCCAATTGTCTGGTTGGGAAAATCGATCTGGTAATCGTTCGCACCTTCTTTAACCTGCAGGACAAAACGGTCCTTCCCGGGGGAAGAGCGCAACACACCAAAGATGTGTTCCATCCGGCGCTGGTCGCGCATCCGGTTGCCTGTGGCAAATAACGAAACGATCACCAGCCGGGGCGGGTCCTGGCTGTTCAGGTTTCCATTTGGCGGCACCAGGTAGGAATAAGTCTCCCTGACGCGAGTTAATGCTTCCCAGCTCTGGCGTGGCGCTTCAGGATAGTGGTCATCCGTAATTACTGCGGCGGGGGCAGCTGGGCTTTCCAATGTGATTTCCCTGGCATCAGCCTTCAATTGGATTGCTGGCTCGTCCGGGAGCGTTTTTGGCTCCGGCTGTCCCGCACCTGCTGGTGGGACTGCAGGCTGGCCGGCTTTCGCTGCAGCAGGCGCCGGAGAAACACCTTCATCCCAGTCATCCCATTCCGGCGGGGGAGGCACATCAGCCTGCTGCGGTTCGGGTGCAACCTCTTCGTCAGGGTCAAAGCCGCTTAGCCCGATATACTCATCCAGGAAAGCAGCCTGGCTGGCAAAAGAATCCGCAGAGCCGGCCTGGTCCTGGTCTTCCTTCATATTATCCAGCTTGAGGGGTATCACCTTATCAACCGCAACGGACGGGTCATTGTTCCTTCTGCCCAGCTTGCCTTCAACCAGGATGACCTGGTCCGGCAGGATGAACTTGCTGTACTGGGTCCAGGTGCGGGGAAAAAGCACCAGTTCGATTGTGCCCTGGAAATCTTCGATGGTGACAAATGCCATCATTTTATTGTTCTTGGTCTGGTAAGGCCGGAACAGTGTGACCAACCCTGCAACGCTAAGTTTTTCGCCGTCTTCCACTTCACTCAACTGCCCCGAGAAATGGGTTACCTTTTTACCCAGCTCACCTTGATATGCAGCCAGCGGGTGGGCTGAAATGTACATCCCTATCAACTCCCGCTCCCAACCCAACTGGGTCTTCCGGTCAACATCCGGTACGTCAGGCAATTTAATCGAAATAGAGAAGGCACCGCCGTCATCGAAGATACTCAGCTGCCCGCTGTTGCGGGCTTTCAGGTTGGCAGCGCTGATCGCGATGATATTATCCAGCCCTTCCAGTAGGGCATTCCGGCTGCCAAATGCATCCAGCGCCCCAACCTTGATCAAGCATTCCAATGACCTGCGCCCTACAGCACGCAGGTCCACCCGGTTTGCCAGGTCATTGAGGTCCTTAAAGGTGCCTTCCGCGCGGGCCTGGATGATCATATCCACCGGGGCTATACCGACATTTTTGATTGCCCCCAACCCGAAACGGATGGCTGGCGCTCCTTCTGGGTGGTCTTCCAGGCTGAAATTCCACTCGCTGTAGCGGATATCCGGCGGCAAAACTTCTATGCCCATATTGCGTGCCTCGGTTACATAAAGAGAAACCTTGGCTATGTCGCTCATCGAAACCGTCAATAAGGCAGTCAGGTATTCCACTGGGTAATGGGCTTTGAGGTAAGCAGTCTCAACAGCCATGATTCCGTAATCAGCGGCGTGGCTTTTATTGAAGCCATAGCGCGCAAACTCTTCCCAGTCGGAGAAGATCAGCTCTGCTGTGGGTTTCTCCAGCCCCTTTTCTACAGCACCTTTGATAAACTTCTGCTTGTGTTTTGCGATTTTATCGCTTTGCTTCTTGGAAATCGCCTTGCGTAAGTCATCTGCCTCAGCCAGCGAATACCCGGCTATGTCCACAGCTGCCTGCATGATCTGTTCCTGATAAACCCCGATCCCATAAGTCTCCTTTAAGATCGGCTCAAGCAGGGGATGCTGGTATTCGAATTCAGCGCCGTGCAGCCTGTCAATGTACTTCGGGATAAATTCCATCGGGCCGGGGCGGAAGAGCGCCACCATGGCGATCACGTTGGATAGATTCTGAGGCTTCATCTGGACCAGGAAGCGGGTCATACCGGTGCCTTCCAGCTGGAAGATGCCCGCCGTTTGACCTTTGCCCAGCATTTCAAACACCTGGGGATCATCCAGGGGGATGTTTTCAAGCGTGTACTTTACACCATGCCGTTTTTCAATCATCTCACAGGCACGCTGCATGATGGTCAGGTATGCAAGGCCCAGGAAATCAACTTTCAACATTCCCAGTGAATCCAACACAGCCATTTCGAACTGGGTAATGGTCTTGATGGGTGAATCTTCTGAGCCGCTTGTAGGCCGGTGCAGTGGAAGGTATTCTACCAGCGGCTTGTCAGAGATAACCACTCCGGCAGCATGCGTGCCGGCATTGCGCACAACCCCTTCAACCTTGCTGGCGGTATCTATCAGTTCCCGCAGGTATTCCTGTTCGTCATAGGCCGTCTTGAATTCAGGCACAGTTTCCAGCACTTCCTGGATGGTGACCGGCTTGCCGGGTGTGTTGGGGATCAGCTTGGCGATCCTGTCGATCTCGCCCCGGTCTATATCCATCACCCTGCCAACATCGCGGATGGCAGCCCTCGCGCCTAAAGTACCAAATGTGATGATCTGGGCTACCTTATCCGTACCGTACCGGTTGCAGCAATACTCCAGCATCTCCGAACGGCGGTCATCCTGGAAGTCCAGGTCGATATCGGGCATGGAAATACGGCTGGGATTCAAGAAGCGTTCAAACAGCAGTTTATGCTGAAGCGGTTCTACGATGGTGATCTGTAAAACATAACCCACCAGCGACCCGGCGCCCGAGCCGCGTGCCTCATACCAGATATTGTTTTCGCGCGCGTACCGGCAAAGGTCCCAAACGATCAGGAAGTAGGCATCGAAGCCCATATTGTGGATGACGCCCAGTTCATAATTCAGGCGGTCCCTCACGTCCGCATCATTCCACCGGTCTCCATACCGTGCTTTACAGCCTTCTTCGCACAACGCGCGCAGGTAAGTTTCGGCGGTATGCCCTGCTGGAACCTCGAATACCGGCAGGTGGTAATTGTTGAACTCAAAAGTCACATTGCAGCGCTCAGCAATTTCAAGCGTGTTTTCTATTGCCCCCGGATACATCCCGAATAACCTGCGCATCTCATCCGGTGACCGCAGGTAATAAGTTTCATCCGTCATCCGCATGCGGCGCTGTTCTGACAAAATTGAACCAGTCTGGATCGCGAGCATCACATCCTGCAGGCGGGCATCCTCCGGATGTATATAGTGCACATCGTTAGTGGCAACCATCCGGGCATTGCGTTTTTGCGACAACAAAAGCAAACCCTGGTTGACTGTTGTCAGTTCAGGAATATTATGGCTTTGAAGTTCAAGGAAGAATCGGTCCCTCCCGAATACATCCAGGTACCAGTCCAGCTTTTTTTGGGCTTCTGCTTCCCCGGCGTCCAATAGGGTACGAGGTACCTCACCGGAAATGCAGGCTGAAGCCGCAATCAGCCCTTCGGCATGGTCTGCCAGGAAAGCATGGTCAATCCTTGGGGAATAATAGAAACCTTCCAGCTGGGAAGCAGTCGCAATCTGCAGCAGGTTCTGGTACCCTGCCAGGTTCTCTGCCAGCAGCACCAGGTGAAAGGCGGATTTATCCAGCCGGCTGTCCCGTTCACCCATCCCGCGCGGGGCAATGTAGGTCTCCAATCCAAGGATCGGTTTGATCCTGGCAGCCATGGCGGCATTGTAGAATTCAACAATACCGAACATGGTGCCATGGTCGGTCAGCGCAATGGCAGGCATGCCCAATTCAGCTGCCCTTTGAGTTAGTTTTTTCAGGTTGCTGAAACCATCCAGCAGGGAATATTCAGAGTGAACGTGAAGGTGAGCAAAGGACATGGCTGAATGGATACTGGATAATAATCCCTGAAGTCGAAAAACTGCCCTTAATAAAGAAGAGACAGGCACCTGTGGCAGCAAACCTGCGTTTGGTGCCATATATACGTGCTTTGCTTTATAAAAATGATTATAGCATGAGGGGGTTTGTACAGGCTGAATTTTTAAGAAAATCCGAACTACCTTTAAGGTAACCGTTGCATGACGGGATACGCTTCATTAACTGAATGATCAACCCAGGGCAACGTCCAGCACCATCATTACTGCAAACCCCAGCATGGTGCCTATCGTTGCCAGGTCGCTGTGCCTGCCGTTCTGTGCCTCGGGGATAAGTTCCTCAATAACCACATAAATCATTGCACCAGCAGCAAAAGCCAGGACAAAAGGCAGGATGGGACGCATGAAAAGGGCGGCTGAAGCTCCCAGAACCCCGGCAATCGGCTCTACCACCCCCGAAAGCTGCCCATACCAGAAAGCTTTACCAGTCTTCATGCCCTCCCGCCGGAGCGGCGCTGAGACAGCCAGTCCCTCAGGGAAATTTTGTATTCCGATGCCCAGCGCCAGGGCTACCGCGCCGGTAATATCCGCCTGCGGCAGGCCGACCGCAGCAGCGCCGAACGCAACCCCTACTGCCAGGCCTTCAGGGAAATTGTGCAGCGTAATGGCCAGCACCAGCAGCACGCTCCGCCGCCAGGTGGTGGAAATGCCTTCTGTTTCGCCATTCTTCATATCAGGGTGCATGTGTGGCAGGGTCTTATCCACGGTGAACAGGAACGCCCCGCCTCCCAGGAAACCAACCATTGCAGGAAGCCAGCTTTGGGAAAACATACTCGCCGACATCTCAATGGCGGGAGCCAGCAGAGACCAAAAACTGGCTGCAATCATCACCCCGGCTGCAAAACCAAGGGTGGCATTCATAATCGATTCTTTAATGGAACTGAAGAAAAAAACCATTGCTGCACCAGCAGCTGTTACTCCCCAGGTAAAAAGGGTTGCGATCAAAGCCTGGGTTATGGGGTTGATGGTAGTAATGGTCTCAAAGAACATGTCATGCCTTTATTGAGAGATACCTAATGATAGCCCAAAACCAATCTTGCGTAATGAACAATTTTATGAAAACAGGATCCGGCGGGCGTGGCTGACGATCCGGAAGTAATGCAGCATATGATGCAGCGGCCGGATGTGGCTCTTTTCATCAGCGTATATCGTGCGGATCGGCACCCACCCCAGGCCCAAATTGTGTTTCAAGCACAAGGCCAGCATTTCAACCTCGAATTCGAAACCACTCTCCTGTGAGGCGAGTAGCTTTTCTGCCAGCTGGGCGCTGATCAGCCGGTATCCGCTCTGGTTATCCGGGATGGGCTGGCCGAGAGCCAGCGAGATGATCCTCCCGCCAAGATTATTAGCCAACTTGCGGGTGAAGGGCATGCTGGAAAAGTTGCGCTGCCCGATGATCAACCCGGAGCGGCTTTCCTGGTATGCCTGTATAAAAAGCGGGATCTCTGCCGGGTCA
>DHHC01000041.1:0-1033 GCA_002403095.1 Leptolinea sp. UBA4782
ATGAAAATAAAATATGCCCTGAATACTTTTCAGGGTTTTTTATTTAAAGATGCAAAACAAACAGCACACAACCAACAACACCCACAGCCCTTCCAGATGGACCTATCCTCTGGCAGTGGTTCTATTCCTGGCTGGCTGGCAGCTTTTGGTAGTTCTGTTCAACTTGCCAGCTTTCATTCTGCCTTCCCCACAATTGGTGTGGGAACGTTTGCTGACCGCTTTGAGTGACGGTAGTTTAGGACGCCACACGCTCGCCACACTCATGGAAGTGGTAAGTGGGTTGATGATCGGCATTTTCAGCGCTTCTCTTTTAGGGTATCTGCTTTCCAAATCCAAACTGCTGGAACGCGTACTTTCCCCGTTCCTGGTCGCCAGCCAGGCGATACCGATCGCTGCCATCGCACCTCTGCTTATCATCTGGTTTGGTTCAGGGGTATTTTCCAAAGTGCTCATCTGCTCTTTGACCGTGTTCTTTCCGGTATTGGTCAACACCCTGGTTGGGCTGCACGCCGTGCCCGATACTATGCGCGACCTGATGCGCACCCTGCATGCTACTCGCTGGCAAACTCTCTATTATCTGGAACTGCCTGCCGCCTTGCCTGTTCTACTGGGAGGAATGCGCGTGGGTGCCACCCTCTCGGTGATCGGCGCAGTGGTGGGGGAGCTAGCCGGGGCAGATAAAGGGCTCGGTTTTCTTATTAACGTCGGTCGCGGTCAGTATGACACCGCTCTGGTTTTCGTGGCAGTGCTTACTTTAGTGCTGCTGGCAGTAACCTTGTACGGAAGTGTACTCCTGCTCGAAAAGCGTTTGCTGCGCTGGCAGGAGGTTAATTAAATAATAGGAGATAACAATGAAAAAGAATGCCTTCATTCTGATCCCAATGCTTTTTTTTCTGGTTGCATGCAGTTCAAGCGCCAAACCAAACGAAGAATTAACTTCTATTACATTACCCGCTGGCTACATTCCCAATGTGCAGTTCGCTCCGCTCTATGTGGCAATTGAAAAGGGATTCTACCAGGACGTTGGATTGGA
>DHHC01000041.1:1099-4928 GCA_002403095.1 Leptolinea sp. UBA4782
TGGTATCAAGATTACCCGGTGGGAGTAGCGTCATTGAAAGATGCAGGAATCACAAAACCAGCGGATCTGGCTGGTAAGAAGATCGGCATCCCTGGATTATATGGCGCCAGCTACATCGGCTTTCGCGCCCTGCTGCAGGCAAATGGTATGCAGGAGAGCGAACTGACGCTGGACTCCATTGGCTATACCACGGTGGAAGCTCTGGTCAATGGGCAGGACGAAGCTGTGGTCATTTACGTGAGCAATGAACCTATTCAACTTGAAGCACGAGGCTACGAGATCAATACCCTGCGGGTATCTGATTACACCAATCTGGTCGGCAATGGGTTGATCACCAACCAAAAGGTCATCGAAGAAAAACCAGAGCTGGTGCACGCCATGGTATCAGCCACCCTGCAAGGCATCCGCTATACGCAGGAACATCCTGCTGAAGCCTTTGAGATCTGCAAGAAATATGTAGATAACCTGGCCGATCTTACTCCAGAAGAGCAGGAAGTGCAGCGCCAGGTGCTGGATGCATCCATCGTACTTTACCATGTAGAAAAAAATGGTGTAACCGATCTGCAAAGCTGGCAGAATATGCAATCCATTTTACTGGATATGGGTTTATTAACACAGGAACTCGATCTGAACCAGGTTTTCAGCAACGCATTTCTGCCGGAATAAAGTGGGAATTTGGTAAGATGAAGTAAGGCATGAAAATCGGACATTCGCGAAAAAGGAGTGGAACTACATCAAATGACAAAAAAAGTCCTTCCCTTTCTCTTGATTGCTCTGCTACTGGCAAGCTGCCGGGAGGTAGTAGAGCCAACTGAACAGGAATTAATACCGGTCACCCTGCCGGTGGGTTATATTCCCAATGTACAGTTTGCACCCATGTATGCTGCCATAGAAAATGGATATTATCGCGAGCAAGGACTGGATGTCAGCATGGATTACAACATGGAGACCGACAGCGTCGCTCTCATCGGCGCCGGGGAATTGGATTTCGCCATTGTCTCCGGGGAACAGGTGCTGTTGGGACGCGCGCAGGGGTTGCCCGTTGTCTATGTGATGGCATGGTATCAAGAATTCCCGGTGGGTGTAGCTGCATTCGCAGAAAGCGGAATTAACGAGCCATCTGATCTGGTCGGAAAAAAGGTCGGCATCCCCGGATTATACGGCGCCAGCTATATAGGTCTGCGCGCGCTGCTGCAAGCCAACGGATTGCAGGAGAGCGACCTGACCTTGGAATCCATCGGCTACACCCAGACTGAAGCTCTCATCAATGGATTGGAAGACGCAGTGGTAGTATATGTCAGTAATGAACCCCTCAAATTAAAGTCTGAAGGATACAGCGTAAATGTTCTGCGTGCCTCGGATTATCTGGACCTGATCGCCAACGGATTGGTGACCAGTGAAAATATGATCCAGGAACATCCAGAAGTGGTGCGCGGTATGGTCGCTGCAACTTTAAAGGGGATCGCATATATTAGCGAACATCCCGCTGAAGCCTTTGAGATCTGCAAGAAATATGTAGACACTCTCGGCAGTCTCACACCTGAAGAACAAGCGGTACAGCGCCAGGTACTTGAGACATCCATCCCCATGTTCGCCATTGAAAAGAACGGCACGACTGACCTGCAAGCCTGGCAAAATATGCAAGCGGTGTTGTTGGAGATGGGATTGATGGTTGAACCGCTTGCGCTGGAAGAAGCCTTTACAAACGAGTTTTTATCAGAATAATGAAAACACAGGAACCCTTTGCCTTCCGATTGAAAGCAGTCAGCATGACCTTTCCTGAAAAGGATGGGGAACTGGAAGCATTGGAGAATATCCGCTTTGAAGTGCCACCCAGCCAATTCTTATGCGTGCTTGGACCATCGGGCAGCGGTAAGAGCACTCTGCTGCGCCTTTTGGCTGGGCTGCTCAACCCAACCGCGGGCGAGATCCTTTACCCACAAACCCGACAACCTTCGGTAGGACTGGTTTTTCAACAGGCCAATCTCATGCCGTGGCGTGATGTGTGGGCAAACATCAGCCTGCCCCTGGAACTGCGTGGAGTGGATGCGAAAGAGATCGATGAACGGACTCACGAAATGGTGGAACTGGTTGGGCTGCAAGAATTCGTGCATACCTGGCCTGCCACCCTTTCTGGCGGAATGGCGCAGCGCGTAGCGATCGCACGGGCATTGATTCAAGACCCTGATCTACTGCTGCTGGATGAACCTTTCGGTGCACTGGACGCCATCACCCGCGAACGGATGGGGGGAGAACTGCTGCGTATCTGGGAACTGCGCCGCAAAACAGTGGTACTGGTGACCCATTCTATTTCTGAGTCGCTGCTGCTCTCAGATCGTGTGATCGTACTCACACATCGCCCGGGAACGATCCGCCTGGATATGCTGAATGATCTACCCCGCCCGCGCAGTGAAGAAACACGCTACGATCCACATTTCGTACAGCTTTCGCGTTCCTTACGGAAAGCCATTCAGTAATGATTTGTCAAGAAATCATGTCTTGTTCTATTATGTAAGTCAGGAGGTTTACAACCCATTTTCACTGTATAATTAACAAAATTTTATTGACTTGCAATCACAACAGGTATGCAAGTGTGTAAAAAAGAAGCCCGATCCAATCGTCCGGCAACTTTTTTCTAACAAGAAAGGGTAAAAATGCAAACAAAAGTGTATGTTGGCAATCTATCATTCGATGCCAGCGAAGAATCCCTGAAGGAATTGTTTTCCCAGGCAGGGGAAGTTGTCTCGGCGAACATCATCACCGATAAGTTTTCCGGACGCTCGAAAGGATTTGGTTTTATCGAATTCACGACCGAAGAAGGCATGAAAGCCGCCATTGAAAAATTCAACGGTTATTCTTTCCTGGATCGTGATCTGCGTGTAAACGAAGCTCGCCCACCAGAGAAACGGGATAACAACTCCGGGAATCGACGCGGCGGCGGATACAACCGAAACCGATACTAGAATTCCCAATCAAAAAACAATTTAATAGAGAAATAAGTTCTACCCCTCATGGTACCATGGGGGGTAGTTCATCTCAATTCCATCGCAGCTTCGCAGTAAAATAAAAATTAGTATTTTCTGGAGACAAGCATGCACAAAGGATTGAGAATCTCTTTACTGCTATTCATTCTTATGATCGCTTGCAGTTGCAGTGCCGGCGGGCTCTCATTCACTGCACAAGCCACCCCAACCAGCAGCCCACCCTATTACCCCATTGAAGAAACAGGTATACAGTATTGCTATAACTTCCTGGGCGCTTTCCCTTGCCCTGATGAAGCGGGGATCCTTTACGGGCAGGATGCAAACTATCTGGGGGCTTCTTTCAATTTTTCAGAAAATGCCAATGGCACAATCAACGATGCGGTCAGTGGATTGACCTGGCAGCAGATTCAAAGTAATACGCGCGCCAGCCAGGCTGATGCCCAACAAGCATGCCAGGATCTGAATTTGGCTGGCAAGGATGACTGGCGCCTGCCTAGTATCCAGGAGCTATTCTCGCTAGCAAATATGAGCGGCAGCCCGGGGACGGCCTTCTTCATTAATTCAAACCTCTTCGAAATACGCTATGCCGAACCAGACGAGGAGTATGTGGATGGACTGCCCTTTGATCTGTCAGGGCAAACCTGGTCCACCACTCTGAGCGCAGATGGGCAAACCGCATATTCTTACAATTTCTTTAATGGAGAACTGCGCGCTTACCCTGTGGAACAAACATTTTTCTACCGCTGCGTGAGTGGAAATACGTACGGGCAAAACGACTTTACGGATCATGGTGATGGAACGGTCAATGACCTCTCCAGCGGTTTGACCTGGCAGCAAACCGATAG
>DHHC01000041.1:4949-5537 GCA_002403095.1 Leptolinea sp. UBA4782
GAACTTTTCAGCCTTGCCTTTTCTGTACAGGATGCTACTCTATTCCCTGCCAGCAGCGTGGGGGAGCGGTTGTGGTCTTCGACCACCCGCGTGGATGCACCCAGCGAAGCATACTATCTATGCAGCGGGGATTGTTTGACGCTCGATAAGACCACTGATCTGGGCAGCGGATCCATCCACAGCGAACCCAAGAACGGTGACCCGCAGGAATACAGCGGCAGCGCGATAGAAGTGCGCATTACTAATTTCGCGCGCTGTGTGCGGGGCGGTACAGTCAGCAAGGTCACTGGACCCTACCTGGTTGCGGATGCAACCCCGGAATTAGTGCCTGATGTGGCAGCCGCTGCACAGGAACTGGGGATCGACCAAACGGTATTGAGTAATGCGCTGGGTAATCTGCCCGCTACTGATCCCCTCATTCAGAAAGCAGCATTCGCTTTGGGTGTAGACCTGGACAGCCTGCGTTCAGCGCTGCAGGCGCATATGGTAGAACCCACGCAAACTCCATCCACCTGACGCTAATTGAGAATTGCCCATCCGGTGGATGAGCCAATCTCAAATAGTCAATTTCAGAGAGTATCCCATGCA
>DHHC01000049.1 GCA_002403095.1 Leptolinea sp. UBA4782
AGGCGGTTGGAGTCAACCGCACCCAGCAGGCTGCAATCGGTGTTGAGGGCAACAGCAGTGACCCTGCCTTGGAAGGATGTGATCAGGAAAAGCGTGGATCCCTTGGCGGTGTCAAAAAGGCGGATGGTGTTGTCTTGGGCGGCTGCAAAGCAGGTGCCATCCCCGGAGAAGGCCCCTGCCAGGGCGGAATTTTTAAGCGAGTCGATCCCGATATACAACTCTTTACCGGCTGTTCCGCCTGGCAGCTGCCAGCGCCTGACCTGTTCCTTAAGAGTGTACGAGAAAAGCGTCTTACCGTCAGCGCTGAACTGTAGCAGGCTGGGGGCGGATTGGTGCCCTTTAAGGGTGTAATCCTTGCTCCAGTCTGAAGTGTCCCACAGGTGCACCAGGGAGTCGCCTGTGCTGGCGGAAAGCTGGCTGCCATCCTGGCTGAAGACCAGGGCTGCGACCGCCTGGTATCCTGCCTGCAACTCTGAAATGACCTTTCCAGATTGCAGCTCCCAGACCATGATTTTTCCGCCGGCACTGCCGGCTGCCAGCCTGCTGCCATCCGGGCTGAACGCCAGGCTAAGCAAAGGGTAGGGTGTGGGGAGGGTGACCTTGAAGGCAAGGTCACCGGCAGAGAAGATTGCGATTCCCCGGGTGGTGGCTGCTGCCACCTGGCTGCCATCCGGGCTCCAGGCCAGCTGGGTGGCATAACCGCTGCCGTATGTTGCCAGCAGGGTTAACCGTTCTACATTATCTGGATTGATGGCTTCTGATGGACTGAAGTGGGGAGTGCCTGCCAGGGCTGGCACCAGCGGGGTGGAGGTTGGTGCCTGGGTGGGTATGGGTGATGGGGAGGGCGATGCTGCCGTCTTCTTTGGAATTCCGGTTGGCGCGGCAGTGCCCAGGCTGACAGGTTCACAGCTCGCAAGCAGAAGGATCGCTGCCATCCAGAAGAGGATGCCTTGAAAGCTTTTTGCAATTCCGGATTCTCTCATGACTTGATCCAGTATAACATGCAGCAAAATAGAAGCTTTTCAAGGCTGCCGGTTATTCAGCTTCTGGCATGCATAAGCAATTGGAGATAAAATATTCATAGCCTTACTTCAATTTGGGCTTATTCTACCTGTAAGGTGGTGCTATGAAACGAATGTGGTCACCCTGGCGCATGAAATACATCGACCAGCCCGGAGAAAACAATGGTTGTTTTTTCTGTGAAGCGGCTGCCAACCCGCAGGATCCTCAGCAACTGGTGGTGCACGACGGCAGCCGCGCATTTGTGATCGTCAACCGCTACCCGTACGCCAGCGGACACATCATGGTCGTCCCCAGGGAGCATATTCCCTCCCTGGCAGGCATGGAGCCTGATGTGCTGCAGGAGCTGATCGGCCTGCTGGCCAGAGCCCAGAGTTTGCTGCAGGCGGTTTATCAGCCCGAGGGTTTCAATATCGGCGCGAACCTGGGTGCTGCAGCTGGGGCAGGTGTACCGGGTCACTTCCATTTCCACATCGTGCCGCGCTGGGTGGGTGATACCAACTTCATGAGCACACTTGGCGAGACCCGTGTCCTGCCGGAAGAGGTCTCCGAGACACACAGGCGTTTGCAGCAGGCCTGGCATTCGTAACCCGCAGCCCCTGATCCCTGAACCGGTCAGGGGTTCTCCTTTCAAATTTGAAAATCTGTAATAGCAATGTTGGTTTGATAGTGACTAGGATTCTTTCTTTGATATCGCTATAATGGTTAATATTATTAAAGGAGGATGATATGAAACGCTGCTGGCATTTATTCATTAGCCTGGTCATCATTTTTATTGTCCTGCAAGCCTGCAACCTGCCTGGTGGAGGTAGCAGCAACGCAGAACCCACAAAGGAAGCCCCAAAGGTAGATGTTGAGAAGACTGAGGAGGTACTGCAAGAGCGCGAAACCGAAGTAGCGGAAAAAGCCACCCAAAATGCCATTCCCCCCACGCTGCCGCCGACTGAAGCGCCAACCTATACACCTTACCCGACCTACACCTCCCAGCCGGTAGTTGAGGCGACCAACCCACCGGCTCCAACTGTTGAAGTGAAGGTGGATATGAGCGAGAAGATCAAGGATGCCAACATTCTGGTCTTTGAGGATGTACGCGGGTTTTATGACCTGGCGCCTTGGGTAACGCGCGTAACACAATCTATGGATCTGAACCATGTTACCAATGTCGGGGATGCATTGGGAAACTTCCAGAAAGAGATTTACTCCCCAACCAAGTGGGACCTGATCATCATTTCTGTCGAAGTGCGCACAAATTTCAGCGGTGAGATGTTTGATGGCGTGATCGACCGGCTTAATGATGGCGCTGCAGTGATCATTGAACTGTGGCACCTGGACCAGATCGCCAACGGGCGCATTGCCCCCTTGATGAGTCAGTGCGGCGTCAGTTTCCAGCGCAACTGGGAACGCCCTTACAATTATGATCCGCTGGATTACTCTATGTACTGGCTGGATACCAGCAGCCCGATTATTTCCTCCCCGAATATGGTGGATCCTTTGTATAGTTCGACCAACTACTGGTTCACTGATGCGGGGGACCAGATCAAGCTTGCCAGCGGCGGGAAAGCAACCATGCTGGCAGGGTTGTACCCCAAGGAGAAAAGCTCATACGGTACGCTGGCTTCCTGTGAGGACGGGCGCATGATCTTCCAGACTTTCTCCACCCACGACTACAAGTATGAGCAGATGATCCCGTTATGGGAAAACTATATTGTCAATACTCTCACTGCTCACTTTAATTATGTAAAATAGAGTAGCCAGTCTGTGATTTCTTTCCGCCTGGCAGTACCCTGCCAGGCGGATTCATTCACCACCGAAAAGAGGTAGAAATGTACGTAACCGGAAAAGACTACATGATCTCATCCCGCTATAGCACGCTCCCGCCCTCAGCCCAGTCGCAGGGAGAACCGCAGCCCCCACTTGAGTTGCCGGTTCCAGCAGGCGCTACTGTAATTCCCCTGCCGAAATCGCAAGAGGTAAAGCTGCCGCCGCAAGACCTGCCTGGATTGATTGAAAAACGCCGCACATTGCGCCATTACAAACAAGATCCGATCTCCCTTGAGGAGTTGTCATTCTTCCTGTGGGCCAGCCAGGGGGTTGAGCGGGTCAGCAGCCGCCCGGTCACCATGCGCACGGTTCCCTCAGCCGGGGCGCGCCATGCCTTTGAGACTTACCTGCTGATCAACCAGGTGGAAAGCATGAAACAGGGTCTATACCGTTATGCCGCTATCGACCACGCCCTGGTTGAAATCTCGCTCGACCCGGAATGGAACCCCAGGCTGACGCATGCCTGCCTGGACCAGAACCAGGTGGCTACCAGCGCGGTGACGTTCTTCTGGGTGGCGATACTGGAAAGAATGTACTGGCGCTACAGTGAACGCAGTTTCCGCTACCTGCACCTGGATGCCGGGCATGTCTGCCAGAACCTGTACCTTGCCGCCGAAGCAGCGAACTGCGGGGTGTGTGCGATTGCTGCCTTTGATGATGAATTGGTAAACGACGCCCTGGGTTTGGATGGGGATACCCAGTTTGCTATTTATGTTGCATCTCTTGGGAAGCGGGAAGAATAATTATGGATGTTGTATCTTTTACCACCCATCACCTCATTAAGAGTGAAGACCTGAACCACCATGGGACGTTGTATGCCGGCCGGTCCGCCGAATGGTTCGTTGAATCCGGTTTTACCGCTGCGGCCAGCCTGTGCGGTCCAGAGCATATCCTGTGCGTCATGATCCACGGGATGGAATTTTCGCGCCCTGTGCAGCGTGGCGAGATCGTGACCTTCACCAGCAAGATCGTCCTGACCGGAAAAACCAGCCTGGTGGCTTATGTGGCTGCGACTGTATTGGGGCAGCTGGCGCTGGAAGGTTTCCTGACCTTTGTCAACGTGGACCTGCAGGGGAAACCGCAGCCGCACGGGCTTGTGATAGAACCCGTCTCACCGGAAGATGCGGCCTTGCAGGAACGCGCAAAGGCGCTTAAGAAATAAGCGGACCTCATCCCAGGTCGGCGGGGATGACACCCAGGTCTTCAGCGCTCAGGTGAATACCCTCGAATGCCTGGAAGGTAAGATTCTCCACCTTCACTTTCTTTGTATTCCGCAGCTGGCTGAACAGCCCCAAATAACTGTTTGGGATGCTATCTGTCCAGTGTAAACCCAGCATGTCAGCCACGGCGTGGATGGTTTGGATATCTTCGCCTTCAATTTCACAAAAATTCCCGTAGGGCAGCTCATCCAGTAAAACCTCGCAATCCGACAGCGTGTATGCGGTGCGGTATTTTTCGTAGATGACGGCTACCTCGTATCCGAGCGCTTGCAGGAATTCCCGGGCTGCGTTGAAATCACTGACTTCAAATTCAATCTCGCGCCGCACCATGACGCCATCCTGCAACCGGGTGGAATCTTTATACGTCAGGTGCGCCTGGCTATCCTTACGCAGGCGCAGCACCTGCTGGCTTTGCATCAGGGTATGGTTTGCAGAATCAAAGCGCAAGTTGGTTTCCAATACGCGCGGTTCCAGCAGAACTGCGCCGGACAGGATCAGCTTGTCCTGCAGTGACTCGAGGTTGGTTATATAGAACTTGACTTCAATCTCTTCCATTTGAGTACTGCTCTTCCTCTGCCGGGGCAGGTGGCGAGGGAAGGGATTTACCCTCTGGGTGTAAGGGTGGATGTGCTGCCAGCACAGCCAGCGTGAATACCAGGAAAAAGACGGTCACAGCCAGTATGAAGATGTCATTGGTACGAGCGACCGGGCTGCGGGTCAGCAGCAGGCGGTCGAGCCAGTACCAGGCAGCGAAAAGAATGGCTACACTTCCCGACAGCGGGCGGTAACCGGGCAGCCCGAGCCAGAGCCAAACGCCAGCAGCCAGCATACTGATCCCGAAAACAGCCCCGCTGACGGCCAGGTAAAGCGGGGGAACGCTAATCTCCAAAGTGGTCAGGACAGCGGAGAATACCAGCGCCTGCCGCATCCGCATCCAGCCCAGCACAGATGCCAGAAGGAACAGGAACACCAACACAATCAGATCAAAGGTCCTGTTCTGCCGTTTCATTGCAGTTATTGTAATGTAATTTCCCACAGGTGGACGTGCGAAGGTTCGCTGTCGTACGTGTTCTTTACATCGATCTCCAGGCGGTTGAGCGAAAGCCCGCCTGGCAATTCCACCGTGATGGTGCGCGGGTTGGGGTCCTGGGCAATCTCATAGGTTTGATCGAGGATACTATCACCGCTGGCATTAAATCCCTCCAGGCTGAGAGTGGTGGTAGCGCCGCCGATCCGCATCAGGATGCGTTCAATTTGGCGCGGGGTATCCCATTCCAGGTTTACCTGCAAGGGGTTGGCTTCCAGGCTGCGCACCAGGCTCAGGTCATCGCCGTCAAACAGGTTGCTGATGCTGCCCATGTCCAGGTAGGAATAAGACACCCGCGTTTCCATCCCCTGCACCTCGAGCACTTCTTCCTGCAGCACCTGGCGGGCGGCTTTTTCTTCCGCCAGGATGTCATCAAAGTTGTCTGCATAGCGCATGCGCACAAAGTAAAAGCCCGGCTCCCCGTTGGGGTAGGGCAGAACCTGAATCACCTGGATGTCGGTGAATTTGTCACTTTTGACTACCAGGCGGTATTCATCCGGGATCATCACAAACACGGTGTTTTCAATATCATCCCTGCGTTCGTTGAAATACCCCTCCACTGACCCCATCCCAAATGGCAGACCGTCCTGGTAGAAGAAGCGTATGGTGGTGTCAGTCCCGTTCGCCCAGGAAGGCGAGACCAGGATCGGGGTGCCGGGATTCTCATCAAGATACTTGTTGATGGCCGCGGTCAACTGCCTGGCACCGTACTGCATCCCGCCCAATCCATAATCCTGCGACCATAAAGCGCCGACGGTCAACGCCTGTACACACAGGAAGATGTTGATCCCTGCCAGCAAGCCAAAAACGCCCAGGCTGGCAGCCTGCGCTATTCTTCTGCGGAAATCGGGCACTTTATCCAGCAGCCAGTTGATTGCCAGCGCCCCAAGTAATGACATGGGAATGACCATGACCAGGATGCGGGTGATACCCAGCTTTACCAGGGCTGCCCCGCTGGGAGCTGCCAAAAAAGCGAAGAGCAGGATCCGGTATGCCGGCTGGCGGATGCGTGAAATTGCCAGGACAATCCCGAGCAGAACAAAGGGCAGCATGAACCAGAAAATGTGACCGTAACCATCCATCTGGTGGCGGGCAAGGTCATGGTCGTTGCTGAAGAACCAGTACAGGGGGTTCAACCCGGACAGGTATTCTTTTCCAAACAATGCCAGCTTTTGACCCCAGGAGATATTCTGGATCCAGTAGGAGTTGAGCACCTGCAGGTGGCGCAGGGTTTCTTCTGGATGCACCAATTGGAAACGCAGCAGCGGCAGCCCAGAAACCAGGGTCATCCCGAACGCCGCTGCAACCGTTTTCCGTTGCTGCCAGTGGTAGCGGATATCTGAAACCAGGAACAGCAGGACGCAAACCGCCAGCACCATCCGGATAGGACTGTAGGCGTAAAACGTCAGCGCTCCCAGCAGCACTGCCAGGTAGATCTTTTTGACCTCCCCTTTGCGGTAGAGCAGGTAGAAATACAAAAAGCCCGTAAACAGGCTGGCTGCCAGGGCAGTTTCGAAGGCTGTGCGCGAGTGCAGGAACCAGGCTGGGGTTATGGAAAGCACCAGCACCCCCAGCCAGGGGCGGGTTGAGCCGAACACCTTCTTAAGGATCAACCCCAGCCAGCCGGCTGCGAGAGCAGTTACCAGCAGGGAAGCAGCCCGGGTGACAAACACGCTCTTTCCGAAGAGCAGGGTGGGCAGCACCTGCAGGTAGACCGAAGTGCCAAGGTTGTACTGGTAGGAGTTGAGGAAGTATGTGGGAAACAGCAGACCGTCGCTGCCCCTGGCACCGCGGTCAATGAACTCATCCGCCAGGACGGTTTGGACTGCCTCATCGGTAAAGAAGTAGATGGGGTAACTGGAAAGACCTGCCAGACGTGTAGCCAGGTAAACGGCGAGCGCCAGGGCGAAAAGCAGGGTATCGACCCTCACTCTGTGTGGAAGTACCCTCAATGAGGGTTTCTGCTTCTGCACTAATTGTCCGGGTTGGTGTTGAAAGCCTTCCGGGGCGGAGTGCCTGGCCGGGTTTTTCACTGAATTCGGACGGATGCGCGCAAGCAACATTCGTCCCCCGGGCAATACATTTTTGTTGCCTAGTGAGCCAGACATGTCAAGATTATAGCATTTCCAATTTGTTAAACCTCAATGCTGCTATTTTCCTTATAATATAGTTACGAACGCACGGAACATAGGAGGCTGACATGTCCCCCGCATCTTTTTCAAATATGACCGAAATGCTGTCTTACCTTAACAATCTGGAAAACCGGATCATCGCGCTGGAATCGGAGAACCGCATACTGAAATCAAGGGCAGATACCTTCAGCAAGGGTGACCGCCTGACAGTCCAGCAGGAAATCGACCGGTACCTGCCCAGGACAAATATTCTCAGCAGCAGTTATATCACACGCGCCTTTGCGGTTTGGGGGCATTACTTTGTTGCCCAACTGGTGATCGGGGTAGGGATGGCATTCATCTATCTGATTATTGCCGTGGTTATTCTTGGAATGTCACGGTCGGGTTGATAGTCAGTGGTTGATATTATTTTAGACCCGGCTGAACTCGAGGGGTGGGTTGCCGAGCTGCGGGAGGGGAAAAAATACCGCTCCCTTTCCCTGCCGGATAGCACCCTGCAGGACCTGATCCTGCAAGAACTGCCGCGCCATAAAAGTAAAGCCGATGCCATGCAGGCAGTGCGCAAAAAGCTGCACAACCTGGTTGCCCCATACCTGGGCGACCCGGATTACCAGCAGGCGGAAATTGACCTGAGGGATGCCTTCCAGAGCGGCAGCAGAGAGCGTGTGCTGGAGATTTGCCTGCAATTGCTGGAGAGCCATGCATCTACCCGCGAGCGCATTCCTTTTATGGAAGATTTCTACAGGCAGCTGTTTACATACACCGGCAAGCCGCAGGTTATCCTGGACCTGGCTTGCGGGCTGAATCCATTTGCCATTCCCTGGATGAACCTGGATGCGGGAGTGCAATATCACGCTTTTGACATTCACCAGCCAAGGGTGCAGTTGATCAATAGTTTTCTGCAGGGCTGGGGCTGCCAGCCGCTCGCCAGCCAGCAGGATATCCTGGTTGAACCGCCACGCATCCATGCAGATGCGGCTTTCTTTTTCAAGGAAGCGCACCGTTTTGAACAGCGCCAGCATGGCTGCAACCGGGCTTTCTGGCAAGCCCTGGATGTAAAATTCCTGCTGGTGTCTTTGCCAACCCGCAACCTGACCGGTCAGCATTCCCTCCTGGAACGCCAGCGCAGCCTGGTGCACAATACCCTTAAGGGATTGGATTGGAAGGTGGAAGAACTGATCTTCCAGGACGAAATGGTATTCTGCATCCAGCCGGGCGTGAAAGGGGAGCGCTGAATGGCAAAAAGGAAAACAGCCGCCCCGGAAAATAGCCTGCCAGGCGGGCCTGAAAATTTTGCCCACCTGCTGGATGCCCGGGCATACGCCGCCTTGCTGGAGTCCCTGCGGCAGCCCCTTTTACCCTCCATCCGGGTTAACCCGCTTAAAGTGGAAGTTGAGCCTGCCATCAGGGAATGGTCCCAGGCTTACGGCTGGGATCTCAGGCAGGTGCCATTCTGCCCAACCGGGTTCTGGATTCAAAACAACCGGGCACCGGTCAGTCAGACCTGGGAACACCGCCTGGGACAGTACTACATCCAGGATGCGGCATCCATGCTGCCGGTAGAGCTGTTCGACTTCCCCCTGCAGCCGGGGGCACTGGTGCTCGACATGGCTGCCTCGCCGGGGGGTAAAACCACCCACCTGGCTGCCCGCCTGGGCGACCGCAATGTGATCGTGGCGAACGATTCCAGCGCATCCCGCCTGACCGCCCTGCGCCTGGTTCTGCGGAACTGGGGAGCAGCGAATGCCGGGATTACCTGCTACCCCGGGCAGCAATTCGGTGAGATGTGCCCCGGGTTGTTTGATGCAGTCCTGCTGGATGCGCCTTGTTCGATGCAGGGCCTGCGCAGCACCGACACCCACCCCATGCGCGCCATCACTGCACGCGAACAGAGTGGATTGGCGCTCAGGCAGCAGCGCCTGCTGGAAAGCGCTGTGCTGGCGACCCGCCCGGG
This sequence comes from Leptolinea sp. UBA4782, assembly GCA_002403095.1. Lineage (GTDB taxonomy): Bacteria > Chloroflexota > Anaerolineae > Anaerolineales > Anaerolineaceae > UBA4782. The sequence continues at coordinate 9,235 of DHHC01000049.1, forward strand.
AGGCCAGGTCGTATACTCCACCTGCACTCTCTCACCGGAGGAAGATGAAGGGGTCGTGGATGCTGTGCTCAAGCAGTTCGGTTCCAGCCTGCGGCTGGAAGACATCTCTTCATCCATGCCGGAAGACGCCAGGGGAATCCTGCAGGATAAGGATGTGACCTATTCCAAGGAAGTTAGAAAAGCCGCCCGCCTGTGGCCGCATGTTTATGGAACAGCCGGTTTCTTTGCCGCCAGGTTTACCCTGTTGGATGCACCTGCCCATGCAACCATCAAGGAGAATATGCGGGGCAGGCAGAACCGTTATGAACTGTTGCCTCAAAAGCAGCTTACCGGCTTGATCCAGCAGTGGCGGGAACAGTACAGTTTTCCGCTGGAAGAAGTCCTTGCGGAATACCGGCTGGTTGTGATCCAATCTGGGAGAGAACTGTACGCTGCGCCGGAATGGTTTTTTGACGCTGGTTCATTTCTTAATCTCTCCAGCGTTGGACTGCCGCTGGCGGAAATCACCCCGGATGGGTTTTTACCCGCCCATGACTGGATGGCACGCTTTGAAGCGAAGTTTGGAAGCGGGCGTTACCAGTTGCCTGAAGAGCAAATCGAACCCTGGCTGCGGGGCTCTGATATCTCGGGTACACTGGAAGCAGGGTTTAACTTAAGGCAGGTGGTTCTGGTTACCGATGCGCGGGGGAGGTACCTGGGATTGGCAAAAATCTTGAATGACCGCCTGAAGAACATGCTGCCGCGCCGGTTAGCTGGCGGTTGGTAATTGGATTGAATCCCATTAACCAATAACTAACGTTTTCATGTAAAATATATTTCCATAAAGTTGTCTGGTCATCGGCAAGTATAGGGTTTGGAATACATCATCGCGATGGTAACGACACACTGTCAGTGAGGAGCCTGGTATACCAGTAATTCCTGGATTTCAAGAAGACGGCATAAAGCCTGCTGTTGAAATGGATAGCAAGGAGCTGTTCAAACATTTAAACCGGGTCAACCGCCTTATTGCTGCCAGCCTGGATACCGAGAGCATTGCCAATGTTGTCACCAACCAGCTTTGTCCGATAGTGCACGCTGACCTGTGTATTTTTGCCCACTACCAGCAGGAGACACAGGAATTTCAACCCAGCAGCAGTGATATTTCTAAAACGCTTCTGCCGGAAGTGCTGGCTGACCTGGTAAGTATTACCAGTGTGGCAGACACTTCCGACCCGATCCTTTTACGCACCAAGGAACTGCCCTCGCGCAGCGAAGCATCTATTGCGATCCGCCAGATGGGGATTGCCCAGTTCCTGCTCAGCACCATATCGAGCAGAAACCAGCTGCAAGGAATCATGCTGCTGGGATTTAGCGACCCGAAACAGCATGTGAATGATTTTGAGAAGTCGGTTATGGGTTTTATTTCCAGCCAGGTGGCCACTTCGCTGGAAAAAGCGACCCTGATCGCCAGCCTGAAAAGGCAGAATGACCAGCTGGAAGGGATTTACCAATCCAGCTTAAAGGTGAATGCTTTCCTGCACTTAAAAGAAGTTATGGATTCGGTGCTGGACAGCGTGATGTACCTGTTTCCAAAGACCAGCAATGCACAGGTTTTCCTCTACGATGGTGAGAAGTTAAGTTTTGAAGCTGCCCGCTGGAGGGACAATGAAAATGTCGAACCGGTGACAATCCCGAGAAAATACGGGCTGATTTACCTGGTCGCCCAGACGGGTGAACCGTTTATCATTAAGAATATCCGCAACCATCCGCTCTTCACCGATATGCATTCTGAGAAAAACCAGGGTGTTACCGGTATTCCTCTAAAATCGAAGAGCATTGTTGTTGGTGTCATGAACCTTGTATATTCTTCTGCTCACGAAACAACCAAAGAGGAACTCCGGTTATTAAACCTGTTGGGCGCCCAGGCTGCTGTGGCAATCGAAAATGCCAGGCTGCACCAGCTGATTGAGAGCCAGGCGCTAACAGATGTATTAACCGGCATCCCAAACAGGCGGTCATTTGATGCCCGCCTGCGGGATGAGATCCTGCGTTCTGCCCGGTATAAACATACTTTTGGATTGGTGACGATCGATATTGATAATTTTAAGAAGATCAACGACACTTACGGCCATCCAATGGGAGATAAATACCTGGCGCAGTTTGTGCGCTGTATTCAGACCGAGATCCGGGATACAGACTTCATTGCCCGTATTGGTGGGGATGAATTTGCTATCATTTTGCCGGAAAGCAACCTGGAACATTCCACCCGTCTGGTCTCAAGGCTGGAAAGGGTCATCACAGGTTGCCCCCACAATTTACCCGACATGCGCATCCAAACCCACTCCGCTTCCTTTGGGATCGCCATTTATCCGGATCAGGCAGAAAATGCCGAAGACCTGATGTCCTTTGCAGACCAGGCTCTTTACCTGTACAAGCGGCAGAAGGACCTGGAAGAAGCCTGATCCATCCGCCTTTATAACTTGCTCAGGCGGTCCTCACAAACCATTCATACGTATCCTGGATACATGTGTCCAAAGGCCGCGGCTCAGGAAGCTGCAGTTCTTTGTTTGCCTTGCCTGCATCATAGAAGAAACGGTATCCGGCCAGGTAGAGCAGGCTGGTGTCGAGGGGTGTGCGCGTGATTACTTCTGCCAGCTTGGTGAACCTGGCCAGGTGGCGGGCAAGAAACACAGGTATGCTCACCTGCGGGGCTTTTCCGCCGGTCAGTTGGGCGATCCTTTTCAGCAGGTCTGCCACTTCGATGTTGTGTGCACCCAGGATGTAGCGCTCGCCGGTTATTCCATGCTGCCAGGCTGCCAGGTGGCCTGCCGCAACATCCCGGATGTGGACGATGTTCATCCCTGCAGGCACGGTGACTGGCAGGCGGCGGTTGGCAACCAGCATGACCGGCGAATTGTAGCGCCGGTGGATGTTCCCTGCCCCAAACACGACTGCCGGGTTGACGATGACCACATCTAACCCCTTGCTGACGGCATATTGTACTTCCATCTCTGAGAGGTACTTTGAATACCCGTACCGCCAGTGCTCCGGGTTCAGGTTCCAGGTGTGTGATTCAGTCAGGAGGGCTGGCTGTTGTATGTTTCCCCTGCGGTTCTCCGGGGCACCCAGGGCGGCAACGGAGCTGGTGTACACCACCCGCCTGACACCCTGGCGTAAAGCAGCATCCAGAATTGCCCTGGTGCCGTCAACATTCACTTTCACCAGGCTGGCCATCCCTCCTTTTCCGCTCAATTCCGCCCCGGCATGGAAAAGCACATCCACATCCTTGAGGGCAGGCAGCAGGCTGTCCGGTACAGTAAGGTCGCCGGTGACGTGTTCAACCGGCATTCCGTCCAGCAGCATGGTGCTGCTATTGGGGCGGTGAAAGGCGCGCACCTGGATACCCAGGTTGCAAAGCTCCCGGCACAGGTGCGCCCCGATGAACCCGGTCGAACCGGTTACCAGGGCAATCATGACGGCAGTGTTTCGATGATGGTCGCTGCGCCCTGGCCAACCCCAACACACAGGGCGGCCATACCGTAATATGGTTTCCGCGCTGAGACAGAACGCTTGTGCATTTCATGCAGCAGGGTGGTCAGGATGCGTGCCCCGGAGCAGCCCAGCGGATGTCCGAGGGCAATTGCCCCGCCGTTCACGTTGGTGATCTCTTCAGAGATACCCAGCTCGCGCAGTACTGCCAGGGCTTGAACGGCGAATGCCTCATTCAGTTCCACCAGCTGCAGGTCATCCACCTGTATACCAGCCCGCTGGTATGCTTTGCGGGCAGCGTTGACAGGCCCCAGCCCCATGATGCGCGGTTCGATCCCGCTGGCTGCCGAGGAGATGTATCGCGCCAGCGGTTTGTATCCCATGGAATGGGCTTTTTCCGCTTCCATCACCAGCAGTACCGACGCACCGTCATTCAGCCCAGAGGAATTACCGGCTGTAACCGTACCATCTTTCTTGAACGCAGGCTTGAGCTTTGCCAGAGATTCCAGCGAGGTATCGCGGCGGGGGCGTTCATCTGTTAGAAACAGCAGCGGGTCACCCTTGCGCTGGGGAACAGGCACCGGCACGATCTCTTCCTGGAACCGGCCGGAATCGATAGCGGTCACTGCCCGCATGTGAGACTGGTAGGCGAAAGCATCCTGTTCCTGGCGGGTGATACCGGTCAATTCAGCGATGTTCTCCGCCGTCACCCCCATGGGTTCAACCCCATAAGCTGCTTCCATGCGTGGGTTGGGAAAACGCCAGCCGATGGCAGTGTCCCAGGCTGTCAGGCTGCCAGTGCCGAACGCCTGCTCTGATTTTGGCAGGGCATACGGGGCGCGCGACATGCTCTCTACCCCGCCTGCCAGGATGATATCCGCCTCACCTGCCCGGATAGCCTGGGCAGCCAGGTTGACCGCTGCCAGGCCTGAGGCGCACAGGCGGTTGACGGTCATTCCCGGAACGGAAACCGGCAGACCTGCCAGGAGCACTGCCATGCGGGCAACATTGCGGTTGTCTTCGCCGGCCTGGTTGCTGCAACCCATGTACACATCATCGATTAATGCGGCATCCAGGGATGTACGTTCCACCAGGGTTCTGATCACATGGGCTGCCAGGTCGTCCGGGCGGATGGAAGCCAGCCCGCCTCCCAGGCTGCCGATCGGGGTCCGGATGGCATCGACAATTACCACTTCGCGCATAATGCACCTCGCTGTAGGTTGATGGTTAGATTCTACCATCAGGCGGATTTGCAAATGTGATAACCCGGCTGGCAGGGGTGCATATTCAGGTAGAATTGCAGTATGGACCAGATTGCTTTGCAGGAATTGCTCTCAGCCCTTCCGCTTGGGGCAGTGCGCTATGTAGATGAAACCGCCTCGACCAATGATGATGCCCTGCAATGGCTGGCAGAAGGCGCGCCGGATGCCAGCCTGGTTTGCACCGGGATGCAGACTCGCGGGCGCGGAAGGATGGAGCGCGCCTGGTACAGCACGCCAGGGGCTTCGCTGGCATTCAGTGTCATTTTCCATGCGGGCAGTGCCGAGCCTCAAGCGGTTTCATTGCTGGCACCTTTTGCTGGGCTGGCGGTTTGCAAGGCGCTCGAAACCAGCTTAGGCCTCTCTCCCTGCATCAAGTGGCCGAATGATGTGCTGCTTGGCGGTAAGAAGGTTGCCGGGGTTCTGGCTGAGGCAGTTTGGGATGGGCCGGTTTGCCGGGGGGTGGTGATCGGGATTGGTGTGAATGTTGCATCAAGATCAATACCACCGATGCAGGCGCTGGTTTTTCCAGCCGGAAGCATTGAGCAAGCTGCAGGCAGAACAGTCGACCGCTGGGAATTATTGCATGCGATCATTGCTGAGCTGCTGCACAGCCGTTCGACGATCGGCAGCACGGGTTTCTTCCAGGAATGGGAAGGGCGCCTGGCTTTCAAGGGGGAACGAGTGGAAGTATTTCCACCGGCGGGTGGCAGGGTCTCAGGCAGGCTGGCAGGGATCACACCAGCCGGCAGCTTGCGAATCGGGCTGGATGATGGTACAACAAGAGATGTGGAAGCAGGTGATGTCAGCCTGCGTCCGGCACCAGGATAATGGTATGAAACACGGGAGGTTGGTATGTTAGACGATTTACGCAACTCAGCAGCTTCATCCTATGAGGAAACCATCCCGCCGGAGGTGGAAACCCGGCGTGAGAAGAAAAAACGCAATAGAGGCCCATTTCTCGGGATGACATCCGCCCAGCGTTTTGTGGTGGTGTTGATGCTGTTCATCCTGGTGATCATCCTGGGAACATTGTGCCTGCTGCTAACCGGCAGGGTTGTGCCTTTTTAGACGTATTTGTGTGTTTTTAAAACCGGGCTGTCTCCATGTGGGGCAGCCTTTTTGTTTTAAGCAACAGCCTTGTTTTGAATGTCCAAGATGATATCCTTCAGTCGTAAGCTTCCTCAGCAGAAACAATACCGAACCAGGGATATATCTCTTTTGGGCGTGCTATAATCACAGGCATGGAAATCACCTATACCCTCAAGTATGACAAACAGGATATTGTCTCAGCCCAGCGCATGCGCTTCCTGCGCAGCTCGCGCCTGAAGATCGTCATCTTCCTCGGGCTTATTTCGATCGGTTACCTGGTCTGGGGGCAGCTGCAGCTTGCGGAAGAATTCCGCAACTGGCTTTCGCCTGTACTGGTTGCGCTCGTATTCCTGGTTGTGCCCTTCCTGACCTACTACCTCATGCCGCTCCTGGATTACAAGGTGAACAAAGGCTGGCGCAAAGAGTACCGCTTCCTGATCAGCGAAACGAACATGGATATTTACCAGCCGGATGAGAAGCGCCCGTACCGCTTTGACCTCAACCGGGTGAGCATGATCCATGAAAACCCCGATGTGTTCGTGCTCTACTTTGGCAGCGAGCAGAACTTCGTCATAATCCCCAAACGCATGCTGCAGGCACAGAACAAGGTAGCCTGGTTCACCCAGAATATGAAAGCCATCAACCCTTCGAAATGGATCACCTCGGGGATGCAGCAGTAAGCCTTTAAGAATTTTCGTGATCAGGGTTTAACCGATGCCGGATTCCCTCGCAGTTTGTATAGAAGAAGTCGAAACGCGCTGGGTAGCGCAGGTCACCAGCCTGCCGGGCTGTTTTGTCAGCGCGGATACCCGTGAGCAGGCGCTGGCGCTGCTGCCGGAGACCATCCAGGAATACTTTGCCTGGCGGCGCGGGATGGGGGATAGGGCTGTTCTGCCTGATTCCCCGGCTGAATTGCGCGTAGACGAGATTGTCAAAGAATGGATTTCACCGCTGGACCCCGATTACGTGGTGAATGCTTTCTTTGCCAGTGATGCGCTTCCGCTTCGGGAAGAAGAAATCCCGGGGTACAAGACGGTCTTGATTGGTTCTTATTCCGGGTTGCTGGCGGCTGCCGGCGGGTTGTCGCCGGAGGTATTGCAGACCCCCGTGGAAGGGGAATGGGACATCCTCGGCATCCTGATGCATTGCAGCCGGGCAGCCTGGTGGTACCTGGACCGGCTGGACATGGCGCCCAGGCATGCGGTTGAACCGCGTAGCTGGGAGGAGCGGCTTGCGCTGGTGCAGGAAACCTTGCTGGCAGCGCTGCCTTCGCTGGTGGGTATGAACCGCATTGAGCTGCGCTCTGATGAACTGTGGTCGCCGCGCAAGGTGGTTCGGCGTTCCATCTGGCATTTGCGCGACCATACCAGCCACATTTACCAGTTCAGAAACCGGCTAGGCGTTTGAGAGTATAATATTTTTACCTAGCCGTAATTACAGCCAGTAACATTGCACTATCAGAGGGCTTTATCCGTGAAAACTGTACTGGTCTTTGCTCCCCACCCCGATGACGCTGAATATTATGCCGGCGGCACCCTGGCGCTCATGGCGCAGCAGGGTAACCGTGTGGTCATAGTCACGGTAACCAGCGGTGACAAGGGTAGCTACCGCCACACCTCCGCTGAACTGGCTGCGCTGCGCCGTGAAGAAGCAAAGAAAGCGGCGGAAATCCTTGGCGCAGCCGAGATCCTTTTCCTGGGGCATCATGACCAGGAACTTGACTTGCTGCCTTCCGGCACACTGCGCGAGCAGTTCACGCGCCTTATCCGCCAGTACCAGCCGGATGTCCTGGTGGCAGAAGATGTACGTTTTACGGAAGAACCGCACCCCGACCACCGGGCGGTGGCGCGCGCCGCAGCTGACGCCGTTTCTTATGCCAGCCTGCCACTGATGTACCCGGAACATGCCGAAGCCGGGCTGAATCCCCATTTTGTGACCGAAAAGCTTTTCTACTCAGAATCTCCTGCGCTCACAGACAAGGTTATCGATATCACCGCCACTTTTGAGCGCAAGATGCAAGCCCTGGCTGCCCACCAGAGCCAGGTGGAATTCCTGGTGGAGGACATTTTGCAGCAGGCTGAGATTGCCGGATTGGGCAGCCACGAGCTGGTCGCTGCTGCCAGGCAGGATCCGCTGGCGGCGTTGACCCTGGTGATTCACCAGCAGGCTGCAGCCGCCGGCAGCCGGGCAGGGTATGCCCTGGGTGAGGCATTCCGCTATGAGCGTTTTCACCCGATTGTCGAGAGTTTGCTAATTTCCTAAAAAACCGGCAGCACTGCCGAGGTTCTTGAGGTTCGTCCATTCCATTACCGAAGGAGGAGGAAATGCCCCCAAAAAAGTCTAATGGTTACCGCTGGTTTGTTGTTGCTGTCTTCTTTGTTTTCATGTTGCTGCACCAATCCGACAAGCTGCTGATCAGCCCGCTTACCCCGAACATCCAGAAGGAATTCAACCTGACCAACACCCAAATCGGGGCGTTTTCGACCGGGGCGCTGCTGGTAGGGGCTTTGCTCTACCCCGTTTGGGGCTACCTGGCTGACCGCTTTTCGCGTGCCAAGCTGATGGCGCTGGCATCCGCCATCTGGGGTTCCACCACCTGGCTGAACGCCATCGCCCCGAATTACACCTCCTTTCTGATCACCCGCTCATCCACCGGCATCGATGACTCGAGCTACCCGGGCATGTTCAGCCTGGTGAGCGACTATTTCAGCCCGACCATGCGCGGCAAGGTGTATGGGCTGATGCAGTTGACCCAGCCGCTCGGCTACCTGATCGGCATGGTAGTGGCAACCCTGTTCGGCGGCACGCTGGGCTGGCGCAACCTGTTTTACATTACCGGTTCCCTGGGGATCGTGGTGGCTATCCTGATTTTCTTTGGGGTTAAAGAAGCTCCGCGTGGCAAGAGCGAGCCCGAACTGCAGGACCTGGAAAAGATTGGTGTGTATAAGTTCGAATGGAAGCATGTCAAAGGCCTGTTCAAAAAACCTTCCATGATCCTGATATACCTGCAGGGTTTCTTCGGGGTCTTCCCCTGGAATGTGATCACCTTCTTCTTTTTCCTTTACCTGACCAATGAGCGCATGTATGACGACCAGACCAAGTTGATCGTGATGGGGCTGGCGATCATCGTGCTGGCAGCCGGGTACCCGATCGGCGGTTTCCTGGGGGATGCGCTCTTCAAGCGCACCACCAGCGGGCGTGCCATTATCGGCACCATCGGCGTCATCATGGGGGCGGTCTTCCTCTTCCTGGCGCTCAAAACTCCGGTGGATAACCAGACCCAGTTCACAGTTTACATGGCGCTGGCAGCCCTGTTCATGCCGTTTGCTTCGCCGAATGTGATCTCCACGGTTTACGATGTCACCCTGCCGGAGGTACGTTCCACCAGCCTGGCAGTGGAGAGTTTCATCGAATCCGGCGGGGCTGCCCTGGCGCCGCTGCTGACCGGCATCATTGCCGATGCGCTCTCGATCGAACAGGCCATGTTGATCATCTGCCTGAGCGCTTGGGCGCTGTGCGCCGTCTTCTTCATAGTTGCAGCCTTCCTCATCCCCAGGGATGTGGCCGTGCTGCGGCAGCAGATGCGCGAGCGGGCAGACTACGAAAGAGCCCATCAGGATGATGCGCCAGCAGCGGGAGCAGCATAAGCCCGAGAGACCGCCTTGCCGTCCATGCTGAGGCGTGCCATAATACAGTATGCAATTTGACGATATCCGGCACTGCCGGGTTACGCCCGCACAGGGGTGCATTCGGATCGGCGAACGGGAATATGACCCGGAGGATTCGCTCAGGCTGAATGCGCCTTTTGGTTCCATCCCGGTGTCAGTCCTGGCGGATGCCCTCAAGCCTTATACCCTTTTGAGCGGGGGCGAGTGCCAGCCCCAGGCTGCCATCCTTGTTTACCAGGTCACCGGTCGCCTGGAAGCCCTTACCCATTACTTCCCGCTCCTGCGCATCCTGGACGAAAGGCAGCAGATCGAGTTCCATGCCCGCCTGCAGCAACTGGCAGGCAGTTACGAACTGCGGGTGGTGATGAAAGGCCTGCCGGAGGATACAACCTTTAGCGAAGCCCCTGAAGGGGTGCGCATCCTGGCTGCCGGGCACATCCTGGAGGTGTTCTTCTTCCAGCCGGAGATGCTGGCACGGTTCTTCAAAAGCCGGCGCAGTTTCTGGGTGTACCCGGACCGGCAGGCGTACCAGGCTGCCGGCGGAGCCGGGGGCGGCTCTTACCATCCCCTCTTGCGCTGCATCCGCCTGTATATGCAGCGCTTCTTCGAAGGTTTCTATGGCGCCATGCCCGGGCAGGCTCCCTTTTTACACGAGTTGGGGCACATGCTGGAGCACTTCAACAGCCGCAGGGGATTGATGCTGCTCGGCAACCGGCTGCTGCCCGGCATGCTGGAAAGCGACGGCAGCCTGTTCAACCCGGAAGCCCGCATCCTCTTCCTGGAGGGCAAGCGCCTGGAAAAAGAGCGTTACCTGGACTGGAGTTCGCACTCAGAGGCCGGCAGGGGGCCGATGCCGCTGGGCAGCCCGTATGTCTTCCAAAGCGACAGCGAGTTCATCGCCGGCTATTTTGAAATGTTCTTCCGCAACCCGCATGCCTTTGCCGACAAAAACATCACCCTCTACCGCGCCTTTGAGCGCCTGTTCGGCTGGGACCCGCGCCAGGCCTGGGAGCAGGACTTTGATGTGTACGTCCGTTCCAATCGGCTGGCATACGAAAGCGGCAAGCCGCTGAAAACTGCCGGTCTCACCTGATTGCGGCTATGCCCCCGGCGCGGTACTCCACCCGCACCCCGCCGTTCTCCACCCACCACACCTCATCTGCAAACCGGTCAATGAAATACCGGTCGTGCACCACTGCCAGCACAGTACCCCCATACTGGCTGAGGGCGGTCTCAAACTGGGTACGGCTGGGGATATCGAGGTGGTTGATGGGTTCATCCAACAGCAGGCAGCTGCAGCCCTCACAGATCAGCTTGGCAAGCGTCAGGCGCGAGCGCTGCCCGTAGCTTAAATAGCGCACCTGCTTGGTGGGTTCGTCGCCCAGCAGCAGGAAGGCAGACAGGTAGCTGCGCGCTTCGGTCTCGTTTGGAAATTTGGATATCACCGTCTCCACTGCGGTCAATTCCAGTTCAAGGCTGCTTTGTTCCTGGTCCATCATGCCCATTTGCACGGAAGGGCCCATCACGATCCGGCCGGCAAGGGGCGGCAGTTCACCCGCGATGGTGCGCAGCAGCGTGGTCTTGCCCGCCCCGTTGGGCCCCGTGATCACAATGCGCCTGCCCGCCAATGCCTGCAGGCGCAGGTTATGCAGCAGGGGGGCATCCGGGCGGTAGCCAACGCTGAGGTTCTCCAGCTCGAACACAGACTGCCCGAGGTGTTTCAGCTTGCCAAAGGTAAAGCGCGCCTGGGGTGCATACGCCGGTTTTTCTACCCGCTCTTCCGAATCCAGGTAATGCTCCAGGCGTTTTTCGCGGGCTTTGGCTTTCTTGGCGACCTTCTTGGCCATGGCATGGTGGTAATCTTTGGCACCCTTGATTTTCATCTCCGGTCCGCCGATACGGATAGAACTGGCCTGCCGTTCGGTCCAGGCTGCCTGGTTCCTGGCGCGGGCGATATCCTGCTTCATCTGGCGTACCCTTATGCGCTGGTCGTTGTACTCGGCCAGCTGGTGCTCGAACTCCACCTGGTGCTGTTCGAGATAGGCGCTGTAGTTGCCGGGGTACTCGCGCACCTTATGCTGCAACATGTCCATCTCCAGGATTTGGGTGACGGTGTTGTCCAGAAAGGTGCGGTCGTGGCTGACGATCAGTACCCCGCCGGGCAAGCCACTCAGCCAGGCCTCCAGCCACTCTAGCATGCGGATATCGAGATGGTTGGTGGGTTCGTCCAGCAGCAGCACCTGGGGGTCCTGCAGCAGCACCAGCGCCAGCGACAGGCGGGTTTTCTGCCCGCCGCTCAGGTGGGCTGCCGGCATGTCCTGGTCGAGGTCAGACAGCCCCAACCCCTTCAGGATCTCCCCCACCCGGCCGGGATCGGCTGCCTGGATGCGCTGCAGCAGGGTATCGTACTGGCGCACAAGCTGCGGATCGTGCGGGGCTTTGGCGATGGAAGCCGAGAGGACTGCCAGTTCATCCTCCAGGGCGGAGATGCTGCCGACGGCTTTACCGAGGATCTCTGCCACGCTGGCATCCTTCTCAGGCTCGAAGCCCTGCGGCAGGTAGCCGATGCGCAGGGCAGGGTCGCGGTGGATCGAGCCGGAGGTCGGCGGTTCCAGCCCGGCCAGAATGCGCAGCAGGGTGGTCTTGCCGCAGCCGTTGGCGCCCACCAGCCCGATGCGGTCGCCCGGGTTGATGGAAAAAGTTGCGTCTTTAAATAATGTTTGCAGTTCGAAGGACTTACTTAAATGATGAGCGGTAAGCATATCCGCCTCCATGTTTGCTGATGACCAGGCCAAACCCGCCCGAAAGGGCGGCATTACCCACATGCACAGCAAAGGCTGCCGGGGCAGGAGTCAGGGGGTGTTTACCGCGTGCGAATCACTGTACTTTCTCTTTCTGTTAGCGAACGGCTTAAGCATACCCGAAGGGGGGCAGGTTTGTCAATATTGCTGGAGCCTTCAGGCGTCTGCACGCTGCCCGGCGCGTGTCAGGATGACCACCGCCGCCAGGATGAGCGCCCCGCCTGCCAGCTTGAGAGGCGAGAGGGATTCGTTCAACAACAGCCCGGCCAGCACAACCGCCACAACCGGCTCGAGGGTGGAGACGGTGGCGGCGTTGGTAGGGCCGATGCGCACGATGCCCGCCATGAAGGTGGTGATGGCCACCACCGTGCAGAGCACAGAGATGCCCAGGATGGCCAGCCAGCCCCCGGGGGTGGAGGGCAGGACAGTGCCACGCACGGCTGCCAGCCCGCCGTACACCAGCCCGGCGGATGCCATGATCACAGCCGATGCGGGCAGCGCCTGTACATTTTGCATCACCCTGGAGCCGGCCACGATGTACACCGAGTAGATGACCGCTGCACCCAGCCCCAGCACGATCCCGAGGGGGGTGCCCTCGCTGCTGAAGCCGATCGTCAGGAAGGCGCCTGCCAGCGCCAGCCCGAGCGCAGCCAGCTTGACCGGGGTGATCTTATCCTTGAGGAAGATGGCTGAAAGGACGGTCACCAGCACCGGGTAGAGGTAGAGCAGCAGCGATACCAGGCTGGCGGATGCCATGGTAAGGGCGTTGAAGTAACACATCGACTGGCCGACATAGCCCAGCCCGCCCATCAGGAAGAGGTGGAAGAGGGTCCTGCCGCGCGGCAGGGGGATCCTGCGCACGAACAGGATGGCGAACATCAGGACGGCGGCGGTGAGGAAGCGCAGGAAGAGCACCGTGATGGGGTCTGCGCCGGAGGCGTAGGCATAGCGTGCCAGGATGGGCATGATGCCGAACGAGACGGCGGATATGATGGTGAAGAGGTATCCGCTGAGGCGCCGCATGGGAGATAGTATAGCAGAAAGCCGTCTTGCCAGCCTGCCTAAAGGTTGATATAATCTTTTTGCTTTTAGGAATGGGCGCGTAGCTTCGCAGTCCCAGCGGGCTGTTGGTTAGAGCGCCAAAGGAA
>DHHC01000033.1:0-44974 GCA_002403095.1 Leptolinea sp. UBA4782
TCTTCGCTGCGCTCAGAATGACAATAAAAGATTGTCATCCTGAGGGAGCTTGCGACCGAAGGATCCCGCATTGGAACTTTAAGGCGAGATTCTTCGCTGCGCTCAGAATGACAATAAGAGCCGGAGCAAGACACTGCAATTGGCTCAGGGCGCTGTTCTTCGTTGCGCTCAGAATGACGAAAACAAGCCCATCCCCTAAAACACAACCCGGCGCCTTGCGGCGCCGGGCTTGCTTGCATTTCATTGGTTTTAATAAATGTAATAACTGACACCGCCCCAGTTGTTCCCAAAGTAATTGACATTGCTCAAGGAGAAGTACAGCGATGTCATCGATGGCGCAATCGGAGCTTCTTTTACATCCACAGAAAACCCGTAATTACCATTCAAGATGAAACTGCTGTTCAATAGCTTCACCTTGCCAGCCCGTGCAATAATGTCCAGTCCATAAGAACTGTTGCCATAACTGACTACATTGGTAATAGTGACATTCGCAGTGGCATCTGAATCCGAAGTGTATATGTAAATCCCAGAGTAATCTATTGTATTGTAAACCAGGCTGTTGGAAAGGGTGACAGTTTTCTCTGTTTGAATGTAGATTCCATCTTCAGACTCATTTCCGCCCGCCTCTACACCTGAAACAGTCACCACGCCCGAACTTTCAATGTACAAACCTCCATCTTGATTCCCATTGACCTGGTTCTTCCCGGTAACCAATACTGAACTGGCAAAATCATCTACATTTTCCAGGTTAACCCCGTTGCCAAAATTCCCGCTGGCAGTTATAGAGGATATCGTGATCGTCCGATTCGAGTAGATTTCAGCTCCGCTATCTCCGTTCTTGTTGAATGTACTATTCAGGATTGTTATTGGCATGTACACCTGCCCGGGCAGGAGAGGCAGGTTATTGTAAAGGTAAACGCCATGCTCTTTATTCCCATTGGCGGTCACTTTGCTGACCGTGATAGCCCCTGCTGATACTACCTCCAGCCCATACCCATAGTTTTTATTGAAACTGCTCAGGCTCACCTTGACCGGCATGGATGTCAGGGCGGTGCTATTATTGATGTATGCTCCGGGGGCAATCTGGTTTCCATCTGAGATATCCACTTTGGTCAGGGTCACCGCACCGCGTGATTTGATGCTCAAACCATAACCGCCATATTCCCCTTGACCATTGGTAACGCTCGAGGTGAACCCGGCCACCGTGCTGTTCAGGGTCACACTGCCGGTACCTGCCGTGTTGACAATATAAATCCCGCCGCCATAGTTCTCCTCTGCCTTGAAATTCAACAGGGTTACCGGGCCGTATGCCTGGTCGATCCACAACCCGTACTCCTGGCTAGTCGAACCAGCACTGCTCGAGTTGCCGGAAAATTCGTTGAGCGTCCCCAGAATTGAAACAGAGGAACCCCACGACCTCAGAAAAACACCTGCGCCATAATTCTCATTTGCCCGGATGTTGGTCAGCTTGATGCCATAGGCTGAGATTTCCAACCCGGCATGCAATGATTCCAACATTCCTTGATGGTAACCCTTGTTTTGGGAAAAATCTGCCGGTAAGGTAGCAGTGCCGGTAATCGTTACCGAGCCTCCCATATCCGACTGTATCATAGCCCCTGCGCCGGTATTTCCTTTGGCTTCCACCCGGTTGAGGACCACATTGGTGTCTGCTGCGATATTCAACCCGCTGCCGCCTTGGATCACCAGGCCGTTGTTGTTAAAGGTATTGTTTCCGGACGGCAGGGTGCGCAGAATGCTGACAGTCGACGCATCCCTGATGCTCACCCCGTTGAACGAGTTGCCGTTGGCATTGATGTTGGTGATGGATACCGGTCCATTGGTGAAGATGACCAGCCCGCTGCCGCCTTCATAAGATGGATTCGAATCGGATTTGGTCCGGTTGTAATCAAAAACCACATTGCGCAGGGTCACGCTCCGGGTCAGGCTTGCCAGTGTGTTATTCAGGATCGCGCCCACCCCATAATCAACTACAGTAATGTTTGTGCCGTTATTCCAGGCTCCACCGCCGTTCCACAGGATGGTACCGCCCACGCCAAGTCCGCCGCCCGAAACCGCTCCGGCGTAGACACCATTCCTCCCGTTGAGGTACGCCTGGACATTGTTCATCACCAGGTTGCCAAAAGTTTTGATAGAAAGCCCGTTAAGCGTATTGCTTGCGAACACGTTCGGACCGTACGTGCTCAGGAAGGTGATCGCTCTGGTTATAGTGGAAGTAGAACCATTATTGATGACAGCGCCTTCGGCCTTATTGTCCATTACTGTGACCGAGTTGATGGTGATGACACCATTACTGACAACCCGAAGACCATCTTGAACATTATTACTGAAGACCGAATTGGTGATGGTTACAGGCGGTGCAGCTGCGCCTTCATTGCTAATAAAGGCCCCCCCCTTACCTTTGCTGCCGCTTGCAACCACATTGGTCAGGGTGACCGCGCCTCTCGCACCCACATAAAGGTTGACATTGCTGTTATTCAAAAGCTGGGCATCACTGATGCTGACCGTCATAGCCCCCAGCGTACCCGGGGTTTCGGTCTCAATCTGGATGCCCATGTGTCCGTTTGCCATACTCTGTACCTTGCGAATGGTCACATTGCCGCTGGTTTCAATCCAGATTCCTGAACCATCATTCTCACGCAGCAGCACATTATCCAGGGTAATGCTTCCGGTTGTACCGGGAAGCACATACAGCCCTACACCGTCGTCCACCGGTAAATCCAGCGCTTCGCTGTCGGTGAAGGCACTGTTCTTGATGGATAAGGCACCCTTCGCCAGGATGGCGGCACCATCACCTTTGCTGGTGGTTACTGTCAGCCCGTTGATCACGATCGGGCTGCCGGATTGGATGCGCAGACCGCCATAAGTATAGTCAGATCCTCCAACGCCGCCGCCATTGGTATAGATGGCGCTGTTGGTGATCTTAACAGACCCGGTGGCGGCACAGGTAGCCCCGGTTCCGCAGTTATCAATACTGACACCGTACCATTTGTTGTTATGAACCGAGACCCGGTTAAGTTCGACCGCGCCAGTGTGACTGGAAATACTGAGCCCGTTTTTATAAGAATCACTCAATTCTGTGTCAATGATCTTGATCGTGCCTTTGTTGCTCACAAATTCCAGGACGGAGTTCACTGTATCTCCAGGATAAATCTTTAACCCCTGAATGGTGAAACCCGCCGTGAAATTGGTAAAGGTCAGGCTGCCTTCAATGCTGGGTGTATCGCTGCCCGGGTCAACCACCAGCCCTTTCAGCGTACCATAACCATCCAAAGTGGCATCAATTGTGTGGTAATGCCCTAAAAGATAAGGGTTGCTTGAATGCTCAATATAGATAAACCCGTACCCTTTGTTTGCGCCCCAATCGTTCAAAGCATTATTTAGCGCTTTGCCATCAGATGTCCACACATAAGTACACTTTCCCCCTGTGCAAGCCCCGTAATACCACGGGTCGGGGTCGCACAGCCCGTCCAGGGCGCCCTGGCTGGCCAAAGGCAGGGGCGTGCCGTCCTGCACGATCACCGCTCCGGCTTCTACCAGCAGCTGCGCGGCAGCAGGCACATCCTCTTGCGGCTCTTCCGCCGCAGGCGGCACTTCAGCCGGGGGCGCTTCGGGGATATCCCCCTCGGCAAAGGCTGCCGAGGGCGTTAACGCGGCAAAGACCAGGCTGACCAGTACGACCAGCGCTATCAGTTTGCCACAATGGGAGCTTCTATTCATGCCTGCCTCCTGTTCAATTGTTGAGAAAGGAAATGCCGGGGTGGTCCTCCCCCGTGCCGTGTTAACGGTTAATGACCGGTAAAGATATGACATTATTATTGTAGTGATTTTTGGGACAATGTCAATAAGTATAGGGGGATTTAAGACAAATCTCAGAAATGAAAAGTGTCATCACGGGGAAGGAATGACCGAAGGCTCTCAAGGTTTGTCATCCTGAGGGAACAGGCGACTGAAGGATCTCGCATTGGAACTTTAAGGGTGAGACTTATAAAACCCCAGGGCAAGACCCTGCAATTGACTCAGGGCGCTGTTCTTCGCTGCGCTCAGAATGACAATCGGGGTTTGTCATCCTGAGGGAGCTTGCGACCGAAGGATCTCGCATTGGAATTTCGGAGCAAGACCCTTCGCGATGCTCAGGGTGACAAAAAGAACCAGGGCAAGACCCTGCAATTGACTCAGGGCGCTGTTCTTCGCTGCGCTCAGAATGACAGACGGGACAAGGCGAGACCCTTCGCTGCGCTCAGGATGACAATTCAACCTCCCAATTCCTTGACAGGCAGCAAAATCTGCGTAGAATTATTCTGATATGCAATTGATGGATTTCAGCGCTTTGCCAACCAACCCTGCCAGGAGCACTCCTGCTTCCGGCAGCAACCAACTTTTGTTAATCGAGAGCCTTTAGGCTCTCTTTTTTTGCCTGCTGCCAAAACCATGAAACCACTCACCCTCCCCGGACTGATCGACCCGCACGTGCACATGCGCGAACCCGGTGCCACCCATAAAGAGGACTGGGACAGCGGCACCGCCGCCGCCCTGGCAGGCGGTTTTACCACCATCCTGGCCATGCCCAACACCGCCCCGCCCGTCACCAGCGCCGAAACCCTGCAAAGCACCCTGAAGCTGGCCGGCAGCAAAGCCCGCTGCGACTTCGGGCAGTACCTGGGCGCCGGGGTCGACAACACCACCTCAGCCCCCGCCATCGCCCCCTTCTCTACCGGGCTTAAGATGTACCTCGACCAGACCTACGGTCCGCTGCGCCTGGACGACATGACCGATTGGCTGGCACACCTGCAAGCCTGGCCGCACGGCTTACCCTTGTGCGCCCACTGCGAGGGCAAGACCCTGGCAGCCGTCATCCTGCTGGCTGACCTGACCCGCCACCCGGTGCACCTGTGCCATGTCTCGCGCCGCGAGGAGATCCTGCTCATCCGCAAGGCCAAAGAGCAGGGCATCCCGGTCACCTGCGAGGTCACACCGCACCACCTCTTCCTGAGCGAGGACGATATCCCCGCCATCGGCAGCGGCAGGAGCGAGGTGCGTCCCCGCCTGGCAAACCGCCGGGATATACAGGCGCTGTGGGATAACCTGGACGTGATCGACTGCTTCGCCAGCGACCATGCCCCCCACACCCTGGCAGAAAAAGACAGCCCAACCCCGCCGCCCGGTTTCCCCGGGCTGGAGACCAGCCTGCCCCTGCTGCTCACTGCTGCAGCCGAAAAGCGCCTGACCATCGACGACATCATCCTGCGCTGTTACACCAACCCCGCCCGCATCTTCCGCCTACCCGAACAGCCCGATACCCGGGTGGAGGTAGACCTGGATGCCCGCTACGCCATCAGAGCCGCTGGCGCATTTACCCGCTGCGGTTGGACGCCTTTCGAAGGCATGCCCGTGCAGGGCAGGGTGATGCGCGTGACCCTGCGCGGCCAAACCGCCTTTGAGGACGGCAAAGTGCTGGCGCAGCCCGGCAGCGGGCGCAACGTGCGCCCCGAAATGACAACCCCTCCAGGAGCAGCCCTCCCGGATTAATCCCTATTTCTAAAGGAGAACCTATGACCCCTCACATTCCCAAGACAGTACGCAAAAGCCCTTACCTGCCCTTCGGCGACCACAAGAATGCCCCCTTCTACGGCATGGACATCCTCTCGGTCAGGCAGTTCAAGCGCGACGACCTGGAGTACATCTTCGGCGTGGCGCATGAAATGGCCGGCATGGTGCGCCGGGTCGGCACCTTCGATTTGCTCAAGGGCAAGATCCTCGCCAACCTGTTCTACGAACCTTCCACGCGTACTTCCGCCTCCTTTACCTCCGCCATGGAGCGCCTGGGCGGCAGCGTGATCCCGATCAACGAAGTGCGCTACTCCTCCGTTTCCAAGGGCGAATCGCTGCCCGATACCGTGCGCACACTCGAAGCCTATGCTGATGTGATCGTCCTGCGCCACCCCGAGGTGGGGTCTGCCGCCCTGGCAGCCAAATATGCCAGCAAGCCGATCATCAACGCCGGCGACGGCGTGGGCGAACATCCCACCCAGGCGCTGCTCGACCTGTTCACCATCACCGAAGAGATGAACCGGGTGGACGGGCTGACCATCACCATGGTCGGCGACCTGAAATACGGGCGCACCGTGCATTCCCTGGCGCGCCTGCTGACCCTCTTCAACGTGCGCCTGAACTACGTCTCCCCCGATATCCTGCCCATGCCGGAAGATGTACTTGCCGAAGTGCAGGCATCCGGCACGCCCCAGGCTTCATATTCCACCCTCGAAGAGGTATTACCTGAGAGCGATGTGATTTACGTCACCCGTGTGCAGAAAGAACGCTTTGCTGATGAGGCAGAATACGAGAAGGTGCGCAGCAGCTATGTGATCAGTCCTGAAACACTCAAGATCGCCAAGGAAGATATGATCGTAATGCACCCCCTGCCGCGTGTGGGTGAGATCAGCATGGACCTGGATACCGACCCCCGGGCGGCTTACTTCCGCCAGGTGGAATACGGTTTGTATGTCCGTATGGCGCTGCTCGCCATGGTGCTCGGTAAAGCCTGATCCAAATCCAGTTTGAAACCAGGAGGTTGTAATGAGTGTTTTTTTCAGCATGCTCGAAGACCGTGCCCGCAAGACCGGTTCACTGCTGTGCGTCGGGCTCGACGCACACCCCGCTGACCTGGCTGCCCCGACCGCCCAGGCAGCGCGTGACTTCTGCCTGCGGCTGATCGAAAAGACCGCAGACATTGCGCTGGCATACAAGCCCAATGCCGCCTTCTTCGAAGTGTACGGCGCCGAGGGTTGGAGCGCCCTGGCTGAGATCATTGCTGCTGCACCGGAAGGCATCCCCATGATTTTGGATGCCAAGCGCGGTGACATCTCCTCCACCGCTGAAGCTTACGCCCGGGCAGCCTTTGAGACCCTCAAAGCCCAGGCTATCACCCTCAGCCCCTACCTGGGACACGACAGCCTGGAGCACTTCATCAAGGACCCGGAAAAAGGCGTCTTCCTGCTGTGCAAAACCTCCAATCCCGGCTCGGGAGACCTGCAGGATGTGACCCTGGCAGGCGCGGACTTCCCGCATACTCTGTATGAAAAAGTCGCTGCCCTTGCATCCGGATGGAATACAAACAACAACATTGGACTGGTGGCAGGCGCCACCCACCCCGAAGCCCTGCGGCGCGTGCGCCAGGCTGCCCCGGACCTGTGGATACTGGCGCCCGGTGTCGGCGCACAGGGCGGCGACCTGCAGACATCCCTGCAGGCCGGGCTGCGACCGGACGGGCTGGGTATGCTCATCCCGGTCTCGCGCGGGGTCGCCCGCGATCCCGACCCCAAAGCAGCCGCCCAGCGCTTCCTGGAAGCGATCAACCAGGAGCGCAAGACCCTGGCTGCCCGCACCCCGGCTGCAGCCGCAGAACCCGAAGTGCCGCCCGCCCTGGCAGAAGGTCTGCTGCAGGCTGGCTGCATCCGCTTCGGGAACTTTACTCTCAAGTCGGGCATCCAGTCGCCTATCTACATCGACCTGCGCCAGCTGGCCAGCTACCCTGCCCTGCTGAGCGAGGTTGCCCAGGCGTACCTGCCCCTGCTGAAAGCCCTTAAATACGACCGCCTGGCTGCCCTGCCTTATGCCGCCATGCCCATCGCCACCGCTATTTCGCTGCAAACCGGGCAGCCGATGCTCTACCCGCGCAAGGAAGCCAAAGCCTACGGCACCAAAGCCGACATCGAAGGCGAGTTCAACGAGGGCGAGACCGCCGTGGTGATCGATGACCTGACCACCACCGGCGGCAGCAAATTCGAAGCCATCGAAAAGCTGACCTCCGCTGGCCTCAAGGTGACGGATGTGGTCGTGCTGGTGGACCGCCAGTCCGGCGCAGCGGAAGCCCTGCAGCAGGCAGGCATAAAACTGCATGCTGTGCTAACATTAACCAGGTTGATCGATTACTGGGAGAAAACGTGGCGCATCCCTGCCGAACAGGTACAGGCCGTGCGCCAATTCTTAGAGGTGCAGCCAGGATAATATATGAAAACAACCGCTTACCGGAGGGACGACGAAGGCTGGATCCTGACCACTACCCTGGTGGTGCTGGCAGCCGCCGGGTTGATCGCCGCCGGCCCGACTTTATGTATTGCGCCGGTGCTGATCCTGGTCATGATCGGGATGGCATACTTTATGAACCAGTCGGCCCATGCTTCGCTGCTGCGCAGTGCCAAACAGGTCACCCCGCAAACCAACCCACCCCTGTATGCCCTGGTGAAGGATTGCCAGGACCGCCTCGACCCGGGCGCAGTGAATGTTTTCGTAGTGCCCAGCCGCCAGTTGAATGCCTACACCTTCGGCTTCAGCCAGCCGCGTGCCGTTGTGCTGTACAGCTCGCTGCTGCAGGTGATGGATGAAGACGAGCTCAAGTTCATCATCGGGCACGAGATGGGGCATGTGGCTCTCGGGCACACCTGGTGGAACACCCTGCTGGGGGGTATGGCCGGCGTACCGGTCGGCATGGGTGCCGCCGTACTGCTTTCCTTTGCCTTCCGCTGGTGGAACCGCGCCTGCGAATACTCCTCTGACCGGGCCGGACTGCTGGCATGCGGCAACCCCGCCAAAGCCATCACTGCCCTGGTGAAACTGGTGGCGCGCGAAGCAGACACCCCCCAGGAAGTGGCCATGGTGCTGCAGGCGCTCGACCGGCAGGACGACAGCCTGGGCAACGTACTGGCTGAGACGATGGCATCCCACCCCATGCTGATCAAGCGCATCAAGGCCATCAAGGAGTACAGCCGGAGCGCTGAATTCGGAAATTTACTCCAGCAGGTAAGGCGGTAAGGCTGGATTAAGAAGACAAAAAAGATCCCCGGATAACCGGGGGTCTTTTTGTAAATTCACCAGGGCATATTCTCGCATATGCCCGGCGGCGTTTCAAGTTATTCATCAACAACAATGTTCGCCAGCATATTGCCGATAGAAGTTACATTGATAAGCGTATAGTGTGCCTCCTTGGGGGCATTCAGCAACAGGTACAAACCAGTATTGAAATTCCCGAGGAAATTGCTATTGGAGATGGTCACAAAAGGCGGTGTGCCTGAGACAACTTTTGCATCCACGGTCAGGCCGTTATCACCATCCCACCAGCCATTATAGAAACTATTCAGGGTATTGACGGTAACGTTTCCCGCTGATTTGATATAAACACCTGCATATTTGTTTCCCTCCACCAGGCTGCTGCTCAGGTTTACCCCACTCAAGGTAGAGAACAGATAAATACCCATTGTTTCGTTTGAAGAAACACGTGCCCCGCTGACGGAAATCTGTCCGTTGCTCATCACATATAAACCCGTGGTCTTGTTGGCGTTGAAATTGTTCACCCCGCTGATGGTGACAGACCGCGGAGCCAGGGAAGTAAAGTTGGAGGCACTTACACCCTCATAGGTACGGTTCATGGATGCGCTAATGCTGCTCAAGACTATGCTCCCATCTGACACAATGAGCATACCTGTGTCGTTGTTATTAAAGGTGCTGCCTGTCACCGTTACCGGTTTTGCCAGCAAGCTGTTGATCCTGTTATTGATGTAAGCACCTTTCCCTGAATTATCGTTTGCCGTGACGCCAGATAGGGTGACTGCACCGGAAGCCCGGATCATTAAACCGGCAAAACCTGTAATTCCATGGCTGTTATTGAAAACGCTCTTGATGACCGTTACCGGAGCCAGGTAGGTATTATCGCACTTGGTATAGCTGGAACCACCGCAGGTATCCAGGTAGACGTTATAGTCCTGGTGGTTCCTGGAAATTACACCGCTCAAAATCACTGGACCATATGAGGCTGCATACAACCCGGACCCCAGCGGGTTAATAATGCTTACGTTCGATACTCTAACCCCGAACGGGGCAGCAGGAGAAACATGATTGTAGTTCTGCAAGATGACGATGTTTTGCAGCATCGTCTGGGAGTTGTTGAGGACTGAGCCGCCTGTCCAGGTGATGTTGCCATTGGCTCCTACTGCTATCCCGAAGCCATCATTATATCTGGCAGATACATTGTTCAGGGTGACGTTGTTAAACCTGGGCACGGTGGAATCAGCAGTAATATCGATCCCGTGCTGGTTGCCGTCGGCAACCACATTGGTCAACAGGATATACCCGGCGCCAGTGTACTTAATAATGGAAATTCCTTCACTTTTGTTTTCAATCGACTGGACATTGGTCAGGGTGACTCCGCCGCGGGTGGTAATACTTAATCCATTGCTGCGCAGGTTATTCGCTATCCTGACATCCCGTAGCAATACAGGTTTAGCTGCAAGCTCGGCTGCCCTGTTGTTTATAATGGATACACCACCAGCGAAGTATGAAATGCTTTGCCCGTTTTCATTGGCCTCCCCCTTTAGCCAGGAAACAGCGCCGTTCGTATCAACAAGCACACCCCAGCTGCCGTTATGGTTGGCGGTGATATTGTTCAGGCTGACGTTGACACTGCGAGTATCGCCGGGGATCTGGTAAATGTTCAAGCCGATGACATCGTTCCCCACAGCATGGATCATGCTGGCTTTGATGCTGCCGGCTCCGGCATATTTATTTACCTTGATCCCGTCCCAGAGATTATCATCAGCGGTGATATTGGTCAGGGTCGCACTGCCCCGGGTGTAGATTTCAACTCCAACATTTTCCAGGTTATCATTGAACACCAAGTTGCTAATCGTCACGGTTTTTGGTGCAATCTCCAGGGCGGTGTCGTTTGCCAGGGAAGCCCCTCCTGCATCATAAATATCGATATCATTCTGTCCGTTTTCACTCGCCCCACCTCCGATCCAACTGATCGCGCCATTCGTACCCACCACCACCCCCCATTCACCATTCTTGTTCGCAGTCACATTTTTCAGCACCACACTGCCCGTATTTGGCCCTGCCCAAATCTCGATCCCGCACTTGCCGTTATTTTCCGCCAATACATTGTTTAGTAGCACATTGCGGGTGGTAATAATACGCAGCCCGGCAAAATTACTGGCATATGAGAACACATTGGTGAACAAGGTTCCATTAATAGTCACCGATCCCAGCCCGTAGGTGTTGTTGATGTCCAGACCGTAAGCCAGCGGGCTGGAGGGAATATTGATGCTGTCAATGATGATGTTCCCCTTTGACCTGACCACTCCGCCGCCGACTCCGTTGTATAACAGGTTAATATTTTTCAGCGTGACACCCGGTGCTGCCAAGGCATAGGTGTTATCCAGTTGTAACCCGTAGTAATCCGGACTCGAGCTGAAAATATTAGTCAGGGTTATGGTGCCCTTAGCCTCCACCCACAGGCTTGTTTCACGGTTATCATGGAAAACGCCGTTCAAGACAGAGACATTCAGTGCACCAGCCCCGCTGCCTTCGGTGGTGGTAGCGGCGATCATGATTCCTTTGTCGTTCAGCGAGGCCGAAACATTCTTAAGGATGACATTGCTGCTGGTTGAAATAAAAGCGCCATGGTTTGAGTTGTTGGTCAGGACAACATTTTCCAGGGTCACCGCACCTGTGGTGGCAGGGTCCACATACAGGCCGTACCCTAGGGTCGAGTCGCCTGTACGGTTGCCTGAAAAGACGCTGTTCTTGATCACCACCGGTCCGGTAGACCGGATGTTGATTCCATTGCCTGTGTTGTAAGAAGCAGAAACTCCGCTGAGTGTCACAGGACCATTCGCCGTAATTTGCAATCCAAAATTATCCTGGTTGCTGTTAAAACTGCTGCTGGTGATCTTTACACTGCCTGCTGTCGTGCAGTCTGGTCCGCTTAATGAGCATGTGTCAATAACAACTCCAAAAATTCCTGCACCTCCGGAACTTACTCGTAGAATTTCGACCGGACCATTGTTTGTCAAGCGGAATCCTGATGAATTTGCATGTGGGGTGTAGAAATCAACATCGATCATACGGAATAAACCGGTGTTATCTTCCAAATACATGGGGGGATCGGCGTTATAGTACCGGATCTCAAATCCCTGCAGCGTAAAACCAGTATTAAAATTCTTGACATCAAGGTACCCAACAAGGATGGGTTTGGGTCCAGCGGTTGTGGTATCCAAGACAATGCCTTTAAGGGTTGGATAATCTAATCCACTGATGGGAAGATTTTGGGTAACTGGAGGGGTATATCCTCCTTCGAGGTAAATGAACCCAAAGCCAGCATTCGCAACCCATGCATCCAAGGCATCCTGGATGGTTGCGTATCCCGTACACTTCCCGCCCAGGCAGGCGCCGTAAAACCAGGGATCCGGCTCACACAGGATCTGCAGGGCGGTCTGCGAAGCCATTGGCACCCCTGAACCATCCTGCACCAAAACCGTGCCGCTTTCCGCCAGCGCCTGTACGGCATCCTGCACATTGCTTTCCGGCGGTAAAACCTCCTCCGTTTCCGGAGCTTCAACATCACCCGGCAATTCCGGTACATCACCTTCAGCCTGCACCACGCCCGGAGAAAGGGCAGCCGCTGCCAGCGAAAACATAGCCGCCAGGGCAAATAGAATAATGACCCGCTTGTGGAGATCCATTGCAGCCTCCTGTTAAGTTATTCAACTGTGTGCTTCTGGTGGGGTTATGTTCCCCCTGCGGTGCGCAGGTTCTTCCCGGGCAGTGAGAGTGCCTTGATCAATGCCAATTACAGCATACAACTTTAGAGGGGTAAAGTCAAGCCTGTGAAAAGGATTTACTAGTCTCTACCTTACAACCTGCTTGCATTAATGCCCTGCGGGGAGTAGAATGACCGGCATGTCTCAATACACCCCCTACATCCCTAAAAGTGTGCTGGTCATCACTGCTCACCCTGATGATATCGAATTCACCTGCGCCGGTACAGTCGCCCGCTGGGTACGCCAGGGCACCCGCGCCGGGTATGTCATTTGCACCAGCGGCGAGGTCGGCATCGCCGACCTCAGCCTGACAAAACAGCAGGCCGCTGAAATCCGCGAAGCTGAGGCTCGCAACGCGGCTGCCATTGCCGGCGTGCAAGATGTAGCCTTTTTACGCGAACCTGACGGCTTGCTGACCGCCACCCTGGAGCTGCGCAAGAAACTGGTGCGCGAGATCCGCCGCTTCAAGCCCGAGGTGGTTATGTGCGGCGACCCGACGGTGGTGTGGTCCGGCGAGAGCTACATCAACCATCCCGACCACCGCGCTGCCGCCCTGGCAGCAGTCGATGCCGCTTTCCCGGCTGCCGGCCAGCCCCACTTGTTCGAAGAACTGCGCCAGGAAGGCCTGGAAGCCCACAAGCCCCGCAAAGTTTTCATCTACGGCAGGGGGCAAAGCGATACGTATATTGACATCACGGAAACGATCGAGACCAAGATCCAGGCCTTGCGCGCCCATAAGAGCCAGATGGGCGATTGGGACCCGGCTGAACGTATTAAAGCCTGGGCTGCAGAACGGGCAGCCGGCAAGGAAATGCTGTATGCTGAAACCTTCCAGGTGGTCACCCTCGAATCGGACGAGACCTGGAAGAAGCTGCAACCCGAAGAGTGATCACTTGTGAATCTGCACGTTCTTGAATTTCAGGCGCGGGATCTCCCCGCTTTTCACGTTCACACACCCCTGCAGGTCGAGGTATTTCAGGTAATTCAGTTTTACCAGCGGTTTTAAGCCGATATAAGTGATCCGGTTGCAATAGCTCAGGTTCAGCCATTCCAGGTACCGGAGAGCGGCCAGCTGCGGCAGCCCTGCATCGGTCAGGTCGCACGAACTCAGGTTGAGTGCGGTCAGCCCGGGCACTTGCTGCAACAGCCCCAGCCCGCGGTCGCTGATCTTGCGGTTCTCCGATAGGTTGAGCATTTTCAATTGGGGATGCCCGTCGATTTCAGCCAGCAGCCGCCCCAGGATCTGATCATCAATGTTCTGGATGCGTATCCCGGCTTCCTGCCCTTTAGAGAAAGAATAGATCCCCGGCGCCGGGTCAAGCACCTGCCACTCCTCCCCCGGGTTGCGCACAAACACCTGGCAGTCAAAACTGAGGGCTAATTTTTTAGGGGTATCCATGAAGTATCCTTTTCACAAGATGATGACCACTGCCAGGATCAGCAGGACAAGCACCAGCAAACCAGCGCCCAACAGCATATAAGCGATCGCTGTATAGTTAGGCTTACGATAGAAGTAAAACGCTCCAATCGCATCAGCTGCATAGGTAAGCGCCCCCAGGATGGGCAGCAGGAGCAGCCTGACCGGGTTGACTGGTTCGTTCGGCAGCCCCAGGGCAGAAAAACCAATGCTGACGGCGCTGCGGTTAGGGATGGCAATGGACACCACCAGGAACAGGATCACCGTTAACACCAGCCCGCCCAACATCAGGAAGCGCATGACCCGGTCTGACCAGACCTGGCGCGCTAACACCGCCGGCACAATGGACCCTTGCGGGATAGGATTCAGGCTGCCCAGTTCTGCAACCTGCTGGTAAGCCTTCAGGAAGCCTTTCACATCATCCGGGGAAATGGCAAAGGCCTTACTGGCAGTTGCCACCACCAGCATGTTTTCACGTTCGGCAGCCAGGAACTCAACCGGACCCAGGTCCGGGACATCATGCTTACCCAAGATCGCCCCGGTGACGCTGAATGACGGCAGCGGCAGGTTGATTCCCAGCTCAGCTGCAGGGCGGATCCATTCCACCAGGTGAAGGGGGATATCCTCGCTGCGCAGCCCCCAGCGCAGTCGCAGCCCATCCCTTTCCAGCAGGTAGCCGGCCCGAAAGAGGGCAAAACCGCGGTAGAGCACCAGCGGCAGCGGCAACAGGCAGACAATTCCGATCACCAGGTAAAGCAGGAAATAAGCACCAGCCTGTTCTCCAAGCGCAAAGTATAGCCCGCCGGCAGCCCCGGCGATTAGCAGCAGTGCCACCCCCAGGTGCAGGAAGACACCCCGCCGCCGTGGTGGACGGAAAAGGATCGGATTTTCGCTGCTCAGTCTTAAAGTGTCCATTCCAGGTTTAATCACTTACGGGGGTTGTATGAACGGCTGCTGGAACTGTGGATCAGGCTTGCGAAATGACAGAGGCAAGCTCAAAACACACTTGTTCCACCTGCTCTTCACTCATCACGCCAGAAAATGGCAGCGCAAACCCGCGCCGTCCGAGGTCTTCTGTCACCGGGAAGTCGCCCGGTTGGTAACCAAATTGCTCTACCATGTACGGCTGTAAATGGATGGGGCTGAAATACGGCCGAACCGGGATGCCCCGTTCTGCCAGCCTGGCAGCGACCAGGCTGCGCTCCAGGTGCCTGTCCAGCCGCGCCACGTACACAAACCAGCTCGGCCGGGTGGTGGATGGCACGATCTGGGGCGCCGTTACACCCTCAACCTTGTCGAGGTGCTTCGCATACCAGTCCGCCACCTGTTGGCGTTTTTGCAGCAGCTCTTCCAGGCGGTTCATCTGCACTGTCCCCAGTGCTGCGCTCATCTCGTCCAGGCGGTAGTTGTACCCCAGGTAGGTATGCTCCAGCCAGGTGTCACCTGGCGCCCGGCCCTGGTTGCGCATGGCGAGTATCATGTGAGCCATTTTTTCATCAGCAGTGACCACCAGCCCGCCTTCACCGGTGGTGATCTGCTTGTTGGGGTAAAAAGCAAAGACCGCACAATCCCCCAGGGTACCGGCTTTCCTGCCCTTGTATTCCGCTCCCAGCGCTTCGCATGAATCCTCGATCAGGTGCAGCCCAAACCGGCTGGCAACCTGATGTAAAGCGTCAAAATCAGCTGGCTGCCCAAAAACATCCACACCCAGCAGCGCTTTCAGCCTGGCGCCATCGTCCCAGCCCCTGCGCGGCAGCCAGCGCCTGGCGTCGCTCCCGCCGGCAGAAAGGTCAGCTGCAGCCTGTGCTGCCAGCTGCGGGTCGATATTGCCGGTTAGCGGGTCAACATCCACAAAGACGGGCACCGCCTTCTCGAACAGCATCACGTTGGCCGAAGCCACAAAGGAGAACGGGGTGGTCAACACCAGGTCGCCCATCCCGATCCCGGCAGCCCGCACGCACAAGTGTAAACCGGAAGTACCGGAATTAACCCCAATGGCATACGGCAGGCCGGTATACTGGCGGAAGGCTTCTTCGAACTGGTGGATGTAAGGTCCCATGCTGAGGGCGGTGCCTTGCAGTACCTGCAGCACCGCTTCGCGTTCGGCGTCTGTCAGGTCGGGGCTGGACATGGGAATGGCAGGGTGTTGTTGGTAATCCATGCGCTTGATTCTACCATCAAACAAACAGCCTGCTTTCACAGGCAGGCTGGTCAAGGCGTACAGCAAGGGATCAGGCTTCGGGGTGGGACTGATGCCTGGCGACGATCATGCTGACCGGTACACCCTTCAGGCTGTCCTGCTCATGCCTGGAGACCGCGAATCCTGCTTCTTCCAGCAGCGGTACCACCGGTATCGGGCGGCAATCCACGACGCGTGGGAAGGTGTGGTGTGCCCACAGGTACAGGCGCTGGCTCATGGTCAGGGGGTTGGTTTCCACCAGGGACACCAGGCCCAGCCTGCCATCCGGCTTCAACACGCGCCTGCACTCTGCCAGTACGCGCGGGATCGCTTGGGCCCGAAAAAGCTCCAGTGTGAAGCTCATGAAAACAGCATCAAAGAATGAAGGCTCAAAGGGAAGCTTGGTGGCGTTGCCCTGCTCAAGCACCACCTGTTCCGTTAACCCGGCTGCATTCAGTCGGTTCTGGGTGACCCGCAGCATTCCCTTTGAAAGGTCAATGCCATACACCCTGCCGTTTTCCCCCACGGCACGTGCCATGGAAACCAGTGAATGCCCGGTACCGAACCCGATCTCCAGGACCGTCTCATTGCGGGCTGGCGCCAGCAATGCCAGGCCGGCCCGGGTGAATCGTTTCTCACCCGGTGCAGAGATGTTGTCGTAAAACCGGCTTAGAAAATCGTAGCTGGGACTACTATCGGGAGGCTCGCTTTGTTCAGGCGAAGATTCTTCTGATTCCATGATAACGGCGTACATAAAGTATACACTATTCTGCCCGGTTGCTCAACCGGTATCCGCCGTTATCCTTTACTCCAGGAGCGCATCAGGCGGATGAAGAATTCCAGCATTTTTTCCAGCGCTTCCAGGCTGATGCGTTCATCAATCCCATGCAGGCGCTTCAACTCAGCCGAGTCTGCAACGTAAGGCGAAAAACGGTAAACCGCATCGCTGATGGGTGCATAGTGGCGCGAATCGGTAGCTGCCACCATCATGAAGGGCGCCACCGGCACGTTGTCGAAAGTGTTCTGGATGGCAGCCTGCAGCTGCGCGTAGAAGGGGATATCTGTCGGGGAAGACTTGACCGGGTTCCAGCATGCAGTCAGCACCGGTTTGAACTTAACCCGCTCATCAGCCACCACCCGCTTGATATGCGACAGCACATCGTCCGTGGTTTGGCCGGGGAAAATGCGGAAGTTAACAAAGGCGGTAGCCTGGTGCGGCAGGATATTATCCTTAACCCCGCCAGAGATGACTGTCACCGCGGTGGTGGTCCGGATGGCAGCGGTAGTCTGTTCACTGGCCTCCAGTTTCTTTCTGACCATGCCGCCAAACAGCCACAGGTTGGCAAAAGCCATGCGCAGGCTGAACGGCAGCAGGTGCGCTACAGAACGCATCATTTTCTGCATGATCCCCAGATCCGCCGGCAGGGGGTTGGCTTCCAGTTTTGCCATGGCAGCGGATAGGATGCCGATGGCTGTCTGCGGCGGCGGGGTAGAGGCATGCCCGGGCTTGCCATCCACTTTAAATTCGACGGTCATGTACCCTTTCTCAGCCGCACCCACCAGCCCAATCGGTCCTTCAACGCCGGGCAGCGCACCCACCAGGATATTGATTCCTTCATCCCACAGGGCACCCAGCTGGATCCCGCGTTCCTTTAACAAGGCGGCGATATGCCCTGCACCCTGGATTCCGCCCACCTCTTCATCATGCCCGAAGGCCAAATAGATGGTGCGTTCCGGTTTCATGCCGCCTGCCAGCAGGGTCTCAACCGCATCCAGCACGCCTACCAGCTGGCACTTCATGTCCAGCGATCCGCGCCCCCACAGGTAGCCGTCTGCCACTTCCCCGCCGAATGGCTGTCTGGTCCACTCATCCAGGGTAGAGGGGTCAACTGGAACCACATCCTGGTGGGCTGAAAAAAGCACCGGCTTGAGATCCGGGTTGCTGCCCTGCCAGGTGTATAGCAGGCCGTACTGGTTGACCTTTTCCAGGTGCAGCGACTGGTGTACCAGCGGATAGCTCTTCTTGAGGACCGCCTGCAGTTGTTCCAGGGTGTTGCCATCCGGGATGGTGCCTTCACCGTAAGAAATGGTCTGGCACTGGACCGCCTCAGAAAGGCTCTGCACGAACCGTTCAGCATTGACCCCAGGTAATAGCGCATCCGGCGCAACCCGGGGTTTCTCCCCAAAGGTGAACGTGCGCACCAGCACCACGGCAATGATTACGATTATGGCTGCAATTACGACCCAGATGATCGTTTCCATGGCTCTCTCCCTTAAATTACTTTTTCAATTTTAACACCGCCGCTTGCCTTGCCATGAGAAACGCGCCGACGCAACTGGGGAAAAATACCTCCAGGAGTTCTGGAGGGATTATACTTTCCTCTTGCAGCTAACTTTATGGGTTGTTCTCGTCATTATTATTGTCGGCAGGCTTCTTTTCATCTTTTCCAAAGCGGATCAATGTTTTCCCTAACATTTCCAGCCGATTGTTAGCCCGTGCGAAGATCTCGCCGGCCGGAACGCCTGTCAGGACTTCGATGCCTTCCTCAATGGATGCAACCGACCAGAGATGGAATTTCCCTTCTTTAACCGCTGCGAGTACTTCGGCCTTCAACATCAGGTTGCTCTCGTTTGCCTTGGGTATCATGACACCCTGGCTGCCGGTCAGACCTTTCATCCTGCAGACCTCGAAGAAGCCTTCCACTTTCTCATTAACCCCGCCGATGGCCTGCACTTCGCCCTTCTGGTTAACCGACCCGGTAACAGCGATACCCTGGTTGATGGGTGCATCCGCCAGAGCAGACAGGATGGCATATAGCTCGGTGCTGGAGGCGCTGTCGCCATCCACACCGGAGTAATTCTGCTCAAACACCAGCCGGGCTGACAGGCTGAGGGGTTTATCCTGGGCGAAGCGTCCGGTCAGGTAGCCAGCCAGGATAAGCACACCCTTGGTGTGGGTAGGCCCGCCCATCTCTGCCTGTCGTTCGATATCCACCACGCCCTCACGCCCCACCCCCACAGCTGCCGTGATGCGCGACGGGTGGCCGAAAGCCATATCACCCATGCCCATCACCGCCAGCCCGTTCACCTGCCCGGATTTTGAACCCTCCACATCGATCATCAGCACATTCCGGCGCGTCATTTCCTGCAGCCGCTCCTGGGTCAGGGCTGAGCGGTACTGGCGTTCTTCGATTGCCCGCCGCACCTGTACTGCAGAAACCTGTTCCACCCCATCGGCAGAGGCATAATAGTTTGCCTCGCGGATGACATCGGTCAGTTCGCCAAACCGGGTCGAGAGCTTGGTCTGGTCATCCGCCAGACGAGAACCGTATTCGACCAGTTCCGCCAGGCCGGTACAATCCAGGTGTTTCAACTGGTTGTTTTCGCACACGCTGCTGACAAAAACAATGTAATCATGGATACTCTCGGGGGTGCGTTCCATGCGGCTGTCGAAGTCCGCTTTAACTTTGAAGAGCTCTGAAAAATCCTCGTCATGAACCAGTAAAAGCTGGTAAAGCACCGGCTGTCCTATCAGGATGACCTTTACATCCAGGGGAACAGCTTCCGGTTGAAGTGAACGGGTCGAAAGCAGCCCCAGGCGTTCGCTGGCATCCTCGATCGTGATCTCACGATTGCGCAAAGCACGCTTCAGGCTGTCCCACGCCAGGGGAGCACGCAGCACATCATCAGCAGGCAGTACCAGGTAACCCCCGTTAGCCCGGTGCAGCGAGCCGCTGCGTACAAGGGTGAAATCAGTTACCAGGGTGCCGAACATAGCCTCATTTTCAATCCGACCAAACAGGTTGGTGTAGGTTGGGTTCAACTCAATCACCACCGGCGCACCGTTTTGCGGATCATGTTCCACCAGTACGTTGATGGCATAACGGTTGAAAAAGCGGTCCTTCGCCGCAGCAGCCTGCAGGCTGCCATCGCCCTCTTCCTCACCACGGAACTGCCCGAGATGCTCCAGGATATCTTCCTGCACCTGGGTCAGGTAGGCGTCCACTTCATTTATATCTTTATATTTTTCCCGCAGCTCGTTCAGGATAATGCTGAAGGAGTACAGCGCCACCTGCCGGTCCAGTTTCACCAGTTCTTCATTGATTTTCTTTTCAATCCCTTTGGCCTGGCGGATGGCGGTTTCGATCTCAGCCTGCAGTACCTTCTGGCGCTGCATGATCTCGTCCCTTTCCGCCTGCGAAAGCTTGAGGAAATCCTCCTCCTTGAGAAGCTGATCATCCTTCAATGGCACGGTCATAAAGCCCATCGGCGTCTGCTGGATGACAAATCCCTGCTCGCGCGCTTTTTCTGACACCCGCGATTGCAGCTGCTCTTTTTGCATCTGCATCACCCGGGTGATCTCCTCGCGCTTATTGGCGTATTCCTCGCTGTCAAACGCCAGGCGGATTTCCTTACGCGCCCCTTCCAGTAAAGCCTTCATGTCGGTTTGGAACGCGCGAGCGGTGCCGGCCGGCAGCAGGATGGCGTTGGGGCGGGAAGGCTCCTGGAAGTTGTAGACATACACAACTTCGGCCGGTACGGGCTTGGTGCTGGCAAGTTCCTCCAGGAAACCTTTTACCGCGGTGGTCCGGCCGGTGCCGGGCAGGCCGCTGACATAGATATTGAAACCGAAGGAGGATATTCCCAGGCCAAATTGCAAGGCGCGCACCGCCCGTTCCTGCCCGATAATGGTCTTTCCGGGCGGGAGTTCAGCGCTGCTCGAACAAGGCAGGGAAGCAGGGTCGCAGATATTGCGTAATTTCTCCACAGGAAGTTCAGGAATCATGTTGTCCTCAATTCTCCAGTTTAAGTCTGGTTTGGAGCAGGAACTTGCAGCCCGCGTAAGACCCGAGCAGGTTCCACTCAGCCAAAGCGCCCCATGATGTAATCCTGGGTTTTCTTTTTACGCGGTTTCATGAACATTTGCGTGCCATCGCCTTCCTCAACCAGTTCCCCTTGTAAAAAGAAAGCAGCATACTCTGCCAAACGGGCTGCCTGCTGGGTGTTGTGTGGCGCCAGGATCACAGTCAATTCATTCTTGAGATCCATCAGCAGCCCTTCAATCTTGGCGGTTGAAAGCGGGTCGAGGGCGGAGGTCGGTTCATCCAACATAAGCACTTCAGGTTTAAGCGCCAGGGTGCGGGCGATGCACAGGCGCTGCTGCTGCCCGCCCGAGAGGGCATTGGCAGGATCCTGCA
Source organism: Leptolinea sp. UBA4782 (assembly GCA_002403095.1). Taxonomy (GTDB): domain Bacteria; phylum Chloroflexota; class Anaerolineae; order Anaerolineales; family Anaerolineaceae; genus UBA4782. Next base: position 21,406 of record DHHC01000033.1, read on the forward strand.
GCCGGTCATACACCTCATCCCACAACGCAGCCTGCTTCAGGGCGGATTCCACCGCATTTTGAAGGACAGGCTTGCGGCGTTCGCCTGCCACCTCCAGCCCGTAGCTGACATTCTGGAAGATGGTCAGCGGCAGGGTCACCGGGCGGGAGAAGACCATTCCTATCTTGCGCCGCAAGCCGATCACATCGGTCTGGCGGTCAAGCAGGTTCACCCCATTCATGATCACGCTTCCGGACAGCTCCGCCACATCCCCTAGGTCATTCAACCGGTTGAGGGTGCGCAGCAGGGTAGACTTTCCGCCCCCGGCCGGGCCGAAGATGACAGTGATGGTCTTCTCCGGAATGGAAAGGTTGATATTCTTCAGGCTCTCAGCGCCGTCAGAATAACGCACCGTCAGGTTCTCAATGCAGATCTTGTCCATACCTCACCACTGCCTTTTCTTGCGCGCCCGCGAGCGGATCAGGGTAGCAATCACATTCATACCCAGCACGAAAGCCAGCAGCACCAGGACCGTACCGTACTGGACTTGAACAGGCATACCCGGGATCTGGGTGGCAATGACAAACAGGTGGTACGGCAGCGCCATGGTCGGGTCGAGGGGCGTGTTGGGCAGCAGCGGCAGGAAGAAGGCTGCACCTGTGAACATGATCGGGGCTGTTTCGCCGGCAGCCCTCTCCAGCCCCAGGATGATGCCCGTGATGATGCCGGGGATAGATTGGGGCAGCACGATGCGCCAGATGGTCTGCCAGCGGCTGGCGCCCAGCGAAATGCTCACCACCCTGAAGCTGTTGGGAACCGAGCGCAGGGCTTCTTCGGTTGTGCTGATGATCACAGGCAGGGTCATAATAGATAATGTCAGGGAAGCCGCCAGGATGCTGGTGCCAAACTTGAGGAAGATCACGAACATGCCCAGGCCGAACAGCCCGTACACAACCGAAGGGATACCGGCCAGGTTAATCATGGCAATGCGGATCAGGCGGGTTATGGTGTTATCCGGGGCATACTCCACCAGGTAAATGGCAGCTGCAATGCCGGGCGGAACTGAGAAAATGGCAGTGCCAATGGTCAGGTATACCGTTCCCAGGATGGCAGGCAGGATACCGCCCGCGCGCATGCCATCTTGCGGAAAGCTGGTAATGAAATCCCATGAAATGGCTGGTAGCCCCAGCACCAGGATGTAAATCACCAGCGCCACGATCGGCAGAACCGTGATCGTGCTGAGTGCGATCAGCCCGGCAATGCCTATCTTTTGCTTGTTGCGGGGAGTCAGGATCATGAAAGCAGCCTTTCGGTGCGCTTCATGCGCCTGGAGGAAACCATGAAAGAGACCACGTTTATGACCAGGGAAAGGAAGAACAGGATGATCCCAACCAGGAAAAGCACCTGGTAATGGATGCTGCCTTGCGCAACCTCACCCATCTCCGAGGCGATCGTGGCTGTCATGGTACGGATGGGCAGGAAGAAAGCATTCAAACCTTCCGGCAGCACCGGTGCATTGCCGGTGACCATCATCACAGCCATAGTTTCACCGATCACCCTGCCGATACCCAGCATCACCGCCGTGATGATGCCTGAGCGGGCAGCCGGGACGGTTACCCCCCAGATCGTCTGCCACTGGGTGGTGCCCAGCGCCTGTGCTCCTTCACGGTAAGTGCGCGGTACGGTATTGAGGGCATCTTCTGCCACTGAAACAATGGTTGGGATGGCAGACCACCCCAGCAGCAGCGAACCGGTAAAGGCGGTCAGCCCGGTGGGAAGGTTAAGCGCCTGGCGCAGGAAGGGAGAAAGCACCAGGATGCCGAAGAAGCCCAGCACCACCGAGGGCAGCCCGGCCAGCACTTCCACCAGGGGTTTTAAGATCTCCTTCGCCCAGGGGGGCGCCAGTTCAGAAATGAACACGGCTGTCCCCACCCCCAGAGGGATGGCGATAACTGCTGCTCCGATGGTGACCGTGATCGACCCGAATAGCAGCGGCCAGATACTGTAGTAACCTTCGATTGGGTACCAGACCTCTCCAAACAGGCTGGAAAGGTCGACATTCTTGAATGCAGGCAGACCCTCACGCAGCAGGAAGAGGATGATCAGGGTGACGTAAAGGATCGAAACATACCCCGCCGCGCGGATGAAGAAGGTAATCAACCACTCCCCCAGCTTTATGGTACTGTTTGGGCGTGGATTCTTCATTGATTCACCTTTACCGGCACAAACCCGAGCGAACGCACGATCTCCTGCGCTTCAGGGGAAAGAATCCACTCCAGGTAGGCCTTGATGGTGTCATTGGGCTCTCCGCGGGTGTACATGAACAGCTCGCGCGAAATGGGGTAGGCAGCGTTGTTGACTGTTTCAATGGAAGGCAGAATGGGTTCTTCGCCCGGAGCAGGGGCGATGGCCAGGGTTTTCACTTCATCCGTCACGTAACCCAGCCCGTCATACCCGATTGCGTTAGGGTTGTCACGCACCTCAGCAATAATGCCTTCTGATGAAGGTAACAACAACGTCTTTGGCGAAAAGATGCTTTTATCTTCTTTATTCCCCAGCCGCACCACGGTTTCAAGGAAGTAAACATGCGTGCCCGAGTTGGTTTCGCGCGACAGGCACACAATCGGGCGGTCTTCTCCCCCCAGTTCACTCCAGTTGGTGTACTCGCCACGGTAAATGGCCGAGATTTGTTCCATGGTCAGGGCATCAACCGGGTTTTCACGGTTGACGATCACCGCAATGGCATCCTGTGCAACTATATATTGTTTTGGCTCAAATCCAAGGGATTGCGCCTGCCCGATTTCCTCTTCCGAAATGATGCGAGAGGCATTGGCCAGGTCAACGGTATTGTTCATCAAGGCTGATATCCCGGTGCCGGTTCCGCCGCCGGTAACCGAGATCAAGATTTCTGGGTGGAGCTTCTGGTAAGCTTCTGCCCAGGCTAAAGCCAGGTTCACCATGGTATCGGAGCCCTTATTCTGGATGTTCGTACCGCTCCCGCCTGAACCGTCTGATGAATTGGAGGAGGAACCGCAGCCTGCCAGCAGCAAACCCAGGCAAACCAGGATAAGGAAAATGCGCTTGGACATTTGACAAAATTATAACCCGAATGCATTACAGCCGTCTAAAAAGGCTTACTGATGACAAAAATGGAAATTCACCAGATGATGGTATGATTGAGGTTCAAAATGCCAGGAGGAGGACTGTTTGGGAAACGACCCGGTCATTATTTATACAGATGGCGCCTGTACGGGTAATCCTGGCCCGGGCGGGTACGCGGCAGTCATCCTGGAAAACGGCGGTCGGCGCGAGATGAGCGGCGGATTCCGCCTGACAACCAACAACCGCATGGAACTGCTGGCTGCCATTAAAGCCCTGCAAAGCCTGAAGCAGCCCAGCCGGGTGGTGCTGTATTCCGACTCGCAGTATCTGATCAAGAACTACAACGAAGGCAGCGTGAAGCGCTGGAAAGACAAAGGATGGATGCGCGACCGCAGGAACCCCGCCAAGAACAAGGACCTCTGGCAGCAGCTGCTGCGCCTGGTGGAGGTGCACGACGTAGACTTCAGGTGGGTGGAAGGCCATGCCGGCGATAAAGAGAACGAACGCTGCGACCGGCTCTCAGTGGCTGCTGCCCGCCGAAAAGGAAACCCTCCAGATGAAGTTTTCGAGAACGGTGAAAACGATATCCCTTTGCAGGCTGGTTTATTCGGGTAACAGGGCGTCCTTGGCAACCCGCTTTACTTTCCTTTAGATTCGGAAAACCGCATTTAGCCCATCAATCCTTTTCTGTGGAAGGTTTCACCCATCCCATTCATCACCCTGGCAGGACATGCCGCATCCTCATTGTGGTACGGTAAATGCACCTGTTTTTTAGTACAATAAGTCAGGCTGAAAAAGTGAGGTAATGATGAAACGCTGGTTTGCCATCCCGTTAATCGTGATGCTGCTGCTCCTGGCTGGCTGTAAGAAAGCCTCTGAAGAACCCAAAGCTGGTGAAACAGAAATCCCAGTAACACAAGCCGCCACAGCCAGCCCTCTAACTGAAACGCCTGCCCCTGTCCTGCAGCCGATTTCACCTGCCAGCGCCAGTTTCATTCACACCAGTGCAAACCTGCAATATCCTTTTCCCTACCGGCTGCAATGGAGCCCGGACGGAAACCGCTTTGCAGCAGCTTCCAATGAAGGCTTCAGGGTGTATGATGCCTTCAGCCTGGAAGTGCTGAACGATGTCCAGATCAAACAGTACACCTTGCTGGACTTTTCACTGGCTGCCAACCTGTTTGCTGTGACCAACGATTGGCAGGTCATCGACCTGCTGGATATTGCCACCGGCAGCAAGGTACTGACTATTTCACCGCCCGAGATGTTCACTGTGGCATCATTTTCGCCGGACGGTCAGACCCTGCTGGTCAATTCGGTCGATTTCTTTGCCATGGACCTGTGGAATACTGAAACCGGTAAATTCTTAACCCGCTTCATCGGATTTGAGACAGCTGCCCCGGTCTATTCCCTTCAATTTGCCGGCGGTAATTCAAGGGTGGTATTCCTCTCGCGCGGCAAGGTGCAGGTGATCGATGTCAACGACGGCGCACTTGGCGCAGAGCTTTTTCACGAAGATTTCGTGCAGGCCTTTGCCCTCTCCCCCGATCTGAAGGTCATCGCCACCAGCGCAGGCGCAACGGTTGGCAACACGTTTCAGCCGGTTATCCAGCTTTGGGATCCTGATTCCGGCACGAAGCTGGGCACCCTTTTGAGCGGAGACAAGATCTCAGCCGCACTGGCTTTTTCACCGGATGGGAGCATCCTGGCTTCCACCAGCGAGGGTACCCTGACCCTTTGGGATACTGCAGCCTGGCAGCGCCTGGGGGATTGGACGGCGCACAACGATTACATCACCACCCTGGCATTTTCTCCCGATGGCAGCCGCTTGCTGACCGCTTCATCAGACGGTACGATTAACTTGTGGGTGGTACAATAAATTATGCGAACCTATGATGCTCCTTTCCTCGCAGATTGGTATGCCATCTTTTTCCGCTGGCTTACCCTGATCGTTGTCTCCATTGTGGCCGGGCTGACCGGCTGGTTCACCATTTTCACTGCCAGCTTGATCTCCCTATCCACCCTTTGGAATGTGATCCTCACATTCATGGCGCTTTCCAACAGGCGGTTTAATGCACAGCGCCTCCTCAACGTTGTGGTCGACCTGCTGGTGACCGGCAGCCTGTTTTTCCTGTCCGGCGGCCTGGCAGGCAGCCTGCCCTGGATCCTGCTGCTCCCTGTCATCACCGGAGGGATATATTATGAATGGAAGGGAGCCTTGTGGACAGCCCTGCTGGCAGCGCTCATCCAGCTCACCTGGACCATTTTCGGTTCGATGTACGGGATGGAACGCTTCATATGGCTGGGAATTGCAGTTGGAATAACGGGAGTTTTCGCCCTTGCAACCGGCTGGCTGACCCACAGGCTGTTGTCGCGCCTGCGCGCCAAACACCAGGCTTTGCTGCAACAGCGCCAGCAGGTAGAAGAAACCTCCCTCCGCTATGAGCGCGACCACATTCAGAAATTTTACGGGTTGATCGAAAACCTGAGTACCACCCTCGATTACCAGGAAGTTCTGGACACCATATTGGATTTAAGTGTCGCCGGGATGGGAGAGCCTCAACAAAAAGCCGAATTAATGGCACGCGCGGTTCTCCTGTTCGGTGAAAACGACCTGGGTATTGCCTGCTCGCGCCGCTTTACCCCGCACGACCAGAAGGTCCCGCTGCCCGGAAACCAGGGCGCCCTCGGTGATGTGCTTGCCAGGGGTGAACCTGTCCTTGTCGATGATCCTGCACGCGATCCCGAACTTTCCCGCCTGGTCGGCGTTCAAACCTGCCAGGCAGCCTACTGCCTGCCACTCATGCGCGGGTTGGATTCTTACGGCATCCTGCTGTTGGCCCATCCAGAAAGCGACTTCTTCACTGAGGACCGCCGCGAAACCCTCGAGCTGCTCAGCCACCAGGCGGTCATTGCCATCCAAAATGCCCGCTTGTTCCGCGACCTTGCTGAAGAAAAAGAAGCCTTGATTTCAGCCCAGGAAGAAACCCGTAAACAGCTTGCCCGCGACTTGCACGACGGGCCAACCCAGGCGGTTGCAGCCCTGGCTATGCGCGCCAGCATTGCCGGGAAGTACCTGGATTCAAATGCGCTGGCTGATGCCCGCACCGAGATCGACCAAATAGAATCACTGGCGCGCCGGACCACCAATGAGATCCGCCACATGCTCTTTACCCTGCGCCCGCTCCAGCTTGAATCTCAAGGGTTGGATGCTGCCCTGCAAACCATGGCAGAGAAGATGAAAGACAACTACCAGCAGAATGTTGTCCTTGAGCTGGACCCAGCTTCCCTGGCCCGCCTGGACACCAACAAGCAGGGAGTAACGTTTTACCTGGTTGAAGAAGCGGTGAACAATGCCCGCAAACATGCCAGAGCGGATACCATAACCGTCCGCCTGCGCTCAATTCCCCAGGATGCTGACATCCTGCTGCTCGAGATTGCAGATAACGGGGTTGGTTTTGACATGAACCAGGTAAAGACCAATTATGAAAAACGCGGCAGCCTGGGCATGGTGAACTTGAGGGAGCGCACTGACCTGATCAATGGCCTTCTCCATATTGATTCAGCCCCGGGCAAGGGAACCCGGATTCGCATTTTCATACCATTAAGTGAAGCTGCAATTGACCGCCTTCAGCGGTCCCGCTAATAGTATGTAATGCCGCAATTAGATTCCATGTACTTCGCGCTTTCCAGGGGTGGGGGTTCTTTAAACGCGCCGGTTATCCTGATCCATGGTCTTGGCAGCAGCCACCTGGTATGGCCGGATGTGCTGCGCAGGATGGAAAGCCAGACCGTGTATACCCTGGATTTGCCCGGGCATGGAAAATCAGGGGGGACCGGGCTGCAGAGTGTTTCTGCCTATGCAAAGGCAGTGTGGAAATTCCTGGATGCAGCCGGGATTTATTCTGCCATCCTGATTGGGCACTCCCTAGGCGCAGCCATAGCCCTTGAAACCGCCCGGCACGATCCTGACCGGGTTTCCGGGTTGGGATTGCTTTCCGCTGGCAGCCTGTTCCATTGCAGCAAGCAGTCCCTGGAGAGCATTAAGAATCCTGCCATGCTTGCAGATGCCCTAACCTGGTTGTCAGCGAACCTGTTCGCATCCGGGGCCCATAAGAAACTCCAGTCCAGGGTGGTGGATGCACTCCAGCAGGCAAGACCGGCAGTCCTGGCAGCTGACCTGCGGGCATGCAGCCGGTACGAGTTCACCCCCCTGCCGGAAAAATGCAGCATACCGGTGCTGGCTATTCATGGGTCGGAAGACCGGATCGTATTACGGCAAGATGCGCAACACCTGGCGCACAGCATTCCCGGGGCAAGGCTGGTCAACATCCCCTCTGCCGGACATATGGTCATGCTGGAAGCACCCGAAAGGGTTGGGTACCTGCTCACCTGTTTCGTCAGGCAGGTGAATGCCCGCGAAAAGGGATAAACAGGTCTGCTTCAGGTTACTTGTTTTTTTTCAAGTCGTGATACAGTTAAGGGGTAATTATCCGTAGAAGGGAAGAAGGGAGAAATGGTATGAGCCATTTTACCGTTAGCACAAGCAAGGAACCTGTCCGATTATTCAAATCTGATTTCCTGGAATTTTTCACCCACATTCACCCGGCTGTGATCGTAGTGATCTGGCTGCCTGCAGCCATCCTTTTCATGGTCCTTTCGGCATTGCAGATCGAAGCAGCAGGCACCTGGCTGCACCTGCCAGCCGGTTTTGTGATTGGATTGTTCTTGTGGACACTGGCCGAGTACATCCTGCACCGCTTCCTGTTCCATTACCGCCCCCGAAATGCCCGCCAGGAGAGGATCTTCTTTCTTTTCCACGGGGTGCACCATTACCAACCCAAAGTCAAGACCCGCCTGGTAATGCCGCCTGTGCTGAGCATTCCCCTGGCTGCCCTGTTTTACCTGTTCTTCTGGGTAGTCTGTTCGCTCATCCCCGGAGCGCAGCCCTGGACTGGAGCCCTGTTTTCGGGCTTTTTAGCAGGTTACCTGACTTATGACCTGACCCACTATTCCCTTCACCATGTTCCTTTCCGGGGTGGATACTACAAGTTCCTCAAACGCTACCACGCCCAGCACCATTACCGCACACCCGATGCCCGCTTTGGGGTTTCATCCCCGCTTTGGGATAAAGTTTTCGGCACCTATCCGAAGACAGCAGATACAGAAGATTAACACCAGCCTATGAAAAAAATCAGGAGAACCCTCTCCTGATTTTTCTTTTTTATCAATTGTGTGTTTATCCCGGAAAGAACCGTTCCACCAGTTTTTCACGGGTTTGCAGCCCTATCAGGCGGGTTGTCTCCTCACCGCCGGAAAACATGATCACAGTTGGCACGCTCATTACCTGGTACTTCATCGCCAGGTCAGGGCTTTCATCAACATTGACCTTGACAAAGGACATCTTCTTTTCCCATTCCCGGCTCAATTGCTCCAACAAAGGCTCTAGCCGCTTGCAAGGTGCACGCCAGGGCGCGCTAAAGTCAACCAGCACGGGCAGCACCGCCTCCCGTACCTGGGTTTGAAAGGTGTCCATGGTAACTTGTGGAAAACTGCTCATTTTGCCCCCTATTTTTTTGATTTTTTATCTTTTTCTGCTGCCTTCTTCTTGTGATGCTCTTCAGCAGGTTTTTCATCATTATGCGAAAATTCACGCGGGATCCAGAATTCAACCAGCTCAGCTTCAGTGTCCGGGCGCAATTCCGACCAGTGTGAAATCGGCAAGGACAGGTATGCCAGAGCTGCTGTCGGCAGTGCTTCAACCTTACCGGTTAATAATTGCAGCAGGGTTTCCAAACCGGGGTTATGCCCGACAATCATTACCCTCTCCAGGTCATCCGACAGCAGGCGCAGCGACTCAAGGTAGGTAATACATTCAGCCATATAGAATGATTCAAGGTATACAACTTCGCCGGCATACCCGCTGGTTTCCAGCAGCCCATCAACCGTTTGGCGGGCGCGGGTTGCCGTGGAGCACAGGATGCGCTGCGGAATGAGTTCACGGTCCTTCAACAGGTGCCCTACAGTCGGCGCATCGGCTTTGCCGCGCTTATTCAGCGGACGGTCAAAATCTGGAATATCGGTGTCTTTCCAGCTGGACTTTGCATGACGCATGATGAGAAGGCTTTTCACTAGTTCCTCCTGAAATCCGGGCTCACCGGAAACTTGCAAAAAAGTATAACATAATTAGCTCTTGCTGCAGGGATTCTTAGCAGGTTCTATTACCTTTCTGAAACATAGATTATTTGCCTGGGTGTACCAATCTCCTTACCGGAACGGGCAGGAAAGGCTGGATCACCTTTACCCGGCTGGATGGGGCATACCTGCTGGCAAGGCGTGCGAACCGCCGCAGGTTCAGACGCTCAAGCCGTCCAGTGCGAAAGCCCTTGGGCGAAACAGGGCGGAAGAAGTTATCCCAATGGATGGGGATGACAGTTTCAGGCGGCAGATACTGCAGGTTCTTCCAGAGCAGCCGTACTGCATAAGGGTAAGCGAAAAGGATATCAGCTTTTACAGGTACAGCAGGAGCCACTGCAAAGCGCACCCCCCGGACCTGGATCAGGAATGCCAGTGCAGTATCCATCCGGTATTCCCGGAAGCGAGGCGGGTGGTGCAGCCTGTGCGGTAATTTGCCAAAGATCGGCAAGGGCAGCCAGCTGTGATAACCCGGCAACACCTCTATCTCAAATTCTCCTAATTGGATCTTTTCTCCTGCCCCGATGGGATGAATCCTGCCAGGATCAACATTCATGGCTTCTAACAACGTGCAGGCATTAGGCGGCCCGAATACATCCGCCCCGGTTTGCGCCACAACTACCGGTACATCCATTAAATGGTCATGATGGGCGTGGCTGACCAGGATATGGCTGCAGCGCGGGAGAAAAGACTTCACCAGATCCCTGTCCGGGTGGAGCTCAGCAATCAGCAACTGCCCGAGGTTCGGCCGTGTCAGGAATGGATCGACTGCCAGGATCGCATCACCCAGCTGGAATACCAGCCCAGCTGTTCCCAGCCAGGTTACCCTGAAGAGGTCATCAGCTTCTCGTGGTAAATTCTCCCCTGTGTTCATTACCAGCTGTTATTTTAAGTGTGAATCCAGGAAGCTCAGGGATGAGACCAGGAAATTGGCGTTTGGATTGGAGCTCGATCCATAACTATGCCCCACTCCCGGCAGAGTAATCAAGGTATAGCGGATGCCTTTCGCCTGCAATGCTTCAGCCAGAATCTTGTGTTGTTCGGTTGGCACCACGGAATCATCAGCGCCGTGGATAATGAGAACAGGTGGATCCCCGCCATCCAGGTAAGTAAGCGGGCTTGCTTTGCGGGCCCGCTCCAGCACTGTCTTGTTATCCAGCGGCCCGCCCAGCCACCGGCTCCAGGCATACGTGATCTCAAAGGTCGCATTACCGCTGTACGCATCTGCCAGGTCAGAATACTCCACCTTGCAGGCATCATCTGTGAAGGCAATTTCCATCTCGGTTGCATCCACCGGACCATACCAATCCACAACCGCCTGGACAGCATCCGAAGGGCCGCTGTTTTGTGTATTGGCAAACAATTTTGCCCCTTTGGATACCCCTGCCAGTACTGCCAGGTGCCCCCCGGAGGAATCACCGATCAAACCGATATTGTCAGCATCAACCTTGTAAGTTCGTGCATTCTGGCGCAGCCAGCGCACCGCCGATTTCACATCCTGAACGGCAGCCGGGAATATGGCGTCCGGCGAACAGGATCCATCCATGCCCACCACCCGGTAATCGATGCATGCCACCACATACCCGCCCTTCGCCAGAGCCTTGCCCGGGCAGCTGGACCTGCCCCCTTCCATCCATTCGCCGCCATGGATATACACCAGGCCCGGGTACGTATCAGCATCCCCATTCGGCATATAAATGTCCACTTTCAACTTCTGGGGAATGCCGTCAACTTGCGGGTTGGCATAGGTAACATCTTTCTTCACGCTCACATCTTCCACTTCAGCTTCGGCAGCCGGTCTGGTTGCCTTACCGCCCTTACCCTCGGCAGGAGTGGATTCTGAAACGGTGTTCAGCGGGAAACAGCTGCTCAATAGTAAAACCAGCAGCATGAAAGGAAAAATTAAATGTAAAGGTCTTTTCATCTTGGCCTCTTCCCTGTGGCAGTTGACCGGACGGGGTAATACAGTGGATACCTATATCATAATACACTCTTTACTCTCTGGTTGTGAAGCGGATTTACAAATCTGTTATTTTAATTTTTGGTAAAATGAATTACTGCTTGCGGATAGGATGCTGCAGGGAAAACTATGTCATCGGTTGGTTTTGAGTTTTTCATCATTGTATTGCTGGTCTGTCTGAACGGCTTCTTTGCTTTATCTGAGATGGCTCTCGTCTCCGCCCGAAAAGTGCGGCTGGAGCAGCAGGCTGAGGACGGGAGTAAAGGGGCTTCTCAGGCGCTCAAGCTCATACAAGACCCTTCCCGTTTTCTCTCTACCGTTCAGGTTGGCATCACCTTGATCGGCATCCTGAGCGGCGCATTTGGCGGTGTTACCCTGGCAGCCGCGCTTCAAAAAATCCTGGAGAAAGTGCCCGCTCTGGCAGCATCCAGCCACCAGATTGCAGTAGCAGTGGTGGTGGTATTTATCACCTTCCTCTCGCTGATCTTCGGCGAACTTCTCCCCAAGCAGATTGCACTCCTGAATGCAGAAAAACTGGCGGTTGCGCTGGCGCCCATCATGCGCGTGCTTTCTGCAATCAACCGCCCAATCGTGGCTTTTCTTTCCGGCACAACCAGCCTGATCTTAAAGGCATTCCGGCTGAAGGCATCGGATGAACCTGCCGTCACACTTGAAGATGTCCGCTCGATGATATCCACCGGCATCAAAGAGGGGGTGTTTGAGACCAGCGAGCAGAACATAGTCGAACGGGTTTTCAAGCTGGATGACCGGGCAGTGACATCCCTGATGACACCCAGGACAGAAGTGGTGTTTATCGACCTGGAAGACAGCTGGGAACAGATCCGCCAGATACTGATCGATCATCCCTACATGAACTTCCCGGTCTATGAAGGCCAGGTCGATTCAATTCTTGGGGTGCTGGATGTCCGCCTTGTGTTGAAGCGGATGATGGAAGGCAAAGAGATCGTCATCCGCGACATGCTTCAGCCGGTCATTTTCCTGCCCGAAACGATCACTGCCCTCGACACACTAGAGCAAATGCGCGAAAACTCTGCCGATCTGGCAGTGATCATGGATGAATTCAGCGGCGTACAGGGCGTGGTTACCCGCAGCGACTTGTTGGAAGTGATGGTCGGTCAGCCGCTCACCCCCCAGCCCCACCTGGAATCAGAGGTCACCCGGCGCCCGGACGGATCCTTGCTGGTGGACGGGCTGTACTCTGCTGATGACCTGAAGGTACTGCTGGATGTAGAGGAGCTTCCCCGGGAAATTGAAGTTCACTACGAAACCCTCGGCGGACTGGTTCTCGCCATGCTGGAACGCCTGCCGGTGGCGGGGGATAGATTTGACTGGAATGGTTTCACCTTTGAGGTGTTAGACCTGGACGGCATGCGGGTGGATAAGGTGCTGATAAGCCGGAGCAGTAATCCTGAATAATGCAGGAGACTTGATTAAAAGGCTGGAGTTTTCGCGGGCGCTTGCCAAATCTGGAAAGAACATGTCATCGCTGAACTTGGAAACCGGGTTCAGCTTTTTGAATGCTTCTTAACGAATATGCAATCGGTTTCACTCGAAAACGCTTCTGCGCTGGATATTATGGAGTATGCTGAAAGCGTGAACCTGGCAATGTCAAAAACAATCTGCGCTCAATTGCGTTGTACTACCATTTTCTCGGCAACATCCCTCTGGCGCAAACTGCCAGCAGGCTGCGTAAGAAAAGGTTGCAGGTACAAGGAAGGCTCTCAACCTGGGTGAATTCAGGGGGTTGATCCGGAAGCCATTAACCGGCTGAAAACATATGGGATCCGGGATGCAGAGCAAATGCTGCAGGCAGGCAGCAGCCCGGATCATCGAAAGAAGTTAACCAGCAGCTCAGGTTTTGAGGAAGGGGTAATCCTGGAACTGGTGAAGCTATCTGACCTGGCGCGTATCCCGGCGTAAAAGGGATCCGTGCCCGCATGTATTATGATGCCGGCGTTGACACGTTGGATAACTGGCTGGATGGGAACCAAAAGCCTTGAGGTTGTATCTGATGAACTATATTGAAAAGACCGGGTTTGAAGGGACCGCTTCCCTGCCAAAGGAAGTCGGCAATACGGTTTAATGATGCAAAGAAGCTTCCCAGGCTGGTGGAGTTTTAAGGGAGATTTGTTATCTTATCCGTTCTAAATAGGATAGCAAATGTAGGGGGTTGTAAGGATTGGATGCAAGAAAAGAGGCAACCTTTCAGCTGCCTCGTAAGCACAACAAAAAAGATCTATAAAAGATTAATTAATTTTGCACTTTGCGGCCTGTCAGCGCAACTGCAAGGATGATGATCGCCCCACGGACGATCATTTGCTGGCTTGCGCTTAACCCCATCAAAATCAAACCATTGTTGATTAAACCGATGAGGATTGCCCCGATGATCGTGCCAATAATCGTACCTTTACCGCCAAACATGCTTGTTCCACCCAGCACCACTGCAGCAATGACTGATAGTTCATCCCCTTGGCCCCACTGGTACCTCCCGGATTGCATTCGCCCGGCATACAACATGCCTGCCAATGAGGCAACCGTGCTCATGATGATAAAGGTAAAAAGTTTGATTCTCTTGGTATTAATCCCGCTATAACGCGCTGCAACCTCATTGCCGCCTGTTGCAAGAGCCTGGCGCCCGTAAGGCGTACTGCGTAAAACCACATGACCAATCACAAGCGCAATTACAGTCCAGAAAACCAGGGAAGGTATGGGGCCAAAGTTACCCGATCCGAAGACATAAACATAAGTACTATTTGAAATTGGAATTGGGGCTGTATTGGTAACCCACATTGCTGCGCCGGTTGTAATTCCCTGCATACCCAAAGTGACCAGGAACGAAGGTATTCCAATCCGGGTAACTAATGTACCATTGATAAAACCAACCAGCAATCCAGTACATAATCCACCCAGAATTCCAGGCACAAGTCCAAATTTTCCTATAACCATCGCCGTTACAACCGAGGCCAAGCCTGCCACTGAACCCACGGAAAGGTCAATTTCCGCAGTAGCCAGAACGAAAGTCATAGCAACTGCCATCACAGAGATAATGGCAGATTGCCTCATGATATTCAGAAGGTTGTTGCTGCTCAGGAAACCGCTTTGAGCCAGGGTGGCAGAGAAAGTGATAAATACAATAATAAAAGTAATGTAGACTACATAATCCCGCCAATAGAAACGCTTGAAAAAACTTCTTTTAGATTCAGATAGATTCGGTGAAATTTTTTTCTCAGCCACTGTTACCAGCTCCTTGTAATATTTGATGGAGGCGCTCTTCACCAGGAATATCATAACGATTAAGAACCTGGTCGACCTGCCCATTTTTGATCACAATTACCCGATCGCAAACAGCAATCAGTTCTTGCAATTCAGATGAAATGAATATTACACCTTTACCTTGTTTCGCCAAATCTCGAACAATGTTAAGGATTTCTGATTTTGTACCAATATCCACACCAGCAGTCGGCTCATCCATTAATAGGATTTCCGGTTCTGTACTTAGCCATTTGGCAATTACGACTTTTTGTTGATTTCCCCCGGATAAGAACCTTACCATTTTCTCTATGGAATCGGATCGGATTTTTAATGTTTTTACATAGTGTTCGGCCAGGTCATTCCCTCGCCGGTAATCTACAAAGATATTTCTATTTGCCAGCCTTTTTAATTGTATCATCGGGAGAATGAAATTATCCCTTATGCTGTGGTCAAGGATTAACCCCTGTACCCGGCGATCCTCAGGGATGAGGGCAATGTCCGATTTCATACTCTCCTCAGGTGTTTTCACCTTGATGGATTTCCCCTTAACAAGAATGTCGCCCTCTTTAATTGGGTTGATGCCGAAAATTGCCTGCATTAATTCTGTACGTCCGCTCCCCATCAAACCAGCCAAACCAATCACCTCTCCCCGATGTAAACGGAAAGAGATATCGTTCACTCCTCTATTGCATTTCAGGTTTTTGACATCGAGCAATACTTGATCTTGTTGAACAGTACTGACCAATTCCCTGCTGTCAATTGCTTCAGCTTTTCGGCCTAAAATATGTTCGATTACTTTTTGAATAGTAAGATTTGAAATTTCATCTGTAATAATTCTACGGCCATCACGAAGGACGGTAATCCGGTCGGCAATTTTGAATATCTCCTCCATACGATGGGAGATATAGATCATTGAAATACCCTTTTCCTTAAGTCGCCGCATGAGCCGGAAGAGGGAAAGGGACTCTGTTTGGGTCAAAGATGCAGTTGGCTCATCGAAGATTAAAATTCGCGCCTCCTGCGATAATGCAGCGGTAATTTCAGTTAACTGGCGGTATCCTGTACTCAACTGCGAGACAACCGCTTGTGGATCAATATCAACTTCCAATTCATCAAAGAAGACTTTTGCGCGTCTCTCACATTCCTTATCATCCAACAATCCAAAGCGGTTTTTAATTTCTCGGGTTAAAAAGATGTTTTGCGCAACAGTTAGTGTGGGAACAAGGCTAAATTCTTGAAAAACCATCGATATACCTGCAGCGCGGGCTTCGTTTGGGGAATTAAACCGGTCATAGGATTTTCCCTGAACTATCATCTTTCCATGATCTGGTTGATAAACACCCCGTAAGATTTTCATTAAGGTAGATTTTCCTGCCCCATTTTCACCTAGCAGGGCATGGATTTCACCTTCCCGCAGCTCAAAATCAACGTCATTTAATACTGGGATGTTGTTGAAGGATTTTGTTATCCCTTCCATCGAAATGATCGCGCTGCTCATACTACTCCATCGCTTTCATCAACCTATAGTTGGCCCGTTGACTGGTTTTGTCCATACCGAGCTGCTCCAAACTTCTACGCTCTTATACTTGCAGGCTCTCTGGAATGTTGATGCTTCTCTGTTTTATACATCACTACTTCTCAATTTCAACAGATCACACCCCAGAGAGCCTGTATCTAAAGAATTAGCAGACTTTACTTAGCTGCGTCTACCAGTGACTGTGGGGGATCGGCATGGTAAACGGTTTCCCAGGCTGCCATGATGTTGTCTTTTTCCACCGGCAAAGCATACAATGCAACATACGGTGGAGCTTCTTTGCCCAGCAGGCCGTAACCCGCGAGAATAGCTTCGGTAACGCCCTGATCAAAGGGACGTTGTGCGCCAAGTCCTTTAATGATCCCGCCCTTGGCAATTTCAATCGCAGCATTCAAACCAAGGTCGATTGTAGTGATGACCAGGTCTTCCCTTCCCATCGTCCGGGCAGCCGCCAAGATGCCCTCTGCAGGAACATCCCAGACACCCCAGATGCCTTTCAGGTCAGCGTGCTTGGTCAACATAGCTGAAGCAGCTTTCTCGCCATCACCTGCAAAGTCAGGTCCGGCAATCCCCTGCTCTTCAACAATTTCAATTTCAGGGTAGTTATCAGCAATAGTTTTCTTGAAGGCCTCATAACGCTGGCGAGTTACGAAGAAATCAGCTTCGTGATAGACAATGCCGATCTTCCCAGCGCCACCAACGTATTTTGCCATCAAATGGGCTGCTGCAACGCCATTGCCATAGTTGTCTGCAGAGACAACAGAGACATAATCTTTCCCTTGCTCCAGGTTTGCAGCGATGTTGTCCATAAACACAATTTTTACACCCTGGTCAGCTGCCGCCTTATATGCAGCAGAGGTAGCCACAGGATCAACCGGGATTGACACAATGATGTTGGGATTCTTGGCTAATACTGTTTCGATGTCAGCAACCTGTTTCTCAGTTTTGAAATTTGCATCGGTAATAGCGATCACTTCGATGCCCATTTTTTCAAACTGATATTGCAAGCCTGCAACCTGTGCAGTTGACCAATCATTGCCGGCATAATGAAGAACGATTGCAGCCGTAGCATTCATGGCCTTAATCTGCTCCAGTTCTTCATCGGTCAAAGTGACCTCACTGGCAGGGGTTGGAGACTCGCCGGACGGGCCAGTGGAAAATACCTTTCCTTCCATGGCGGCAAGGGCTGCTGCGAAATCATATGTGACTTCTTCACCAGCAGGTTCTTCGGGGACTTCCACGGCCGGGGCCTGAGTGGCTGGGGCGCATGCGGTTAACAGCACACCCAAAATCAACATCAGGCTCAATCCAACATACAACGGTTTGTATTTCATTTTCTCTCCTCTTTCGAAAAGTTTGCCTTTGGTTTTTACCTTGGGCATTTAATGAGTTTTGCAGATATTCTCCTTTGGCAGCGAAACCAGGTCTGGTTATGAATGGTATGAATAGGTTCGCCACACATGAGAATTCACACACAAAAGAAAGGTTCAGTATCCGCAGAAGACAAGTCTGTGTGGTTTACTACAAAAGCTTCTGCAGTTCCGATGGCATCGGATCAAGCAGCACCTTACCAGCTGCAACCAGTTTCTTCAGCTCTGCCAGTTTGTCGCTTGCTGCAATAAATTCCCTGGCAGTGGCCAGGTCAGTGAATATGCCCAAAGAGCATGGGAAGAATTTCCGGTTGACCCAATTCACCATTTCCTTGGACATTTCCTTCCAATCACCTGACCCAAGCAAATCACGGGGATCGGCTGTTGTGATGTCGCAGATTTTCTTTTGTTCATCAACTTCCAGAACCAGGCTTCCCCAGGCTTGATTGTGATCAAACACCGCTAACAGGATGGTTGTATTGACGGGAACCAGGTTCTTCAACACTGCATCAACGGCTTCATATGATGCCCCAACCTTCCACTGCAACCCCAGGGTGTCGCGTGCTTTATCGGGATAGGTTACAATGCCTTCTGGATAATCATCTAGTTTGGCAAACATCCGGTGAACATAAACATCCAGGTCTTCCTCTGCTTTCCAGCTATCCTGGACTTCGGCAAAATACTTCTCGACAGCACGCCGTTCCAGCACCATGACAAATTCGGCTTTACCCGGGTTTGCCTCGTAAACTTTTTTAGCCGCAGCGAGGGCATCGTCCACCTTAAAAAGTGGATTTACAATCGCGATGCGGTCTGAGTGGACGACCTTTAGCAATTCGCCTTTTTCATGGATCACCACGATCCGGCGTTTCCCTTTGGCAGATTGCAGGAATAAAGCCTGCATATTTCGCCAATGGTTGACATCAATGTTTAACATAGGTGGGTTTTCATGCAACATGGATTATTCCCTCCATCTTTATTTGGTACATTCATAAATCTTGATGGTGTAAGGCGGCAACGTATCCGTCCAGGCACTGTCTTCAACCACAACCGGTTTACTCTCCCAAAGATCAGTCATCGATTTAACCGGGACGCTTAGTTGCATTTTGGCAGTGGACGGTTCTGCGGTCGGGTTTGCAACAAATACAATGATTCTGTCATGGTCTGCTGAAACATGCACAGCCACATCCAGGCGCAGATCTGACTTGTTTATCTTTATGACATCGAGATCTTTCAAGGCAGCAGTAACGCACAGGTTGGCATCTTCCATAGCCGGCAGGTAAATCATGCGGCCTTTCCCAATCGTATAAACAGTTCCAATTGATACACCATCCACATTTAATGGGGTGCTGGGTGCATGGTTCAGGGCATCTTTAATGGTTGTATCTGCAAACATTTGTTCATCAAGTTCAGGAACTCGCGGACCAAATACAACGGTCCCACCTGATCGAGCATATTCAACCAGTTTCTTTTGTAAATCTGTGCCCATGAATTCAAACGAACTTACTACCAGGGCTTTATAAGCCTGTAGTTTTTCTAAAGGCAGAGCACTGTCACTCAGCAGGAACAGGTGTCCGGTATCAGTTAGGGCTTTGTAATTCTTCATAAACCAGGCGGATTTTGCCATCTGGACAGGCTCTTTGAATCCAAGCGGTTTCTCGGATACGCTCATGTAGTTTGGATATTCAGAGAATCCGAGCAATGGCTCCAGGAAATCACCAGGGAATGTGACCAAGACACTGGCAGCCTCTAATCTGTCGTAATCGCGGTTCGCCATTAGAAGGACATCCACTCGGCGGCTCATCAAACCGATCTTCAGAGAATTCGCCAGTTCATTTACACGCCGGAACATTTCATAATTCTCTTTCCGTACACGTCCATCCGCACTCACAGGTGATGCCAGCCAGCGCTGGCGATCAACAATCATGTAACGGCTAAAACCTTTGATACCATGCATCATGGCCGCTTTTGTGACAAATTCCTCATCCTCAAAACCGCCAGGGTTGAGGTACCAGGGCCACACACCGGCAATGAATTCGGGGATGAATGGATACCGGCTTGTGCCTACCACATATGACACTACAGTTTTCACGTGGTCATACAATTCTTTGCGGGAGTAGATATCAAAACCCACAAAATCCAGTTTATCTTCTAACGCAAGCAGGTTGAATGGGGTGGTAATGCCGCTGACAGATCCGCCAGGTCCGAGCGGGTGCGGATAATTATGGAAAAGGGGAATCTCGTTAAGACCGCGCTCGCGCATCATATTTGCTAACCGTTGAAGGGAATCAACCAGGTAATGCTCGCGGTATTCGATCCAGTCAGTATAAACAGGGATATCTTCTTTCTTTTGACCCTCAAAGCGGCGGGGTGGATCAACCTCGTCAATAGAAGCATACTTCTGGCGGTGGACATCATTCAACTTACCCACGGTGCCATACTTCTTCTTAAGGAACTCCCGGTATCCTCGAATGGATGCTGGATGGTAGTCGCATTCATACGGGTTGATATGGAAGAAAAACGCCATCTCATTATCAACCTGGCAAGCAATAAGGTTTCCTTTGGGGTAGGCATGCTTTGCCAGAATTTTCATGATGGCATCATACCAGACCGCTGTTTCCTCAAAGAATTTGTCCTCTGCATAGCACAAGGCTGGAATCGGTTTGGGAACCTGTGTCAGGACTGCTTTACTGCCCATCGAGGTCAGGGCCTGCAGCTGCGAGTCCTCTAATATTCGGCGAGGGTAACCAAACCAGGTCAGTTCAGAGTTAATCTGCGGACCAGGACGAACAATGACATATAATCCCTTGCTTTCACACAGGGTGATGAATGCGTCAATATCATTGCTGGGTTTTATTTGGCCAAAGTCGAATTCACCGGGTTTGATTTCATGGATTTCCCAGGGGATATATGAGGTAATCGCATTGAAACCCATCCCGATGACTTTATCCAGGATTTCGTCCCACTTATCACGATCTAACCTCCAGTAATGAACAGCACCGCTGTACAGCGAAACCACCTTCTCTCCCACCTGAAATTGCTGGCCGCCAGCTTTCATCGCATTAGTGAGATGACTTGGGGCGCTCATGGACATACCTTACCTCCTTTTTATGTTCTTTAATAATCTTGTTTTGGGCACCAACCAGACTGAAAAAACTGTAGAATTCTTCAGCAAGCTGGAAAGCGGTCAATCCGTTTTCTTACATCCCCAGAACATGCTAATAACACTGGCGTTAGAATGACATGACAACATGTAACCGGCAGGTCTGTAAAATACTATAGCAAATTATTGACTGGATTCGAGTAGATAATTTCCCTCACCAGGATAGGGGAAATCCCCCTCTATCTGATTGACCTGACTGCAAGCATTCTATTTGCCCTATAATATAAACATGAACTCGGTACGAATTCTTATCGCAGACGATCACAGCCTGACCCGTAAAGGGATACGCAGTCTGCTGGAGGATTTTCCAGAGTATCAAATTGTGGCTGAAGCGGGAGACGGGCCTTCTTTGATGGAGACCCTGGAAACAACCCTGCCAGATTGCGTACTTATTGATATTTCCATGCCGAGTTTCGACCCCATTTCAGCAACACGGGTCATCCGTGAACGTTATCCTGATCTAAAAATTCTAATCATAAGCGCCCATGACGACGATGTTTATTTACAGGGGTTATTACGGGCAGGCGTTAATGGGTACCACCTTAAAGGTGAACCGCTCTCTGATTTTCGATTGGCGATTGAAAATGTGATGGCTGGTGGGACATGGCTTTCCAGTCCGTTGGTAAAAAAATTGATCAATACAACCCTGGCGCGGCCAAAATCCATATCTCTTACCTCCCGCCAACTGGATCTGCTGGGACTGCTGCAAGAAGGTCTGGACAATAAAGCCATTGCCACCAGGCTGGGTATCAGCATAAAAACTGTTGAAAATAATCTTAGCCGGTTGTATCAGGTGTTGAACGTTCAAAGTCGATTGGAAGCCGTTAATTATGCAGTCCAGCACCCTGAAGTTTTTTCCAGTCTTATAGAAAATAATCAAATTATCGAAAATGCCCTTAAAAATTCAACCGGTCCTTTCCTGACGGTGCTCCTGGTTGATGACAACGCACCCTTCCGCAATGAGCTGCGGAACTCAGTTCGGCAGGCAAATTCCAATACACATGTGTTCGATGCAGAAAATATTGACGAGGCTGTTCTGTTGACCAAGGACACACACCCCAATATCGCTTTCATCGATATGCTTTTACAGGATGAAAGCGGCATTGAATGTACCAAGATATTAAAGGACATTTCGCCGGCAACTCGTTTTGTCTTGATGAGTGCCTATCCAGATCTTGAATTCCACCGGTTAGGTCTTGAAGCCGGAGCTGTGGCGTTCATCGATAAAAAGGACCTTGATTTCTCAGCCCTTCGTCAGATAATTGCAGATTCTTCTACCTAATTTGAACTACATGCAGCCCGTATTAAAAATTTTCAATCTTTCTAAGAGCTACAGCCTGGTACCCGTTTTTTCCGGTGTGAACCTGGATTTGCATGCAGGTGAAGTGCTGGGTATCGCCGGAAGGAGCGGAACAGGAAAAACTGCTCTGGCGACCATTATCGGAGGGTTATTATCGCCGACAGAAGGTGAAATGTTTATTTCCGGTAAAAAGGTGCGGTGGCCATTTGACGCACGAAAGTACGGTATTGAACTTATCCCACAAAACCCTGAAATTGTGAATGAATTGGATATCACCTCCAACGTGTTTATGGGAAATGAGGTTGCCGGCATTACACATAAAAACGGGAAATTCATTAATGGCCAAAAATGGATGGATCAAACCACAGCGGAAATCCTGCGGGAGCTTAATTTTGAGTATGATTCACTCAGGCATAAGGCGCTGGATTTAACTGGCGAGCAAAGGCAAATGCTTGCCATTGCCCGTGCGATGGTCAAGCCTGCAAATATCATGGTAATTGATGATATAACCGCGATGCTGAATTACCCCAATCAACAGAAAGTCCTTTCCCTTATCCAGATCTGGAGAGACGAGGGTCGATCGGTGTTGTATTTTAGCAACAACCTCGATCATCTTTTTGCGGTGACCGATGAGATCCTTGTAATTTGTGACAGCACCCGAACCAGGTTATTTCGAACTGACGAAACAGGCCGCGAAGAGGTTGTAGGCGCCATGGTCGGCACTACCGATCAGGAGCAAATTACACCTTTCATCTGGGCATTAGATAATTTTTATAGAGCCAGGCAGCGGGCTGAAGAATTACGCCAGAATCAAATACTCCTCCAGCGGGATCTTTTCGAGCAAGATACCATCAACAAACAACTCATCAATCAATTGAATAAACAGGTGCTCGCTCTGGACGAAGCCAACCGCGCTTTGCAGGACGCTCACCGTCGGTTGATCTCACGGCGGGAGTTGGAAAGGAAACGGCTTGCCCGTGACCTGCATGATGAAACCATCCAAGACCTGTTCACAGTGAATTACCAGCTGGAACGGCTTGAGGGGGATAGTAAAATTGCAGCCCCGGTTGCAAACAAAATCCGGGATATCCGGCTGAACATCCGGGATTTAATTGATGATTTGCGCGTCGTATGCGGGAATCTCCGCCCTCCCACCATCGATAGTTTAGGGGTAGGAGCCGCAATCACGTCGTTTGTGAATGACTGGTCAAAAAAAACCAGCATTCAAACGGTGATCGATATAGACAACCACCTCATACGCTTGCCGGAAGAAACAGAGTTATCTATTTACCGCATTGTTCAGGAAGTCTTGCGGAATGTTGAAAAACACGCACAAGCCAGTAAGGTGGTTGTATCTCTGCAACACACATCGCCGAGAGCTTTGATGCTCGCAATCAGTGATAATGGAGTAGGTCTGCCAGAAAACTTCAATCTCTCCACCTTGCAGAAGCAGGGTCACTACGGACTGCTTGGCATCAGCGAAAGGGTGGCATTACTCGGCGGGAATATGAGCATTCTCAATCTGGTAGATGGGGGATTAATGATACAGGCGGAAATTCCGCATCCGCGCGAGAAAAAAGCAGGTAATTAACTGCTGTATTTAATTTGATCCAGAAAAACTTACTTATTCCACTCTCGAAGATAATCCAATACCGCGATGGATCGTGACATATCATGACTCACCGGGGACTCGACA
>DHHC01000033.1:45029-47316 GCA_002403095.1 Leptolinea sp. UBA4782
GGGACTCGACATAGTCCCCTTACGGGGAACCACGAACCCTGTCTTGTCGAATAATTGGAAAGTGACTCACCGGGGACTCGAACCCCGAACCCATTGATTAAGAGTCAATTGCTCTGCCAGTTGAGCTAGTGAGCCATCTCCCTTTCGGGACAAATATTATACCCCAAACAAACCGCTTCATCCAGATTTATCAGTGCGACTGCTTACTTGTCCTGCAAAAAGTATTGTAAACGAAAAGATGTCTTTTCGCCCAGCGATACGGTGTCAATCTACTTATGGCCAGTAGTTTATTTGAGGAAACAAGCGGGGGTCTGCATCAAATCATGTTATAAATACCCGTGAGGTGAGCCGTGCCGCGTGATGAAAAAGCCTGGCTTGAAGCCAGGCACTACTCTGAGGAAAAATTGCAAATTGCCCGCCGCATCCTGGAAGAAGTCAAATCTGGCAGCAGCCTGCAGCGCGCCCTGCTGCGCAACCCGCTGCCCGAAGGCGGGGTGATCGCCAAGCATGTGCTGGTTGCCGCCTACCGCCAGCTGGTGCAAAGCGGAGATTGGCAGCCGGACCGTAAAATCCTGGAGACCATCCGCATGAAACCGATGCGCACTCTATCCGGGGTCACCACGGTCACTGTGCTCACCCGCCCGGAAGCCTGCCCGGGTCACTGTATCTTCTGCCCCACTGAAGCCCTCATGCCAAAAAGCTACCTGTCGGATGAGCCTGGCGGCGCCCGCGCCATCCAGAACGAATTCGATCCGTTCAGGCAGGTATCCTCCCGCCTGGAAGCCTATGACGCCATCGGGCACCCTACCGACAAGATCGAACTGCTCATCCTGGGCGGCAGCTGGACAGCTTACCCCCTGGAGTACCAGGAATGGTTCATCCAGCGCTGTTTTGATGCCATGAACGGCTTTAACAGCCAGACAATTGAACAAGCACATACCGCCAATGAGACTTCTGCCCACCGCAATGTCGGACTGGTGATAGAAACCCGTCCGGACGAGATCACCCCCGAAAGGCTGGCGTGGTTCCGCCGCCTGGGTGTGACCAAGGTCCAGCTGGGGGCACAATCGATGGATGATACCATCCTGGAAATGAACCAGCGCGGGCATACCGCCGCCCAAACCATGCTGGCATGTTCCATGCTGCGTGCTGCCGGGTTCAAGACCGTGCTGCACTGGATGCCGAACCTGCTGGGCGCGACATTGGAAAGCGACCAGGCTGATTTTTCCCGCCTGTGGGAAGATGCCTGCCCGGATGAGATCAAGATCTACCCCACCCAGCTGCTCCAGAATTCAGCCCTGTACCAGTACTGGCTGCGCGGCGAATACCAGCCATACACCACAGAAGAATTGATCGAACTGATTGCCGATTTGAAACCGGGTATCCCGGCCTACTGCCGGGTAAACCGGGTCATCCGCGACATCCCCTCTTCGCATGTTATCGCCGGCAACAAGCGCACCAGCCTGCGGCAGGACGTGCTGGCAGAACTGGCTCGCCGGGGGCAACAGTGCGGCTGCATCCGCTGCCGCGAGGTGCGCGGCAAGGGCGTTTCAGCAGACGAGCTTGAGCTGGTGACAACGGTTTATCATGCCGCACAGGCTGAAGAACATTTCCTGGAGTATCGCACCACCGATGGCAAAATCGCTGGATACCTGCGCCTATCTCTGCCGGAAGCCCCTGCCAGTTACTGGAAGGATTCAGCAGCCAGCAATGAGTTTGTCGAACATGCACTGGATATGGAAGGTATGGCTGCTGATTTGGACCAGGCTGCCCTCATCCGCGAGGTGCATGTCTACGGGCAATCATTGCCCGTAGGCGGTGAAATGGACGGCGCTGCCCAGCATAGCGGGCTGGGAACACGCCTGCTGGACCTGGCCGAGAAGACCGCGCGCGAAAGAGGGTACAAGAAACTGACCGTCATCGCGGCTGTCGGCACACGCCTGTACTATGAAAACCGGGGATTTAGGCGGGGCTCGCTTTACCTGTCAAAGACACTCTAATAATTTCTACAATTGAAACGCAAAGCTGGCAGAAGCCTCCTAACCTTCTGCCAGCTCTACGGATCCAGGTAAAGCAAAGGGGTGATTTCAGAGTGCCCGAAGCCCATTAAGGGTTTACCAGGCGCTTGAAAGCAAAGACCGTGACATTATTCCCGCTGCCAGATGCGTTGAAGGAAGCTGCCAGCTCCCAGCCCTCGGCACCTTTGCCTGCAAGCAAATTTCTTACCATTGTTTCACCAGAATCTGTTGCACAGACCACATCCTTGCTGCCGCGGTCATACATACAC
>DHHC01000033.1:47403-48562 GCA_002403095.1 Leptolinea sp. UBA4782
CATAAAGACCTCCTTAAACCACGCACTTATTTTGGAAAAAAAGGTAGTTTTCATACCTTCTCTTGTTGCATGAATCTTGCCAAAGTGCAATAAAAAACGGCTCAGAATGCTGGATTCTGTACCGTTCTATGTATGATACATGCAGCTAAAAAGGCTTCTTGTGTTGGTTAACCCGGGAAGAGTTTGGGGTAAATTTGGGGAGCGTATTTCTCAACCATTGTAGAAGTAATACCGTTTTCGCGGCAAATTTCGGCATACAGGTCTACACTGCGCCGGCGGGTGCGCTTTTGCGTCTCAACATCCAGTTCCCACAGGCCAAAACGCTGTGTCCAGGCGCGTTCCCACTCAAAATTATCTATCAGGCTCCAGTGGAAATAGCCCCTGACCGGCCAGGTGAAGTTGACCGCCCGCCAGACCTGGANNAGAGGTGTTCGATCAGGTATTGCGGGCGCAGGGTATCTTCCGAATCTTCCACACCGTTCTCTGTGATGTACATGGGTTTGTTAATATGCAATGCCCATTTGATCGCCTGGAACATACCGGCGGGAATATTGGCTATTAAACCTGTCGGGCTGAGTTCGGCATCTTTGTGAAAACTGCGTTCCATGAAGAGTTTATTCGGGTCCAGGGTGAACTTCACCAGGTCGTTGGAATAATAATTGACCCCGATGAAATCCTGTGTTCCAGCCGCCTCCGGAATACGAGTTTTCCAGTTCAGCAATTTCAGGGTTCCATTTGCGAGTGCATCCATAAACCCGTGGTTGAAGCTGCGGAAGATCACATNNGGGCAGGAACCACGGGCGGGCAGGGTTAAAGGTACGGTGATGGTGGGCAATCCCTACCTGGGCTTCAGGCTGCAATTCGTGAATGATGGAATAGGCGATTGCATGCGCTTTTACCAGGTTGGATGCAACTTTAAAAGCGGTTTTGGGGTCATTTTTCCCTGGAGGAAACCCGCCGTTCAACCATCCGCCGTTCAGGAAGACGTTGGGCTCATTGATCGTGATCCACAGGTTCACGTAATCCTTCAGCGCACATACAGCCTTGCGAACATACCTGCCGAATAGTTCCGGGGCATCGTCCCTCTCCCAGCCGCCGGTACCGAGCGCGTAACCGTTCGCATCCGGTTCAAACAGCCACAACGGGTCGGTAAAATGGT
>DHHC01000027.1 GCA_002403095.1 Leptolinea sp. UBA4782
TGATTTCAGCCTGGGTAGTTACCAGGGGGAGCCTTTCCGCCTTTCTGACCTGAAAGGTAATTTCAATGTGCGGCTCGTTTTCAACCGCGGCTTTGTTTGACCATTCTGCCAGCGGCACATGGCGCAGTTGCGCCAGGACTACGCAGAATTTGAAAGCCGGAACACCCGCATTGTGGTGGTGGGGCCGGAGCAGCCCGAAGCCTTTATCGATTACTTCAGCAAGAATGACCTGCCCTTCACCGGGCTGCCCGACCCCTCTGCCAGCGTGCTCAAGCTGTATGGGCAGGAAGTGAACCTGTTCAAGCTCGGGCGCATGCCTGCCCAGGTGATCGTTGACCGGGCTGGTGTGGTGCGCTTCGTGCACTACGGGCACTCAATGTCTGATATTCCTGAGAACAGCGAGCTGTTCGGACTGCTGGATGAAATCAATGTAGCCAGTGGAGAATAACGGATGAGCATGTTAGTTGTAGAGCTTTATCACAACGCAGACCAGCGGCAACAACTGGCGCCGGTTTTGGATGGGCAAACGCGCCTGAGTTCCATTCCCTGATACAATTCCTTCGTGCAACAACCTGACCTCAACATCCTCCAGCTGTATGACCGCTTTGATGCACCAGTGTGTGCAGTGGATTGCGGCCAAATGTGCGCACCGCATAACCCCTCAGGCAAACCCTTCTGCTGCGACATCTGCGCGGCGGTACCCGTGGCATACAACCAGGAATGGGGTTACCTGCAAGCACACACCAACCTGTGGCACCCCTGGCGGGGTGACGAGTGCACTGCCGAACCTCAGGATCCCGAAGCGATGCGTAAAGACACCCCGGAACACATGTGCCTGCTGGCCTGCCTGGGACCGGAGCATTGCCAGCGCGAGTATCGTACCGTCAGCTGCCGGCAGTTCCCCTTCTTCCCGTACATCACCGCAGACGACCGTTTTATCGGGCTGGCGTACCACTGGGATTTTGAACCGTACTGCTGGGTGATCAGCCGCCTGGGCGAGGTGACCCGCCGGTACCGGGACGAGTTTATTTCGACCTATGATGCGCTGTTTGCCCAATGGCAGGAAGATTACGAAAGCTACTACTTTCTCTCGGAAGACATGCGGGAGGAGTTCATCCGGCGGCGCCGGCGCATTCCCATATTGCACCGCAACGGGGGCGATTACCTGCTCAGCCCTAAAAGCGGGCGGTTGGAGAGGGTGGATGCCGGGACTTTCAGGAAATTCGGCCGCTATAAAGAAAACCCGGGATAACACAATTCATTTTCCTGCCAATTCATGCATCTCAATTACGAGGTTTTCCAGCCTTTTCAATAAATCTTTGTTCACTCCGGCTGCCTGGAATGCCGATACCAACTCACGGTAATACCACAGCTGACCCTGCTTACCGACTTTGAACCTCGCCCAAACCGAATCACCAACCTTCTTTAAGTCCCGCACAATCGCATTGGCGTTATCCACCTTATCCGCCAGGCTGACGAGCAGAAGTTCGGGTGTAACCTCACCGCTCTTGATATGGGCGAGATAGCGGTCTTTGCGCACCTGCCAGGGCTCTTTCTGCCCGCCGCGGAAATCGAAAGGAGTGTCACTGCAAAGCTGCACGATCTCCTGTACTTTCAGGCTGAACTTTTCACCGATCTGATCTGCTGTGATCTTATCGGATGCATCCTCCAGGGCATCGTGCAGCAGGGCGGCAATAGCTTGATCCTCATCCCCACCATGGTACATCACCAGGCTGCACACCGAAAGCAGGTGCGCCATGTAGGGGGTGCCTGTGCCTTTGCGCATTTGAGTGTGGTGCAGGTCGTACGCCAGCTGTAGTGCTTCTGCAAATTTGGGGGTGAGATATGATTGATGTTGTTCCATGGTCCCTCTTTCTTCGATGATGTGGTTGATGAAATGCATATGTATGATAACAGTGATTAGCTAGGTTGTTTACAACGTACTTTGTAGCTATGATTATTCCCGGTTATTAGGTAGAATACAGACACAAGGCACTCATTGAAGATCAGCGTCATTCTTTGCCACCAGCACCCTACACCAAAGTTTTTGTAGAGTGTGTTCATAACACATCAACATTTTTGGTTATACAATATCCTCATGCCGGAATTTCGCAGATCATTCCTTCCAGGCGGGACATTCTTCTTTACAGTAGTAACTTATAAACGGCATCAAATTCTGACAAACCAAATCTCCCGTACACTACTCCATTATGCCTTTCAAAATGTGAAAAACCGCTACCCATTTAGGGTAGATGCAATTTGCTTATTACCGAATCACCTACATTGCATATGGACTTTGCCTGAAGGAGACTCCAATTATGCCATGCGTTGGAAAGAGATAAAACGGATATTCTCCCGGCAATATGGCAGGCAGTTTGGATCCCCCGAAAAGAGAAATCAAAGCCGGGAAAAACGTCAGGAATCAACCGTGTGGCAAAGAAGGTATTGGGAACACACGATCCGGGATGAAAAAGACTTATCGATTCATGTTGAATACATTCATTACAATCCAGTTAAGCATGGTTTGGTGAACCGGGTCGCCGATTGGCAATGGTCAAGTTTTCACCGGTATGTTGCCATGGGATTTTATGATGCGTCATGGGGTGGAGAATACAATCATACAGGCGAATTTGGAGAATAAACCGATTGGTTCGTTGGCAATACGGTTTTTCTATGGTGCGTTCATAACGCACTAAAAGAGTGGTGCGTTGGCAACTTGTTTACTGCATTACTTTCAGAAAAACTAAATCGGGTTCCTTGCGTTCATTAAGATAAATGCAATCTCAGTTGCCAACAGCACCCTACGCAAGAGTGTGCCACCAGTTAATGCAAGGTGTTTTCGCAACGCAATTTTTGTAGGGTGCGTTCGCAACGCACCAAAATTAATGCCCCCCGGGGTTGGTGTGTTGGCTACTTGTTTGCTGCATTGCTTCACAATGAATTAATCGCGATACAAAGCCTTCATTATGGATATGCAACATTCTTTGCCAACAGTACCCTACTCTCGCTTGGGATGCGTTAATCAGGCACCCCGCAACTATGATTATTCCCGGATATTAGGTAGAATACAGGTACACAATTGGAAATGATCATCCCATGACCGATGCCCAACCCCTGGTTGTAAGAGACCTCTCCTTCCAATACACCCGCCGCGACACCCCGGCGATCCAGTCCCTCAACTTCACCCTCAACCCGGGCGAGATCCTGCTCCTGGCAGGTTCTTCCGGCTGCGGCAAAACCACCCTGATACGCTGCATCAATGGACTGATCCCGCACGCGTACAGCGGTACCCTGCAGGGCGTGATCGAAATCTTCGGCAAGTCCATCCAGGAAATGTGCCTGGCTGAGATCTCAAACGAGATCGGTACCGTACTGCAGGACCCCGACCGACAGATCGTGGGCAGTTTTGTTTTAAATGAGGTTGCCTTTGGATTGGAAAACCTGGGGCTGCCGCGTGAAGAGATCTTCCAGCGGGTAAACGATGTGATGGATTACCTCAATATCGGGTTCCTCAAAGACCGCGAAACCTTCCAGCTTTCGGGGGGTGAAAAACAAAAAGTCGCCCTGGCTGGGGTACTTGCCATGCGCCCGCGCATCCTGCTGCTGGATGAGCCGCTTGCCAGTCTCGACCCGGCTTCCGCCCGTGAAGCGCTTTCCATCTTCCGCAAGCTGGCAGACGATGGTATTTCGATTATCCTGGTGGAGCACCGCGTCGAAGACGTGCTGGCGATCCACCCTGAGCAGGTGCTTTACCTCGAGGACGGTAAACAGGTGTATTACGGGGACGCACCCGGCTTGCTGGAGTGCGTGGATTATTCCCAGATCAAGCTGCCGGCTACCATCGTGATGGAACGCTCGCGCGGTACACCAATGGAACCATTCACCTCGAGCCTGCAGGGCAAAGACGGGGAAGCGCTGGTCGAATTCGAAGATGTCCATTTCCGTTATAAAGAAGACCTGCCGGAAGTGCTGACCGGCGTGAATTGCACCATCCACAAGGGAGATATTATAGCCATCCTGGGGCATAACGGCGCCGGCAAGACCACCCTGGTGAAACATGCGCTCGGTCTGCTCAAGCCCACCAGCGGTACTGTGCGGCTTCAGGGGGCAGATACACGCAAGTCATCCATTGCCCAGAACGCCCATACCATTGGTTACGTCTTCCAGAGTCCAACCCAGATGCTGTTTGCCCAAACTGTGCGCTCCGAGCTGGCTTTCGGCCCCGAGAACCTGGGACACCCCAAGGAGCAAGTGGCGCAGGATACCGAATGGGCTATCAAGACCGTTCACCTGGAAGAAGAAATGGACATGCCGCCCCTGGCGCTTTCCTTCGGGCAGCAAAAGCGGGTGAGCATTGCTGCCATCCTGGCCATGCGCTCGCGCATCCTGATGATGGACGAGCCTACGGCCGGGCAGGATTACTGGAACTACATGGCATTCATGGATTCGATCCTGCAGATGCCGGGTTTTGATTCCATCCTGTTTATCACCCACGATGTTGACCTGGCTGTGGTATATGCCAACCGCATCCTGCTGGTTGATAAAGGCAAAATCATCGCTGACGGTAAACCCCATGAGGTGCTGGCTGAGGAAGAACGGCTGAATCAGGCGCGCATTCTGCCCACCTCTTTGCTAAAATTAAATTTGGAAAAGCTGCCCTTAACCGGACGGTTTATGCGGGCTGAAGCCCTGGCGCAGTTTGCCTGATGCTTGCATCCGGCCTACAGCTCGCAAAATACAGTGAGTTTAAAGGAGGATTGGTATGAAAAAAGGTTCATTGTGGTCTTTCGGTACCCGCGCGGTGGTGTACGCTGCTATCGGTGCGGCATTGTACGGCGTGCTGTCGTGGGTGTTCAACTTCCTGCAGCTGCCGGCATCCGGTAATGTTGCGCTCCGGCCTGCCGTGGTGATCCCGCTTTTCTTCGGTATCACCTTTGGTCCCATCGTCGGTTTTATCACCGGCTTTCTGGGCAATATCATCGGGGACCTGCTCTCGGGCTACGGCTTCTGGATCTGGTGGGACCTGGGTAACGGGCTGATCGGCCTGGTTGCCGGCCTGTGCGCCGGCATGATGGTCGATTACAAACGTGGGAAAGACATTCTCATCGCGGAGATCTTTGTTGTGTTAGCCTGTGCCGTAGGTATGTTTGTTGCCTCGGTTTCAGAAATGTGGGTGTCCGGGCTCGATTTTGCAACAGCCATGGCAACCACCTTCTTCCCAGCCTTCATCACCAACATCATCAATGGCTTGATCCTGACACCGCTGCTGATGCTGGCTTATGCTGCCGTACGCAGCCGCTCCGGCAGGTAAACATGGCATTCTCATCCGGGGCGGGGCATCCCGCCCCGGACAAGTTGGAAAACAACGGGATTTCTTTGCTGGTTTAATTGCGGATTGAGCGTGATTGTGAACATCCGTTGAACAGGTGTTGAAGCATGGTTGTCACATTCGGATATAAACAGCGCAATAGCCTCGTGGAGACATTTGATCCACGCGCCCGCTGGATCTTTTCGATCCTGTCGCTGTTTACGATTGTCAACTTCTGGGACATCCGTTTCCTGCTGTATTTTTTGCTGATATCCGTTGTTCAGTATTCTTTTACCAGGTTGACCTGGAAGGAAACCAAACGTGCCTGGCGGTTCATCTTCTTCCTGATGTTCATCATGATCTTCGTCAATACCATCGTCACCAGCGCGGGTACCATCAGTGATGTAACTGCCAACCCGCATGTTCTTTTTGCCATCGAGAAACCGATTCGTTTCACGATGACAATAGAGCGGTTATGGTTCGCGTTGACCCAGGTGGTCAGGGTTTTATCCATCACTATGTTGTTCATCGTCGTTCCTTTTACAATGGACCCGCGCCAGTACGGCATCACTTTCAAAGGGATGGGGCTGGGCGACAAATTGGCATTCACAATGGACCTGGCGTTCCGGTTTGTGCCCACCCTGGCGCGTGATTTCGGCACCACCATGGATGCGCAAAAAGCGCGCGGGTACGAGCTGGATAACCTGAAAGGCAACATCTTCAAGAAGATCGCCCGCATGGCGCCCATCATGATCCCGGTGACCATGAACTCCCTGTTAAGCGGCGAGGATATGGTAAACGCCATGGACCTGCGCGGCTTCAGTACATCAGGCAAACGCACCTGGTTGTATACCTTGAAATACCGTAAACGAGACATTGCCCTGATCGCCTACAGCGTGGTTGTGCTGATCATATCGATCATTCTCCCCAGGGTTTTTCACATCGGTGGTTTCTGGGTTCCGCCTTTCCTGATCCCTTGATAAGGTAAAAACTATATGAAGATCATCACCCTGCTTACCGATTTCGGCCTGCAAGATGGTTATGTCGGCGTTATGAAAGGCGTAATCTGGGGCATCTGCCCCGATGCACACATTGCGGACATCACCCACACCATCGCGCCCCAGAACATCCGCCAGGGGGCGCTGGCGCTGGCATTAACCTGCCCGTACTACCCGCCCGGCAGCGTGCATGTGGCTGTGGTGGATCCCGGGGTGGGCACTGCCCGCCGCCCGGTTGCCATGCGCGTCGGCGCGCACTTCTTTGTCGGCCCGGATAACGGCCTGTTCTCACCCGTGCTGGATGATGCCGAACGGTCAGGCAAATCTGTTATTGTAGTGCAGCTCGACCAGCCTGAATACTGGCTGAAAGATATCAGTCATGTGTTCCACGGACGCGACATCTTCTCCCCGGTGGCAGCCCGCCTCGCCTGTGGTGTGCCGATAGACAAAGTCGGCACCCCTATATTTGACCCGGTACGCTTCAGTCTGCCCGAGGCAGTCATTTCGCCCGAAGGCATCCAGGGACAGGTGATGCTGCTGGATAATTACGGCAACATGTATACCAACATTCCCCTCGCCGCTCTATCTCAATACGACCCCACCAGCCTGAAAATCAAGGTTGCAGGGCAGCTGATCCAGGGGCTGCTGCCATCCTTCGGGTTTGGTGCGCCCGGCCAGCTGGTGGCGGTGCATGGCACCTATGGCACCCTGACAGTAGCCCAGGTCAACGGCAACGCTGCCGCGCTCCTCTCCGCCGGGGTCGATACACCGGTTGAAGTACACTTCGCATGAACACCGCAGCTCACCCACGTGTCATCAGTATCACCACCGATTTCGGCCGGGGCGATTTC
Source organism: Leptolinea sp. UBA4782 (assembly GCA_002403095.1). Taxonomy (GTDB): domain Bacteria; phylum Chloroflexota; class Anaerolineae; order Anaerolineales; family Anaerolineaceae; genus UBA4782. The sequence continues at coordinate 7,158 of DHHC01000027.1, forward strand.
GGTGTCAGCGAAATGATTGGCGTAATGTACAGCATTGCCGGCGAGCGCATCCGCATTGCTGAGTTGACCATTGAGGTCCCTCCCCACAATATCCTGGATGGGGCTGTTATCATGGCAAGGCATGCGCCATTCTTCCCTCCTGGTTCCATCCATGTGGCTGTGGTAGACCCGGGAGTGGGGACGCACCGCCGGCCGATTGCAGCCTTGCTGGGGGAGCAATTTTTTGTCGGCCCCGACAACGGGTTGTTCACCCTGATGTACCAATATGCGGTCAAGAACGGGCATCCTGTGCAGGTTGTCCATACCAGCAACCCGCGCTACTGGAACCATGAAGTCAGCAATATCTTCCACGGCAGGGATATTTTTGCCCCGGTGGCAGCCCATCTCGCCTGCGGTATATCCCTTGAAGAGCTCGGGGCGCCAGTGCTGGACCCGGTGCTGCTGGACCTACCGGAACCGCAGCAGATCAAAGGCGGCTGGCAGGGGATGATCACCCGCATCGACCATTTCGGCAACCTGGAGAGCAATATCGACGGTGCAGTGCTGCAAGGGAGAGAGGCTGTTGAAGTTCAGGTTGGCGGGGCTGTCATCCGCGGGCTGGTTAAAACCTTCGGCGAAGCCCGCCCGGGCGACCTGGTGGCAATGATCGACAGCTCCGGCGTGATTGGGGTGAGCGTGGTGAATGGCAGCGCCACCCAAAAGCTGGGCGTAAGGCAAGGGGATATGTTTACCGTGAAGGTATCGGGGTAAGGTCAGGGAAGCCCGTCAAGCCAGGTATCCGTAAGCGACAAATGCAGCCAGCACGAACAGCACCAGGCTGACAATGGTGTTCGGTATATCGCGTGTGCGCCTGTGCAGCAGGAGCCCTGCCGGCCAGAGCAAAGCTGCTGCCGCAGCAGCAAAGCCTGTGGCGGTTTTGTCTCCCCACAACAGTTGGGGGACAGTGAGGGCAACAGTGGGAGCCAGGCACAACAAGCCTGTTAGCGTAGCACCCATCGTGCAGAGGTGCCTATCCGCTGCTGGGTAGATTGCATTTCAGGCCTGTTAGCCAGCAACCCATGCGTGATGGCAGTATGCAGCAGCTTGATTGCCAGTACAGCCTGTATAATCCATAAAACTGTGCCCATGATTCCCTCGACTGTGTGAAACCAGGGTATTCTCAAAAAGGCAAACTTTTTTACTGGCATATTGTACAGCGGGCGTGAAGCTATTATTCAACCAGATTCCTGGCGAAATACCTCAAAACCAAATGAAAAATCCCCGGCAAGCGAAGTAGAATTATGCAATACTGTATCAACCAGGAGGAAGCTATGGAAATTCCAATGGATAAGCATAAACAATTTGAAGGCCTGCAACAAGCGGAAATCATTGGACATTATACCTATCAAAAGATCGCGGCAGCTCAGCCTCAATCAGAAAACCGGGAAGTGCTGGAGAAGATCAGCCGGGATGAAATGAACCATTACCTGATTTGGAAGAAGTACACCGGGCGCGATGTTTCCCCGAACCGTTTCATGGTGTGGTTCTACTCATTCCTCAGCCGGATATTCGGCTTCACCTTCGCGGTTAAACTGATGGAAAACAGCGAGGAAAAAGTACAGGTGATCTATGCCTCTCTGCTCGACGGGATCCCTGAGGTCAAGCAGATCCTGGCGGATGAAGAAGAGCATGAGAAAAAGCTGCTGGGCATGCTGGATGAAGAACGCCTGCAATATGCCAGCTCGATGGTGCTGGGATTGAGCGATGCCCTGGTGGAGTTGACCGGTGCGCTGGCAGGCTTCACCCTCGCGTTGCAAAATGTCCAGCTGATCGCCCTGTCAGGCCTGATCACCGGTGTGGCAGCTGCTTTATCCATGGCATCCTCCGAGTATCTCTCCACCCGGGCAGAAAAGTCGGAGAAAAAGCCTGGTAAAGCTGCCCTGTATACCGGCGTGGCATACATCATCACGGTTGCATTGCTTATTCTGCCTTATCTCCTGCTGAAAAATGTATTTCTCTGCCTGGCAATCGTCCTGGTCACCGCCATTATCATTATTGCGGTATTTAATTACTATATAGCGGTTGCTAAAGGGGAAAACTTCCGTAAACGCTTCCTGGAGATGGCAGGCTTAAGCCTGGGCGTGGCTGCGCTCAGCTTCATCATCAGTTACTTTATCCGCATGTGGCTGGGGATAAATGTATAGCCTGACGTGCAGCTTACCCGTGCCTTTTGAGCGTACGGCTGCGCAGCATACTGATCAGGCGCGCGACTACCATGGCGACGTACAATACCCCGGCAAACTGCTCCAGGATGATCAACACCCGCGCCCATGCGGACCCCGGGAAAATATCGCTCAGACCGGCTGTTGACAGGTTGGTGACGCTCAGGAATAACGATTCAACAAATGTAAGCGGGCGGACTTCGGTCCCCACCAGGAAACTGCCCGGCACCCAGATCTGGCAGACCTGGAACAAATAGGCGAAACCCCAGGCCATCAGGGTGAAAGTGGCCGCTACCGCAAACAGTTCATCGGTGGTTACCTGCTCATCACCCATCATGTATATGATCAGGCTGAAAGCTGTGTAGAAGTACAAAACAGCTGAGAACAGCGACGACCAGCTTAGCAGGAAATCATTTTCGAAAACTGCATACAGCAGGGTCAGGATAAAAGCCGGGACAGCAATCACCTCAGCAATATACTGGAAAGCTGAACTGCGCATGACCACCCAGATCACCAGCACAAGCACAAGCATGCTGATGGCGCTCAAGACTGCCCGGTGGCTTTGTGAGCCATCAAAAGCTGCAAAGAGAATCAACATGAGCAGCTGGGCAGCCAGCAAGAACGCAGACGGATGCAGGTTGAATAGCTTCTTTTGTTGGGGTGTGGCTGTGGAATTTCTACTCATGTTTTATCAGCTTTTCTTGTTATGGGTTGTGCAATTTGAATTCTGAATACCCGCCATTCACATTATAAACCGGCGCAACCGTTGAGTGCCAGCAGCAGCTTTTCCACACCATCCGGCACCAGTTGGATCTGGCGGGTATGGATCTCATCCAGGCTCAACCACTTGGCAGTAAACCTGGCACCGTTGTCTTCGCGGCACTCGATAATTTCTTTCTCATACATTCCCCGGTCGCAGAACCTGGCGTCATAAACAAAGGTAATTTCATGTCCCATCTGACCGTTGTGAGTAAAGATACTCTCAATGACATCGACCAGGTGCAGCCCTTCCACTTCAGACCCCAGCTCCTCACGCATCTCCCGCACTAATGCATCCCGGCTGGTTTCACCAAAGTTGATCCCGCCCCCCAGTGGCCGGCAGAAATCATCCCCTTTCACATTGTCATGGCCAATTAGCACCAGGATGCGGTCACCGTTGCGGAACAGGCAGATTGCAATAGGGCGGATCATATCGGATTTCATTCGTTTCCAATCATCTCTCTTCTCCCTGCAGCAAAGAAAGCACGGGCAATCAGTACCAGGAATATCCCCCAGGGGACAAGTGAAGCCAGGGCAAAGACCATGCCGATTGTTCCGGCTGTGGACGGCACCGCCATTAAAATCCCTGCAACGAGACCAATGATGGCTGTACCTTTGCTGAAGAAATTGCTCTTGAGCATCACCATTGCCAGGATCAACAGCGCAATGGCATTCAAGACATAATACACCAGGAAAGCAGTCCCGCGGTATATAGCTAACATACCCTCAGCCGCAGCCAGGGAAATCAGTTTTTGGCTCTCTGTGGTTGCAGCCGCATACTGCCCGCTTAAAGAGAGCATTTCAAAGGCGGTGTTTGAAGCAAAATAGGCACAGATCCCAACCAGCCCGGAAACCAGGGAAATGGTCATGGCAGTTTTTCCAGCTGGTTGCAACGCTGCAAACAGTGCCAGATAGATCAAAGCCAGGATGGCATTGTTTACAAGGTACAGCAGATCCATGCTCAATAATCCCAGCAACCTGCTGGATTCAAACAAGGCGAAGAAACCCTCAACCGTGGCCGGCGGCGGCCAGATAATAAACACGATGATCTGGACGATCATAATGCCCAGCATTATGAGAGCGGCGGTCCCGCCCAGCCGGTACAATCCAGGCAGCGCGGTGAAATTAAATCTATTAGAAGTTGACTCTGACATAAGACCTTTCCCGAAAAACGGACATTGAAACCTGTGTATTATGCCACAACCTGTGAAAAACAAAGCGCCTTTGCATCCTTATGGCCTAAACGGCTGCCCGATACCGCAATACCGCCAAAGGACCTTGCCCGATTGTCCTTTTCACAGTAACATCAATCCCAACTTCCCGCTCACTATCATTTCCCTGGCACAGCAAGGAGAACCACCATGAAAGCAATCTTTTACGAGCAGTTTGAAGGGCCAATATCTGTACAAGAAGTTCCCGATCCATCCCCCTCTCCACATGGCGTGGTGATCCAGGTAATGGCAACCGGCCTGTGTTTGAGCGACTGGCATGGCTGGATGGGTCATGACCCCGATATCCGCCTGCCGCATGTACCCGGGCATGAGCTAGCGGGAGTAATCACAGCAGCTGGAAAAGAGGTAACCCGCTGGAAAGCAGGCGATGCGGTCACGCTGCCCTTTGTGTGCGGCTGCGGTACCTGCCCGCAGTGTATTTCCGGGAACCACCAGGTTTGCGATCATCAGTTCCAACCCGGCTTCACCCACTGGGGCTCCTTTGCTGAATTTGTTGCCATTGACCGGGCTGACATCAACCTCGTGCGTATGCCGGAAAACCTCGATTATGTCACCACTGCCAGCCTGGGCTGCCGCTTTGCCACGTCATTCCGGGCGGTTGCTGCCCAGGGTAAGGTCTCAGCCGGCCAGTGGGTGGCGGTGCACGGATGCGGCGGGGTGGGCCTGTCTGCGGTCATGATCGCCAGCGCCCTGGGCGCTAATGTAATCGGGATTGATATCGATGACAGGAAACTGGACCTGGCGCGTTCCCTCGGTGCAACTGCAATTGTGAACGGGGTAAAGGTTGCCGATACCGTTGAAGCTGTACGCGAAATCAGCCGCGGGGGTGTGCATGTATCCCTGGATGCCCTCGGCAGCCCTCAGACCTGTTTTAACTCGATCGCAAGCCTGCGGAAACGCGGCAAACACATCCAGGTAGGGTTGATGCTGGCTGAGCACAGCCGTCCCCAGATACCCATGGACCGGGTGATTGCCTGGGAACTGGAAATCCTGGGAAGCCACGGCATGCAGGCATACCGGTATGAAGATATGTTCGCAATGATCGCGGCAGGCAAACTGCACCCGGAAAAACTGGTCAGCCGCCGCATCCGGCTGGAAGAAGCACCGGCAGCCCTGGCGGAGTTGCACGACTTCAAAGGAACAGGGATTACAGTGATCGACCGCTTTCAGGGTTAACGGTATTTCAGAAAGCCTGGTAGTGAATTTCATCAGCCTCCCTGCAGCGGGGGGGGCTGAATTATTTACCTGTCATCCCATTCGACTGCCTGGCGGATGTAATAGCGCAGGGCGTCCTGGTTGGCAGTTTCCACGCTTTTCAGCTTGACATGCCTGGAGACTTTCCCCACTCCCTTTAGAAGGTGATACATATCTTCAAACTGGGTGCCCCGCGAAAACGAGAGGGTGATGTCTTTTTTGGTCGGGCTGATGACTGCGATAATGCGCTTCCTGCGGTAGGCAGGGATGCCGTAGCTGATCAATTCCTGGGCCTCCGGTGCACATTCTTTCATTAGTGCGCGGATCATCTCGACTACCGGCTGGAACTCGGGAAGGACTTTGCCCCGGATAAACTCATCAACTGTCACTGAAACCTCCTGTATCAATCCAGCATCTTTTGCATCGCAAAGGTCCCGGGTTGCTGCATATACCCCAGCTTGCGGTCAATGGCGATCATGGGAAGGTTGAAAGTGTTATGGTGTGTGCGCACGGTATCAACTTTAAGGACATCCCGGGCATAGCGCAAGGCAGTGATCTTGACTGCTTGTGCCAACCCGCGTCCGCGGTAGTTCCTGTCCACCCCGGTATGCAGGTTGTAAGCATAATCTGCATCCTTATAACGGGTGATGGCGCTCATGGCAACGAATTGCCCGCTGGCAGAATCAATGACAACTTTTTGCCCGTCTGCTATGTACCAGTCTGCCTGGCAAACCCGCTTCTGAAAGTCCTCAAAAGAACTCCAGGCTTTTTCACCGCCTGTGCCCGGAACATCTTCCGAAGTGGATTCGTTCAGGATATATTCTTTACGCTGGGCGTCTTCAGTGTTCCCCAGCTCTCCCATCGAAGTAAAGCGGAAACCCTCACCCTGCAGGCGGTCGATAACAGTCTGGTAAGGAGTGTCATCAAAGGTTCTCAGGTCGAGCTGCATGGCGATCTGGTGCAGCCTTTCCGCAAATCCACGCTTATCAGCGAACGACCTGCCTTCAGGGCAGTTATCCCAAACACTGACCCGCAGCTTCTTCAGCCGCAGGCTCGCAATGGATTGCAGCATGTCCTGGTAAAGCAGGCTGCCAGCACCTTTGCGGCGGTGTTCGGGTGCCACAAACAGGTAAAAGTATGCCCGCTCAGGATCCATCGTGTTCTTTTCCAGCCAGGAAAAGCCCAGAATTTCATCCCGGTCATTTACGGCGATTTTAGGGATGATGCGTGCCTGCTCTTCTTTGTAGAAGGTATGCAGGCTTTCTTCTGTGTTTGGCCAATCTTCCAGTTGGGTGAACCAGGCAGCCAGCTGCACAAAATCCATGGCAGGTTCGACATTTCTTAAATAGATTGAGTTCATCCCGTTTTCCTTATCGCTTCCGTTAGCGTGTTGATAAATTGCTCGGTAACCCCATTCTGCTGCAGTCCAATGAAATAGCGGCTGCCCTTCAGGTTCCAGCGGGTTTGCCCAAACACATTGATACCATAATCTTCAATGCCCAGCTTTTGAGCCAGTTCCATAGTATCGCTGTTCACCTGCATCCTGCTCAGGTAGTGGAACACTGCCACCGGCCCGGTCTTTCCGTCACCCAGGTCAATAGCCTGCACCAGCCATTTTGGGGTAACAATGCAGGCAGAGTGCTGCACCTGCTGCTTGCCCCCGAACATCCCTCTCTTTAACCGGGTGGATTCGGTGGCAATGCAGAACTGGATATCGAGTTCTTCATCCAGTTCCTTCAGCTCTTTTTCAATCGCTGCCCGTAATTCAGGTTGGATTTGGGTGTAATCGCACTGGACAGTTCTGCGGTCCCATTCTTTTTTCATGTTCGACCTCCTGTTTCAAGCTAACTTATGGCAGCAGTGAAGCAGTAATGAGGCAGCGCTAATCCTGGTTCTTTTGTGTCCTTTTCTTTCCCTGTTCGGTCAAAGTCCCGTCGGGATGGCGGATCATGGTTTTAATATACTCCACCCGCCTGAAGCGCAGCGCCGACCAGTCTTCGTCTATCGAGACCTGGCGCACCGGGCACCGGTTCAAAGCCAAGCCGGCCCAGTCCATCCCAGCCGCGATCGCGGTTGAAATCGCATTTGAATTTCTTTGAACTGCCCTTAGGGTAGGCAAACCAGGCCACAGCATCCCCGCCAGCCCTGGGGGCAATTGCCTGGGCAAAGGCGTCCACCTCTGCCTGCCGGGTAGCAAATACCAGGCAAAACCGATCGTTTCCATCGCAGCCGCATCACGCTTGATGGCAATTCCCTGCAATGCTGCGAGTTCCGGTTCAAAGCTTTCGGGAGGTTGTAAAACCAGGATATCCTTCTGGCCTTTTAAGTTCAATTTTTGAAAGATTTCCAAGGTTTCTCCTTCTCTGGTAAATAAGTTGTCGCTCAGGAAAACCAGTATTAACAATACCCTGTTTTTCCGTCAAATTCAACCATGAAACCCCGGCCTGATAGCGCCAAAACCAGGCATTCTCCCTGCCGCAGTAATCACGCCGCACCGCCAACTCATAAATTGCTCCGTCAGCGGTTGGGCTGGAACTGCATTTGCAGTTAAGCGGATTTTATGATAAATAAGATGGGCTGATGTTGAATCGCTCATCCAACCGGATGACTATAATTTACCTGGAGAGGATAATTGATGGACAAAAAATTAAAGGTGGGTGTGATCGGCACAGGCTTTATCGGTCCGATCCACATTGAGAACGCACGCCGGAGTTTTAAGGCAGAGGTGACCGCCCTGGCTGAGAACAGCCTGGAGCTGGCCAAAACCAAGGCTTCATTGTATGATGTGCCGTTGTATTACGACGATTACAGGAAACTGCTCGAAAACCAAGACATTGACGTGGTGCACGTATGCAGCCCAAACTTCCTGCACTACCAGATGGCAAAAGATGCGCTGCTGGCAGGCAAGCACGTGGTTTGCGAGAAACCGCTTACCCTGACCCGCGCCGAAGGCGAAGACCTGCTGGCGCTTGCAGCCGATAAGAAGCTGGTGAACGCCGTACACTTCAACATCCGCTATTATCCCCTGGTGCGCCATATGCATACGATGGTTGCCAAAAATGACATTGGCAGCATCTATGCTGTTTCAGGTTCTTACCTGCAGGACTGGCTGTTCCTGGATACCGACTACAGCTGGAGGCTCGAATCAGCCGTAAGCGGCCCCACCCGGGCGATCGGGGATATTGGTTCGCACTGGCTGGACCTGGTCGAATATGTAACCTGGCTGGAAGTAGATGAGGTAATGGCTGATTTCGAAACCTTCCACAAAACTCGCAAGAAACCGCTCAAACCGGTCGAGACCTGGTCGGGCAAGATCTTGAAATCAGAAGATTACCAGGAAGTACCGATCGACACGGAAGACTACGCTACCGTTATGCTGCGCTTTAAGAACGGTACCAAGGGCGTATTCACGGTGAACCAGATGGCAGCCGGGCACAAGAACCGGGTGTATTACGAGATCAACGGCTCAAAATGCTCCCTCATCTGGAACTCGGAAGTACCGAATGAGATGACCGTCGGCAACCGCGACAGGGGCAATGAAGTGATCCTGAAAGACCCCTCGCTAATCTACCCAGAAGCCAGGGCGATCGCCGCTTACCCCGGCGGGCATAACGAAGGCTTCGCCGATACCTCCAAGCACCTGTTCAGGGATGTGTATGAGTACATCCTGGCGGGCGATATGCAAGCCGAACCAAAATTCCCCACCTTTTACGCCGGCTACCGCGAGGTGGTGTTGTGCGACGCGATCGTCGAAAGCGCCCGTACCGGCCGCTGGGTAAAGGTGCAATAATACAGGTATTCAAGACTACAAGGAAGGACAGCAATGAAAGGCGATATAAAACAGGTTTGTGTGGTTGTAAGTGATGTGGAATCTGCCATGCGGGATTACTGGGACAAATTTGGCATCGGTCCGTGGGATGTGCGCCATTTCACCCCCGATACCGTTCGTAACCTGTACATTGGCGGCAAGCATGTGACCGAAGGCTTCGATTTTATCTGCGCCGTCACCTGGATGGGAGATGTTGAATTTGAGTTGATCCAGCCCATATCCGGGCCGGTGATTTACTGGGACCAGCTGGAAAAAGACGGCCCCAGCCTGCACCACTTCAAGCTGGTCATCTATAATGATGATGAGCTTAAGGCTTACGTGGAAGAGCTGGAAAAACGCGGCTTAAGGGTTACCCAAACCGGCTGGATCGATAATGATGTGCATTACTACTTCGATACCCGCAAGGAGTTGGGCGTCATCCTGGAGCTGGGCAACGGTGGCAAAATCGGAGCACCAGACAGCGTGTACCCGCATGCAGGCGCCGTCTCCCCCGTCGCCCATAAACCCAACATCCGCCAGCTGGCAATCGTGGTGGATGATGTCAAACAGGTGATGGATAATTACGCCAAATACCTGGATATCACCAGCTGGGACGTCCGCCACTTCACCCCCGGTAAGGTACGCAATTTCTACGTCAACGGCGAGCACATCACCGAGGACTTTGAGTTCATTTGCGCCGTGACCTGGGTCAACGACATGGAGCTTGAGCTGATCCAGCCCGTCAAGGGCAAGAACATCTACTGGGATTTCCTGGACAAGGTTGGACCAGGTTTCCATCACATCAAGGACGTCTGCCCGGATGAGGAAATCGCACGCGAATCCAAACGGCTGGAGCAGTACGGCATCAAGGTGATGCAGACCGGCTGGATCGATGACGACAGCCATTATTACATGAGCACCGAACCGTACCTGAAGATGATCCTGGAATACGGCAACGGCGGCAAGATCGGCGCGCCGGATTACGTTTATCCTGCCAGGTAGTTGAAAACCATTTACCAAGTAAACAGGGTGCGCTCATAACGCACCCTGTTTTATCAATTTAGCATGATCCCCATCAGGCAGCATATTTCCGGTATACATCATCCATAAACTGCTTCCAGGTGTCATCCGGTTTCCAGATGGTGTTCATTGGGTAGGATGCCTCTTCTTCACCTTCGCCCAATACCAGCCTGCGGTAAAGGGTGATAAATGCAGAAACCCGCATGTTCTTGGCACAATGCACCCAAATGCGCTTCCCTTTGAAAGCCCTCATCACTCCCACAAACTGCTCGAACTGTTCCACCCTCGGCTGCTCCCAGACGACCGGTATGTGGACGTAAGCCATGCCCAGCCCGGTTACCAGGCTACCTTCTTTCTCCAGGACGTTAGGTGAGGTTGGCAGCGCCAGGTTGATCACGAGGTCAATGCCCAGCCCGGGCAGCTGCTGGATATCCGCTTCTGAAAGCTGTCCGGATGTCCATAGCCAGTCAAAAACCTGAACTGTATTCACTGCATCCATTTGCGAATCCTGAAAACAGGGATTGTATATTCCTGGCCCCAGTATATCAGGTCTGCCAGAGGGTGATCCCTTTGCTTCCAGCCGGAGCGCTGCAGGAGGTCTTCAACCCGCATTGCTCGCAGGATGAGGTGCAGGCTTCATAAGCCTTGATATGCCCCATCTGCTGCAGCTGTTCAAGCATCAGTTTGACCAGTTCAGGCGTGGTTTCCAGGCGTTGTGCCAGGGCAGTAGTATCGATTGTGCCCCCAGACCGGATCTCATCAAGCAGTTTTTCAAGCATGGTTACACCCCAATCCAAACTGCCGCGTGGTACACCAGCACCCCCGCGCCGATAGATAAGCCCAGCAGCATACCCATGCTCAGCAGCGTCCAGCCCCAGGAGCCGGTTTCCTGGCGGGTGACCGCCACCGTGGCGATGCAGGGAATGAACAGGATCGACACCACCAGGAAAGCCAGGGCTGTAGCCGTGGAGTAGGCGGCTGCCAGGGCTGCTGCCAGGCCGGTCTCAGCTGTGCTGCCGAAGAGCACGCCCAGGGTGGCGATGGCATTTTCCTTGGCCGGGAAGCTGGTCAGCAGCGATACGGTCAGGCGCCAGTCCAAGCCCATCCATTTGCCCACCGGCTCAAGGAACTGCCCGATCCGTGCCAGGTAACTGGTCTCGATCTGCCCGCCAGGCAGGAATGACAGCACCCAGACAACCAGTGAGATCAGCAGGATAATCGTGCCGGCTTTCTTGATAAAGGAAAGCGAGCGCTGCCAGACCAGGAGGCCGACGGTACGGAGGTTGGGCGCGTGATAGAGCGGCATTTCCATGATGAAGGCCGAACGCTGGCCTTTGAACACGATCCAGTTCAGGAGCGTTCCCATGACCACCAACAGCAGGAGCGAGAGCATGATCAGCCCCCATGTAACCAGCCCAGCGCTCCTGCCGAAAAAAGCCGGGGCAATGAACGCCACCACAGCCATGCGGGCAGTGCATGGCACCAGCGGGGCGATCAGGATGGTCAACAACCTGGCAGGCCAGGAGTCAATCACGCGTGTACCCATGATGGCAGGGACATTACAGCCAAACCCGAGGAAGAGCGGCAGGAATGATTTGCCATGCAAGCCCATGATATGCATGAAGTTGTCCATGACATATGCAGCCCGCGCCATATAGCCGACATCCTCCAGTACGGCGAAAGCGCCGAAAAAGATCACCAGGATGGGCAGAAAGGTCAGCACAGACCCCACCCCGCCGATCACACCATCCACCAGTATCCCGCGCAGCCAGAACGGCGCCTCTGCCAGACCTTCTGAAACCAGAGCTCCCAGGCCGGTGACAACTTTTTCATCCAGCCAGGCCTGGATTGGGCTGCCTATGGAAAAGGTAAGCGCAAATACCGCGCCAAGGATGCCCGCCAGAATGAACAGCCCCCAGACCGGGTGGGCTGACCAGCGGTCGATCCGTTCGGTAATGCCGACCTGTCCGAGTTTTGGGCGGGTCATCGCAGACCGGATCATGCGTCCTATCCATTCATACCTGCCGGAGGCAACCGCCATGAATGCATCATCATGGGAGCGCAGGATATCCTGCACTGCAGCCCAACTTTGACCCGGCATGGCAGCCTGTATCATTTCGGCCACCTGTGCATCTCCCTCGAGCAGCTTCAGGGCGATCCAGGCGCACAAATATGGCTCGGGAATGAACGGTGCAGTCAGGCTTTCGATCTGCTGCAGCACCTGCTGGTGGTCTGCACGCACTTCCGGCGCGTTGGGCTGTGGGACACAGGTTCCATCAAGAACACGCTCAACCTGGTCCAGCAGGTCCTGGACCCCTTTGGCACGGGAAGCGGTCATCGGCACCACCGGCACACCCAACGCAGCCGCCAGCACATGGGCATCCACCCGGATACCCTCCTGCTCGGCCACATCCATCATGTTCAGGGCAACCACCACCGGCGCCTGGATGGCAGCCAGTTCTGATACCAGGTACAGGCTCCGTTCCAGGTTGGCAGCGCTGACCACCGCAATGACTACATCCGGTTTTTCACGCAGGATGAACTCACGGCTGATCACTTCCTCAGGCGAGTTGGCGGTCAGGCTGTAGGTGCCAGGCAGATCCACCAGGCGGGCATCGCTGCGGCTCAGGTGAAAACGCCCCTCTCGGCGTTCTACAGTCTTGCCCGGCCAATTGCCAACATGCTGGTTTAACCCGGTCAGCAGGTTGAAAAGGGTGGACTTGCCCATGTTTGGCTGCCCTGCCAGGGCGATCAGCGGTTCATGGGCTTCGGTCAGGCTTTCCAGCGAGACAGGTGAGGCAGGGGAGCAATGGCTGTTCAACATCAGCGTTCAACCACGATCCTGGCTGCTTCTCCCCTGCCCAGTGCAACCCGCATTCCGCGCACGGTCACGATCAGCGGACCGCTGCCGATATTCTGGGTCATGTTGATGGAGGCACCCGGAGTGAACCCGAATGAGGCCAGGCGGCTGTTTAAGGCTTTTCCGCCCTGTATCCAGTGGATCGTGGCGGTTTCACCCTGGTTGATTTCTGAAAGCAGAAGCCGTTTTTCATTCTGCATACGTGCTCCTTGCAAGGTAATGCTATAATGATTATGCAAAGCAATTATATTATAATATACTAATATTGTATATTAGCGTGTACTAATTTCTGGTAAATTTATGACAGATATCACCCAGCCAGTTGAGCCCCGGATTGAATCCATCAGTGCAACCGTACAGGATTACCTTCTGTTGATCTACATTCTCGAACGCGACCAGGAACCGGTAGTCGGATCTCACCTTGCAGACCTTCTGGGGGTTACACCGCCCACGGTCACCAATACCCTCAAGCGCATGGTACGCGACGGCTGGCTGACCATGGACGGACGCGGAACACACCTGACAACAGAAGGTCTGAACGCTGCCAAAGTGATCATGCGCCGGCACATGTTGATGGAGTGGATGATGGAAAAGACTCTGCCCTGGTCGCAGCTGCACGCCGAAGCGCACCACCTCGAGCATGCCATCTCCGCCAGCGCAGAAAAGGCGCTGATGGAGCAGTTAAACAACCCTCAAAACTGCCCGCACGGCAACCCCCTGCCGGGGTACGAACAGCAGGTTGCCGGCTGGGTGCCTCTAACCCGGGTGGAGGCAGGTAAAACTGCGCTTATCCGCCGCATTCACGAGCTGGCAGAGGAAAACAACGAGCTGCTCACTTACCTGGAATCGAGAAACCTCGTTCCGGGCAAACAGGTCACGGTTTGCGAGGTTCTGCCTTTCAATGAAACGATATGTGTGGAAGTGGGCGGGCAGCAGGTAACCCTGGGGAATGCTGCCGCCAGGTATATCTTCGTTGAAACTACTCAGCCGCTGATATAACGGGGTTCAGGTATCAGCGGGCGCCTGATTTTTAATAACGTCCCTTCTTCTATTTTTCCGTTGCGTACCAGCTCTGACCCGGCTTGTTTGACCGCCTGCACCACAGCTTTGCCTGGTTCGGTTAAAACCCCTTCCTTCTTCATATATCCCGCATGCGGACGCAGGACAGCACCAGCAAATTCAACACTGGCAGTTTCTGCGAATTCCCGGATAATGTTCACCAGCCTGTCCATATTTTCAGTTTCCCACCATCCTCCGACTGCCACTAATACAATCTTGCGGATGGCAATACCGTCCCTGAACCTGGCGCGCGTGCGCCCATCCCGCCAAACCAGTTCTGGTTTCAACAGGGGAACCATGCGGTTGAGGATATTCTGCATATCCCCGGGCAGGGGCGAATAGATCGGTGTGGCAATGACCAGAATCTCCGAGATCTTTAATTCTGGGATGAGCAGTCTCATATTATCCTGGTAGATGCACTCACCCGGAGTAACCCGCCAGCAGCGCAGGGCACCGCATTCGCAAGGCAGGACCTTCAGCTTGCTGGCAAAGAACAATTCGACCGAACAACCGCCATACTGCATGCCCTGGATGAACGGGTTGAGAATCAATGCTGTGCTGCCTTTTTCCATCCGGGGGCTTCCATTGATTGCTACGGCTTTTGTCATAGCTACCTCCTCAGGCAAGGTTGCCCCCTTTCCGCCAGGGATTTGTAGAAGTTACACTTACCGTAACTTTACAATCCAATTGAATGATGAAATGTCAAGGACCTGAACAGCTTGTATATCGCCGGCAGAACGTCCACCCGTTACAAGAAATTCGCAAGGTAGTTACTCCATTTTTCTTTTTGTGTAAAACAAGATTGGTTAAAGCCTTGTTTATGTAACACTAATATGCTGCAAACGGAGTCTCAATGTAAAATCGGGGAGTTGTAACAGGGGTGAACCTAATACTGCTGCATACACCATTATAGACACTCTCAGCCAATTTTCAATAAGCAGTTATTCCACGGGGATCAACTTTCTCAACGAGAATGTGTGTGCATCCGTCCGGAAACTCTGGGAATGATGAACGGTGTGCGCTGCTTGTAATCGAGATATTCCTGTCCAAAGCGTTCTTCCAGTTCTTTTTCTTCGATGCGTTTGATGTAAATCACAAGCAATACTGCAAACAGGATTACAGCGGCAGCAGACAAAAGGGAGCCTGTCAGGATGCTGCAGCCCAGGTATGCCATAAGCGTCCCAAACACCATCGGGTTGCGGCATTGCTTGAATGGCCTAACCACCAGCAGTTTCTGGGTGGGCATTACCGGAACGGGAGTGCCGCTCGCAAGGACAACCTGTGACAGGATTGACCAGGCTGCGTAGATGAAACCCACCAGGATAAATAAAGCACCGATCAGGAAATTGGTTATCCCAAATTGCAGCAGCGGAATGCCCAGCTTCGTACCCAATCCCGGCAGGGTGACCAGGAGCAGGGACGGGATCAGGATGGCAAAGATCAAGCCGGCAAGAACCAGCACCAAAATACGGGCTGCTAATGGATATTTCCGGTCTGCCCATTGCTTAAAAAGCTTCATGGTTTCTCCTTTCAAAGCAGAGCCAGGGAAGAGATTTCAGCCTGATGAATAGTTTTGATGCCTGTTGAACCAGTCATTTTCAAAACCGAACCGGGGCAGATGTTCTTACCTGCTATCCAACCCCGGCGCAATTCTGGCGGTCATAATTGCGTAATGCCATACCAGTCGCCCGTTGCATCCCCAGGCTTTCATAAAAAGGCTGGACATCTGGATCACACAGCAGGTCAACCATGTAGAGGTAATCCAGTTTTGCCAGCATGCGCCTGACAAGTTCCTTGCCGATCCCTTTGCCCCGGTAAGCGGGGAGTACCTCCAGGTGGGGGATGTAGGCGCAGGAGACACCGTCGCTGATGGCGGTGATATACCCCACCACCCGGCCGTCTTCCCCAAGTGCCAGGACCAGCGCGTCCGACCCTTGCAGGATGCGCAAGTGGGCCTGGGGGGAAGGGGTATTCGGCCAGCCGTCAAAGAACCCTCCCTGCAGCAACTCAGAGGTAATCCCGTCCAGGTTATCCTTATAAGTGACCATACACATTTCCCAGGTTGTCATACTGGTATTATAGCCCCCCAACCTTATCCCCTGTGCAGCCAAGCCTGCCCGCTAAAGTTATAATAGGTGCATCAGGAGAATACAATGGCGCACTTATTTGACCCCCTTACCATCGGCAGGATCACCCTGCGCAACCGCATCGGCGTTTCGCCCATGTGCATGTACAGCTACGAAAACGGCATGTCAAACGACTGGCAGGTCATCCACCTGGGTGCACGTGCCGCCGGCGGCGCCGGGTTAATTATCAGCGAAGCCACCGCCGTGGAACCGCGCGGGCGCATCACTCCGTTTGATGTCGGCCTGTGGTCGGATGAACAAATCGAACCCTTGCAGCGGGTAACACGGGTCATCCGCGAGAACGGGTCGGTTCCTGGGGTGCAGATCGCCCATGCCGGGCGGAAAGCCTGCACCGACCGTCCCTGGCTGGGTGGAAAACCATTCCCCCCTGAGTCGCCCCTGGCCTGGCAGCCGGTTGGCCCCAGCCCGCTCGCCTTCAGCGACGCCCATATACAACCGCACGAGTTAAGCGTGGCGGAAATCCATGCCATCCAGCACAACTTCAAGGCAGCTGCTCAGCGCGCCCTGGCGGCCGGCTTCGAGTGGGTCGAAATCCACGCCGCCCACGGCTACCTGCTGCACAGCTTTTACTCGCCCCTTTCCAACCAGCGTACCGATGCCTATGGCGGCAGTTTTGACAACCGCATCCGCTTTTTACTGGAAACCGTGCGTGAAGTCAGGAGCGTCTGGCCGCAAGACCTGCCCCTGACGGTACGCATAACCGGTACAGATTGGACAGAGGGCGGCTGGACAGTCGAGGACTCGGTCGAGCTGTCGCGCCGCCTGAAGCAGGAGGGGGTTGACCTGGTCGATTGTTCTTCCGGCGGCGGGGTGGCTGGCGCGAAAATCCCGGAAGGCGCCGGCTACCAGGTGCCTATCTCGAAAGCAGTACGCAAGGGCGCCGGTATCCTGACGGCTGCTGTGGGGTTGATCACCACCCCCGAACTGGCCGATGAGATCATCCGCAACGACCGGGCTGATATTGTCCTGCTGGGGAGGGCAATGCTGCGCAACCCGCACTGGCCGCTGCATGCTGCCCGGGCGCTAAACCAGCCTGCTCCGGTTCCTCCGCAATATCGCAGGGCATTCTAAACAATTTCAGCGTGTAACCTTCCAGAAACCCTCTTCAGGCACCGGCAAGCATTAACGGTTCAGGAAAATTTCAAGAATGATGGTTGGAAGGATTGTTCCCGTTCGGGATCAACTGGTACTCTTTCCATAGCTTTTTCAAGTAACGTCGGATCCAGTGGATCATCACCGATTCGTGCTGGCGTACCAGCAGCACCGAGCAATCCCGCACATGCTCAATGATCCAGTCATCCACAGAACCAAACAGGCGTGTTCCCAGCCCATATTCCTCTGAAGCCCCCATCACCAGAAGGTCATATTTCTGACGCCCTATCTCCTCTAAAACGGCATCGGTGACCGAACCGGACCGCGCTGTGTGGATTGTGATCCTGGCCGGCATCAACCCAAGCTCCTGATTTACGATCTCCTGCAGAAAGAGGGCGGCATCTTCCAACTCCTCATCATCAGTATTTTCAGGGGCTTCGCGGAAAACGATCACCCGTGCATTTTCTTCTTCAGCAACCTCATAAGCCAGGCGCAACGCCAGGCGGGAGTGCGGACCCCCGCCCAACGGGACAAGGATATGCTGAATGCGCCCCTTGTGATGCGGGTAGAAGACCGCAATGTTGGTTTGCGCTTTTTCAATCAGGTTCCGGATCGGATTTTCAGCTGCCGTTTCCGGATCGACCGGACCAGGCCAGCCCGCCAGGACCAGTTTGATGTTCTTTTGTGTTTCCAGTTCATCCAGGATCACTTCTGATATTCCCGAACCTGCCCGTCCTTTTGTATACAAAGGAACATTCCGCTCCCTGGCTTCACGCACGATCTGCTCCGGTAGAGAAAAACGGTCATTTTCTTGAACGGTTTGAACACCATTCCCATGTGGGATGGAATTGACCCCTGCTCCAGCCAACTTTACATGGAAAACACAAACGCTCGTATCTTCAATTGCTTGAGCCAGGATGGCTGCCATGTGAACCAGGGCAGCTCCTGTTTTCGGGTTGGCTACCGGGACCAGGATGCGATTCTTGAGCTTATCGCCCGTTTTAATGTACCGTCCATAATAATGCTTCCCCATCCGCGAAAGGTAATAGACTGCACTCAGTACTGCAAGCAACCCAGCCCCGAAAGTCAAAGCGCGCCAATCGGTGGACGCCACGATGAGAAAGCATGTACCCATGGCAATGAAAACAGGCGCCGGGTACAGGGGTGTTTTATACGGACGCTGTAAATTGGGGTAACGTTTGCGGAGACGGACCAATGCCAGGTTGGAGAAAAAGAGGACAAACAGGTAGCCTGAAGCGGAAATATAACTCAAGAAATCAACAACACCAATTGCGGCAATGGCACAAATGATTCCTCCGACCACCAGTGTAGCGATCGAAGGTGTGCGGAACCGACCCAGACGGGAAAGAATGCGCGGCCACATTCCATTACGGCTCATGGTGAAGGCTTCACGCGTTGCGCTGAGCATAGCAGAGTTCAACGTTGTAATAGTCGCCAGTATCCCTGCTGCAGCCAATGCCATAGGGCCTATACCCGGCAGGAATCGGCTGCTCGCATCAGATAGGGCGGTATCAGAGCCTGCCAGTTCGATCCAGGGGATGGTCCCCAGGGTCACCATGGAGATCAACGGGTAAAGAATCAAGCACAGGGTCAGGCTGATCATGATTCCATTCGGTATGTTTTTACTCGGATTCCTGATCTCTTCAGCATCATCAGCGATTACCTCAAACCCAATGAAGGCAACGTAAATCAACGAAGTGGTAGTAAACAGAGCTTTGATATTCTGTGCAAATCCATCATAAATAAAGAATTTTCCATCAGGCAGAAAAGTATTCCAGTCAAAGCCAGCCGGCAGGGTGAATCCCAGAATAATGTACGCCACAAGGATAACGAGCAGCACACTTCCCAGGACTATCTGGGTGTTTCCTATATTACCGACGCCGAGTATGTTCAGGACTATAAACAGAACCACTATGCCGATCGCAGTAGGAATAACAGGCAGGAACGGGAGGAACACCTTAACCGAGTAAGCAAAACCAACCGCTGATAAGCCTGCATAAAAGGTACTGGAAAGGCAGTCAAGTGAACCTACCAGGTAAGAAAGCAGGTTGTTTCCCCAAGCCTCGCGAACGTATGTAAGAGCCCCTCCGGTAACCGGGTAAGCAGTGGCCAGCTCGCTGTAATTCAATGCAATCGAGTAACTTAATACGCCCCCAATGATTATGGCTAGCACCATGGCAGGGCCTGCCATCCCCGCGGCATGCCCGGTAAGGACAAAAATCTCAGCTCCAATTGCCCCGGCTGTACCAAGCATAACGATCTGTGCCAGGTTTAATTGTCTTTTTAATTTGCGAGATGCCATAACGGTTACCTGAACAGTCAATCGAAATTTTTACTTAAATCATTGCCACAAAAACGCCACACCACGCTTTCCAAAGATGGCATCATCAAACACCAGTTCGCCCGGCCTGCCGGCCAGCCCGGCGCACACATGCAGGGGCAGCAGATGCTCATGGCGCGGGTGGCAGTAGCGCGCCGAAGGCGCTTTGTGCCATTCAGTCAGTGCCTGCTCGCGTTCATTTTCAGAAACAGCAGAGGTGCATGTATCAATCAGCCAATCCTGGAAGGCATCATTGGCAGGGTCGGGGTGGTATACCCCGTCCCAGGAAAAGGCACCCATGTTATGAAATGAAAAACCCGAGCCAATCACCAGGATATTCTCCTCCAGCAGGCTCCGCAAGGCTTTTCCAAGGGCAATGTGCCTGCCGGGATCCAGCCCTTTCAGGAGCGATAGCTGCAGGCAGGGAATATCCGCATCCGGGTACATCATTTTCAAGGGGATGAACAGGCCGTGGTCAAAGCCGCGCTGCATATCCAACTCAGCTGGTATTCCACTCTCGCGTAGTAATCCAGCTGTCTTTTCCGCCAGGACAGGGCTGCCCGGGGCTGGATACGTAATACTGTATGCAGCTTCTGGAAAGCCGTAGTAATCGTAGAACATGGGCGGGTTGGGCGACGCAAGCAGCGTGGCAGAGCTTTCCTCCCAGTGGGCGCTGACCACCAGGATGGCTTCCGGGCGGTGCAGATGGGAAGGTAGCTGCTTCATAAAGTCAATCATGGCCTGGTGGCTGGGGTCGCCCAGGATGGGCAAAGGTCCGCCTCCATGCGAGAAGTAAACTATCTGGGCTTTTTGGGTAGATTCTTTTGTGTTCATAATTTTCATCCTTTGCATTACCGTTTCCTTGATTGTAGCAGGTTCATCCAGCCCGGGTCTAACTGAAAATCACAGATTCTCAATCGTGGGTTAATAAGCCCAGTCTGACGACAGTGGGGGCGCCGCAATGCGCAAAGTGGTTCCCGGTACGGTGCGCAGAAAGGTACAGTTTATGCCCAACTACACCTGACCAGTAGCCGGTTAATACCAGGTTGGGGGTTTTCTGCAATCCCGGCACATAAGCTCCCAGCAGCCAGGCGCTGCTGCCTTCCCGGCGGTCGAAACTGACCCGGTTTTCCTGCACCAGCCGGGTGAGGAAAAAGACCAGGAAATCCTCCAGCGTCCAGCCAGTTTCCCCAATGTAAGGCGGGGATTTCAGGATTTGCAGGTATTCACGCGGCGTGTGGAACGTTTCCAGCTGCTGCCTGCCCTGCAGCAGGCTCCCTTTACCCGGCTGGGGCAGCCCGGCATACGGTTCGACCAGTCCTACGCTCCAGCCCGGAAAAGCACAGAAACGAGGATCGTGCAGAACCGCAGCTTTGTTTTGCCCTCCATGGGATTCCTGCGCATACACCTGCGGGAAGTACACCACCTCTAGAGAATCCATCAACGGCTTCAGCCGTTCCCACATCCAGAGCGGGTCCTTGCGGTTGACCCTGACCGGCATATCCGGGGTATCCGGGTCAGCCTGTGATTGGAATAGTTTTTCCTGCAGCGCCAGTTCCTGCAGCAATATCCTGGCTGCCTCCGCCAGCTGCAGTACCGGCAAGCAGAACGGAGTCAACTGCAGACGGGTGAACCCCTGCTGCGTTTTCAATTCAACCAGGCTGCGGTTGCGCTCGACCAGGTCCTGCACCTGCGCCTGCGCTGGCAGGGGATACTCCTCAAGCTCCGCATCCTCCAACCGATCCAGGATGCCTGCTGCCCGCAGTGCAGCTACCGCCTGTTGATACTGGTCGGTGATATCCATAAACATTCCTGCTGATGAGTGCATGGCGGACAGCTAAATCCTATTCGCCCTCCAGCAGCCAGCCGCGCATGACTGCAATGGCCTGCGGGTTGGATAGGATACTGAGATGGGTGCAGCCAGGTACTTTCTGCAAGATAGAACCCGGGATGAGGCCTGCCAAATGAACCAAGTGCTCTTCCTTCACCATGTCGGCTTCAGCATACAGGATGCGGAAATCGGTCTGGATGCTCCGCAACTCCTCTTCAGAGATCCCGATATCTGTCAGCATCAGGTCAAAGCGCATGACGTATTTCTTCATGTTCAGCCCGGCCCGGTCCAGGAACCGGAGGACCTTGTAGATGCGGTTGAATGTCTGCAGGGTGGAATCCGTGGTGCCGCTCACCAGGTAATTGGGTGAGATGGCGATCAGGCGGGGAAACAGCCCGGGCGCTTTTTTGGCCAGGAAAAGGGCAATATTTCCGCCATCACTGTAGCCAACCACATAAGCCTGTTGGATCTGCATGGCCTGGCAGAAACGGATGACATCATCCGCAATCCGGGAGATGGACAGGGAGGTGTCGTGCGAACGGCTTTGCCCGTGACCGCGGCTGTCCAGCGCGAAGGTGTGGAAATCCGCAAAGGATTCCAGCTGGTGCTTCTTGAAGGCGGCCTTGCTGCCCGAGTTGCCGTGCAGCAAGATCAACGCCTTGCCGCTGCCATGCTGGCAGTATGCAACCTGGATATCATCCAGCGAAACAAATTCAGCCTGCAATTTGCTCATGGCGCATTCTCCTGCCATTATCAAGTTTTTTGCACCGGGTCCCGTAAACCGCCTGATGAGGTAGCCCCTGCAGCCGGGCTGCCAATGGATGGGAACTGCGTACCAGTTCTCACTCCACAGATGTTATAGCACTTTCCAGCCGATCAAGCGAACTTCACCAGGAAATGCCTTACAGGGTTGCGATCAACCAGGGAATTTTTCGCGGCGGCACAAAACCATACAGTTTTGCATTTAAGACAGCATTTGAGACAATTACTGTCGCAATAATGCCTTGAATATTGTATACTGTATTGACAAGTTGTAATTCCACCATAGGAGGTTTAGCATGTCAGAGCAATATGTACCACCCCCAGTACAGGATGCGGAAGTAAGCAGTGATGACCGGTTGTGGACTCTTTTGAACTTCCTGATTACACCGCTTTTCCCCATCATCACCCTGCTGATGGACACCAAGAAGAATCGCCCTTTCATCAAGTACCACACAATCCCCACCCTTATTTTGGGCATCGTTGAGATTGTGGTTGCCGGTGTCCTGGCATTCATTCCGGTTGTATGGTGCCTTGGTCTGCTGCTGTGGATCATCAACATCATTTACGGTATCAAGGCCTACAAGGGCGTTTATACTGACCTTCCCGTCATTACCAAATTCGCAAAAGACCAGGGCTGGTCGTAACTTATTTCTTGCCAGCTATTTAAAGAAAGAGCAAACACCTCCAAAACAGGTGTTTGCTCATTGAGCTTATTCCATGTCCCGGCGTTTCAGGCAGGATCAGTGAACCTGCCCAGAAACAGGATGCTCCCTGTTGTCTTTTCACGGATGAGAAAGAGGAACGGGTGGTCTGCCCGGAACACCACCGCCGGGAAGTGGACCGACTTGAGGGTCATAACCACGGCGCTGGCTGCGGCAGCCCGGCATACGGTTCGACCAGTCCTACGCTCCAGCCCGGAAAAACACAGAAACGGGGATCATGCAGAACCGCATCTTTGTTTTGCCCTCCATGGTTTTCCTGCATGTACACCTGCGGAAAGTACACTACCCCCGGGGAATCCATCTGCGGCTTGAACCACCCAGTGCCGGTATTTGCATTTTGGGTGCCGGTTCCGGTCTGCTTCTGCCCAGCCTTCCGGTGTACGGGGCCGCTCGGGCCAATCAATATTTAAGCTGGCATGTACATTAACAATCCCGGCATAATCCTGGGGTGTGAAATCTCTGATTTTCATCTTGCCACTGTCGCTTTCTTACTTGAGTATGGCTGTTTCTGGATTTCTGATTATAGCATCAGGCAATCATCCCGCTTCATCCTGCCCAGTCTTTGGCGATCAATTCAGCCTGCTCGAGCACTGTGAGGATGGCTTTTTCCTGCTTGTCGGGCGGGTAACCGTACTTTTTCAAAATACGTTTTACCATAACCCGCAGTTTTGCCCGCACGTTCTCTTTCACCGTCCAGTCAATGGTGACATTTTTGCGTACAGTCTCCACCAGTTCGCGCGCAATAATCTTCAGGTTATCATCGCCCAGCACTTTAACAGCACTGTCATTCACTTCGAGGGCATCGTAAAATGCCAGCTCATCTTCGTTCAGCCCCAGGTTCTGGCCGCGGTTTTGGGCTTCACGCACCTGGCGGGCAATCTCAATCAGTTCTTCGATCACCTGGGCAGTCTCAATGGCCCGATTCTGGTAACGCCGGATGGTCTGTTCCAGCATCTCAGCAAATGAACGCGACTGCACCAGGTTGCGGCGCGAGCGGGATTTAATCTCATCATTCAGCAGCTTGCGCAGCAGCTCGATAGCCAGGTTGCGGTGGGGCATACTGGCAATCTCAGCCAGGAACTCGTCAGAGAGGATCGAGATATCCGGTTTTTTGAGCCCGGCAGCTGCAAAGATATCAATCACTTCTTCCGATGCCACCGCCCGCGAAACGATCTGCTGGATGGCATGGTCAAGGTCAACCTCAAAGCGGGCGCCTTCAACCGTCACCTTGATGATAGCACTGCGCACCGCCTGGTAGAACCCGACCTCCTCGCGGACTTCAAGCGCTTTTTCATGCGGAACCGAGAGGGCAAAAGCGCTGGTCATCCTGGCCACCGTATCCAGCAGGCGGGTCCGCCCATTTTCAAGCGCCAGGATGTGCTCCTGGGCGAGAGGCAGGACTGCCAGGCGTTCAGCCGGGCTGCCGCCAAGCCACCTGGACCAGTTAAACCCATGGAACAGGCCACGGCAGACTTCCACTTCGCGCAGAAGAAGCAATACCGCCTGCTCCTGGTCGAGGGCGGTTGCGCCCTGACCGCCGCTGTCAGTGTAATTTGCCAGCGCCTGGCGCAGCTGGTCTGCCAGGCCAAGGTAGTCGACGATCAGGCCGCCGGGTTTGTCGCGGAAAACCCGGTTGACGCGCGCAATCGCCTGCATCAGCCCGTGCCCCTGCATGGGTTTATCAATGTACATGGTATGCAGCGAAGGCACGTCAAACCCGGTCAGCCACATATCGCGTACGATCACGATCTTGAGCGGGTCGGCCGGGTCTTTAAAGCGCCGGGCCAGGATCTCACGCCCGGCCTTGTTGTGGATGTACGGCTGCCAGCTTAGGGGATCGGTGGCATTGCCGGTCATGACGATCTTGATGGCTCCGGTATTGATGTCATCGGTGTGCCAGTGTGGGCGCAAGGCGGTGATTGCCCGGTACAGGTCGATGCAGATGCGCCGGCTCATGCACACGATCATGGCTTTGCCTTCCAGGGTGTCAAAGCGCTGTTCCACATGCTCTACCAGGTCGCGGGCGATGCTGTTCACGCGCTTCTCTGCGCCGACCACCGCTTCGAGCGCCGCCCATTTCGTTTTGAGCTTTTCGACCTTGTCGACCTCTTCACCCTCGGTCACTTCCTCAAATTCGGGGTCGATCTTCGGTTTTTCCGACTCTTTTAATTCCAGTTTGGCCAGGCGCCCTTCGTAGTAAATGGGAACGGTAGCGCCGTCTTCAACCGCCTGCTGGATGTCGTAAATGCTGATGTAATCGCCAAAGACTGCGCGCGTATTGCTGTCGCGCAGTTCAATGGGGGTACCGGTAAAGCCGATAAAGGATGCGTTTGGCAGGGCATCGCGCATGTGGCGCGCAAAGCCGTCGATAAAGTCGTATTGCGAGCGGTGGGCTTCATCGGCGATCACGATGATATTGCTGCGCGTGGAGAGGGCTTTGCCGGAGGGCTGCCCGGGCGGGGGCAGGAACTTCTGGATGGTGGTGAAGTACACCCCGCCCGATGCCGAGGAGCTCAGCTTCTGGATCAGGTCTTCGCGGCTGGCAGCCTGGACCGGGTTCTGGCGGATGAGCTCAGAGCAGAGCGAGAAGGTGTTGAAAAGCTGGTCATCCAGGTCGTTGCGGTCAGTGATGACCACGATGGAGGGGTTTTGCATGGCAGGAGCGAGGATGATGCGCCCGGCATAAAAAGCCATGGTCAGGCTCTTGCCGCTGCCCTGGGTATGCCAGACCACCCCGATGCGCTGGTCGCCGGGTTTGCCGTCATGGCGCGGGCGGGTGGAGTAGCCGCCTTTTCCGTCGGAAACACCCCCGCCTGCCAGCCTGCGGGCGCGCAGGGTTTCTTCCACCGCCACATTGACGGCATGGAACTGGTGGTACCCGGCCATAAGTTTGCGCGGCTGTCCGCGCCCGTCGTCTTCAAAGACGATGAAATGGCGCAGGAAAGTGAGGAAGTGCTCCGGCGCAAAGAAGCCGTTGATGAGCGTATCCAGCTGGGGGGTGGCAGCGGGAGCCAGCCCGCCGCCCGAAACTGTCTTCCAGGGGGTGAAGCGCTCGCGGTCAGAGGTAAGCGAACCCAGCCGGGCTTCCAGCCCGTCGGAGATGACCAGGGCTTCATTAAACACAAACAGGGAGGAGATCTGCTGCTTGTAGGTCTGCAGCTGGTTAAAAGCTGACCAGATGGTGGCGTTCTCGTCGGCCGCATTTTTAAGTTCGATCACCGCCAGCGGGATGCCGTTGACGAAGACCACCAGGTCTGGCCGGCGGTTGATGTGGTTTTCGAGCACGGTAAACTGGTTGACCACCAGCCAGTCATTGTTGGCGGGATCGTCAAAATTGAACAGGGAAACGACCTTGCCGGAGACGCGCCCGTTTTCAGCCACCTCGACCGTGATGCCGTTGACCAGGGCGCGGTGGAAATCGCGGTTGGCAGTGATGAGGGCGGAGGAGGAAGGCAGGCGGGTAATCTTGCGGAAGGCGTCATCCAGGGCGGAGGCGGGCAGCCCGGGGTTAAGGCGCCGCAGGGCAGCCTGCAGGCGGGCGGGCAGCAGCACCTGCTCAAAGGACTCGCGCTCGGCTTTTGGGGTTTCCGGTTCGATATCATGCCCGTCCAGGTATGTGTACCCGAGGGCGGTAAACCAGCCGATGGCAGCTTTTTCGATGTCGGATTCGGTAAAGGTCATTTATAAATACCCCTTGACAAATGTGCTATAATATTTGTGTAGGTCCGAAACCGTCTTTAGTGGCGGAGGTAGGTCCTGCTTATCGCTGACCTCCCATCCGGGAGGTTTCAGTTTAAGGGCAGATAATACCATAAGGATTCTTCCGGTTAGCCTCTCTAACCAATATTGGTGTGAGTATTTCAAACGATTTATCCAAACCATACTTAGATTTTGATTCAAGCGGGTTTTCTCGTCGTAAAAGTGCATATGCCGAAAAATCACAAAGTTGAATGAAGAAAGACTGATCAGAGGGTTTAAAGAATGGATCTTCAACTATTCGATCAATAGGTATATTCCTCCAACTAACCCCGGTTTTCGATGATAGATTGTAAGCACTTGGTATCGGGTTATAAACTCCCATTTTTCTTACAAGCTGAGTATATGCCAATTCATTGCCTTTATCACACACCAGAATACCATGACTATTCCAGGCTCCCAGTGTACGATTGATTCTATTGATCAAACGTTCATAAGCCCGCATCATTTGAGTTTTTGGGAAAACGGCATTGAATGACTTCACATTAGGTAGTTTTGTTATTAAATCAAGTGTTTCGTTAAAAATCGTTACCCGCTCATATTTGCTTACCACACGATCAGAGATGTTTCCTCTACCCGACACAAATTTCCAGGCATGCAACTCCTTGGATACATAAATGCCATATTTCTTACGTAATCCACTTCGGAATTCTTTAATCATCGAAAAGGATTCGCGCCAATGTTCCACAGGTATGGCTAATGCTGAGTAGAGAGCAAGCTTTTCGTCTGCAGAGTCATCTATATAAATTAGATGCATAGTGAATATCCTTTAGCAATACCAATTTTCGTTACGCTCGCAATGTGAAAATTTAATTTTGCTCTTCTAAATTTGTTTCAGTTTCTTTCCGAATTCTATTGAAGTGATCCCAAAGGTGATCAATATTCCCTTTTGGAATTATAGGTTCATCCCAATAATCGAATAGATTGGCTGATTCATAAGGAAGCACCATAAGATAACTGCGTGTTAAGAATCCAGATAGCTTGTTGAAAACCTTCGCCAAATGGCGATTTATCTGCCATATTTTCTGAAAGGGAATTTTAATGTCAGTAAAATTTACTTCTTGCCTGCTCTCTGGGGTGGCTGCATGTGCAATAGACTTATTCACAAAATCGACAATCTTATCTGCTGCAGATAAATCATTCTCAATAGATTCGAAGAATTTAGGTGAAGCAACATCCTCTTCAGATCTAGTCTGAGGGGTTTTATCACTATACCCATCAAATGTAAGATGGGCATCATCCGTTGGCCCAACATCAAATTCCCTTGGAATCATAAATGCGGTTTTGTCTAGTGCAATCTTTTTAATAAATTCCCTCTGCTTTATCATTAGTAATTCCCGGTCATAAGGGAATTTTATCAATTGAAAATACTTGATGCGGGTTATTTCTGATTGTCGACACTTAATATCTTTCAACAATGACCAAAATGAAAATACCCCCTTCGCCCCAAATAGAGAATCGCGCTGCTGATCACCAATAATTTTTCGGACACGTGATAGATGTGCCTCAAAGAAATTCTGATCGATAAATTGATGAAGTGCATAATTAATGGGTGGTTCTGATGGATTATGTCGATGCGTTACTCTGCGGCTTTCCAGGACCATCCGATAAATCGCTTCATACCAAACCATACGAGTTAATTGATTTTGGATGGAATTGTGATCTTCCCCTTTAAGGCAATCACTCCAGATCTGCCAAATTTCATCAAGAGGTAAGTGTAGCTTTTGCATCATTCTTTACTATCAATTCCACTTTCCGAAAATTCGCTTCATGCATGTAACAATTGAGGGGAGAAGAAATAGATTACACATTTTTAATTACCAGAAAACCCACCGTGTACTCTTACCTGCCCTGACATGAGTTTGGGCAACAGGGTGTCGCGAAGTTCTGCAAGCACATTATTTTGTTTTACATTCTGATCTATTTGAGAGTAAAAAGGATTTACAATATCACCAAATTTTTTTGCCAACCCTTTTTCAGGTACATTAATCAACATATTTCTGGCATCTGTTTGAGAAATAAATGGTTGAGCCGACCCTCGTAAGGGCCATTTTTCATTGCCAAAGGTTGCCATAAACAAATATTCAGTACTCACTTCCTCCGAAGTAGACCAGAACCTTATTGTGTTCTTAATACAAGACCATTTTCCTTGTGCTAACCATGTCATTCCAGAGTTCGCACCTATAGCACTCAAAACTACACCCGTTACATTAAAATCATAATAAGGCAAGTATCCATCTGGTCCTTTTGCACTAAAGGCTATGAAGCCATCGGTTACGTATGAAGCTTTTGTGGTATTAGTGTCTCCCCAATTAACATCCGCTATTTCTCCTAGCCTTTTTGTTCCCCACCCCTCCCGCTCCGGGTTGTCGATGAACATGTGCTTATAGATCGCCTGGGCGAGCTGCTCGAGGGTTTGGTTCATGCGGCGGTTGAGCTCGATCTTGTCATCCAGCGAGGAGAGCACCTCCGCAATCGCGCGCTGCTCGGGCAGTGGAGGGAGATTTACATGAATCTGTTTAAAAGTCTCTTTTGTTATCGTGTCAAAAACTGATCCGTGTGTCTTCTTTCGGATTTGACGCATACTAAACAACAATAAATAATATAGAAACTCATTGCAGGTTACACTTTTTGCATTTAAACCGTAACTTGTCTGGTTAAATGCCATATCCCTTGTTAATACAGCTAACTCGCCAACAGTACCCCTGGCAGAAATGATAATTTGTCCCTTATGTAAAATTTTCGTGCTTGAGTTTTGGAGCCCTTGTTGTGTAATTTTCTTATCAGTATCATGAATATATTTTCTGCCATCACTAAAATCAATAACGGATATCCAAGGAATATCACCATTCCAATAATTAGGATTATTAGTTTTTGGCGTGCCACCACCAATAATCTTGTTGGTGTAACATCTTTTCTGTA
>DHHC01000038.1 GCA_002403095.1 Leptolinea sp. UBA4782
ACAGAAAAAAGGTTGCTTTATCCTTAATTGCTCATGATTAATTATTACAATGATTTACACATCGCATATTTAAAATTAGCAATAATAATTCTTGATCTAAATTACATTTTAATATGAAGGACTAAAAAAGACCGCCATAAACTGGCGGTCTTTTTATTACTTAAGAAATTCAATCAATTTACCTGCGGTATCCGCCGCTGCGGCGGTCGCCGCCTGAATTGCGCCGGTCTCCGCCACGGCGGTCATTGCCGCCGCGGTTCCCGCCGCCGGACCTGTTTCCACCGCCGGTTTTGGGGCGGTCGTTGGCTGCGGCTTCTTCCGCTGTCCAACCTTCCAGGACTGCCTGGCGGCTGAGGCGGACTTTGCCGTTTTCATCGATGCCTGTGACCATCACGGTGAGTTCATCACCCAGGTTGGCGACATCTTCCACCTTGTTGACGCGTTCGCTGTCAAGCTGCGAGATATGCACCATGCCGTCAATGCCGGGCAGGATGTTAACGAATGCGCCGAAGGATTCGACCCGCACCACTTTGCCGGTGTAGATGTGCCCGATCTCGGGGCTTTCAGTTAAGGCCAGGATGCGATCGCGCACCAGATTTTCGGCCACACCGTCAACCGCAGCGATAAAGACTGTTCCGTCTTCAGCAATGTCGATCTTGGTGCCGGTTTCTTCCTGCAGGGCACGGATGTTCTTTCCACCGGGACCGATCAGGGCGCCGATCTTATCCTGCGGGATCTTGACAGTGGTAATGCGCGGGACATGCGGCTTCAGTTCGGGACGGGGAGTCGGGATGGTCTCGAGGATCTTGCCCAGGATGAATTTGCGGGCTTCTTTTGCCTGCGCCAGCGCCTGCGACATGATTTCGGGGGTGATGCCCGCGATTTTGATGTCCATCTGCAGGGCAGTGATACCTTCGCCGGTGCCGGCTACTTTGAAATCCATATCGCCGAGGTGGTCTTCTGCACCTTGGATGTCGGTCAGGATGGTGTAGGTATCGCCTTCTTTGATCAAACCCATTGCCACACCGGCTACGGGCGCCTTGATCGGTACTCCGGTATCCATTAAAGCCAGGGTTGAACCGCAAACGGATGCCATTGAGCTGGAACCGTTGGATGCCAGCACTTCGGATACCAGGCGGATGGTGTAGGGGAATTCGGTCTCGTCAGGCAGCACAGGCACCAGGGCACGTTCTGCCAGGGCGCCATGCCCGATTTCACGCCGGCTCTGTCCGCCAAGGCGTTTCACCTCGCCGGTGCTGTAGGGCGGGAAGTTGTAATGGTGCATATAGCGCTTTGAGTCATTGGGTGACAACGAGTCAAGCTCCTGGGCTTCCTTGGGGGTTCCAAGCGTGGCCAGGGTAAGTACCTGGGTCTCGCCGCGGGTAAACAGGCCGGCTCCATGGGCGCGGGGCGAAAGGCCAACCTCGCACCAGATCGGGCGGATCTCATCCACAGAACGACCGTCAAGCCGTTTCTTGTCGAACAGGATGCGGCTGCGGACTGCCTGTTTCATCACTTCATGGAAGGCTTCTTTGACTTTGCCAGCTTTTTCAGGTTCTTCAGGTGTAACGAAGGCTTCAACTGCTTCTGCTTCAAGGGCTTTCATGGAGTCGTTGAATGCTTCTTTGGTCAGCGGGGCATTTAGTGTTTCGACCAGTTTGCTGCCGAATTTGGCAGAGACCTGCTCAACCAGCGCCTGGTCGATGCTGAAAAGAGGGACTTCGCGTTTGGCCTTACCCGTTTCAGCAGCCATTTGCAGCTGCAGATCGATGATCGGCTGGATGGCCTGGTGGCCAAAAGCCAGGGCTGCTACCATGTCTTCCTCTTTGACCTCGTTTGCGCCGCATTCCACCATCAGGATGGCGTCGCGCGTACCGGCAATGCGCAGGTCAATATCAGACTGGTCAAGCTGGGCGTAGGTGGGGTTGACGACGAGCTGGCCGTCGATCCTGCCAACACGGACACAACCAACCGGGCCGCCCCAGGGGATATCGGAGATCATCAATGCTGCGGAAGCAGCATTGACTGCCAGGACATCCAGGGGAAGCTCCATGTCTGATGAAATTGATGACATGATCACCTGCACCTCATTGCGCATGTCCTGTTGGAAAAGCGGGCGCAGGGGCCTGTCGGTCAGGCGGGCAGTCAAGACAGCCTCAGCTGGGGGACGGCCTTCACGGCGGAAGTAAGAACCGGGGATGCGTCCTCCGGCATACAGTTTTTCTTCATATTCTACGGTGAGGGGGAAGAAGTCCTGTCCCTCACGGGGCTCATCGCCCATTGTTGCGGCTGCAAAGACGATGTTGTCGCCGACACGCACCGTCACCGCACCGCCAGCCTGGGCAGCCAGTTTACCGGTTTCAAAGGTAAAAGGTTGACCACCCACCTCGGTTGAATACATTTTCGATTCAGGTTTCATTTGTTTCCCTATTCTATTGTTCCCACCTTGTTAGGGACTGAAAATGAGCCAGAAAACCTTTCCGGGTCCTTTTCAATACCCAACCGGTGGGGAAGTGGGGTAGATGGGTTTGCCCATCTACCCGGTTTAATTTTTGCGAACTATTTCATCCGCAGGTTCAGATTTTCCACCAGAACCTTGTAGCGGGTGAAATCTTTTTTGCGGAGATACGCCAGCATCCCGCGGCGCTGCCCGACTAACCGTAGTAATCCACGGCGGGTGGATTCATCGTGCTTGTGGATGCGCAGGTGCTCGGTCAGCTCTTTAATGCGGGAGGTCATAATTGCGATTTGGACCTCGGCTGAACCGGTATCTCCCTCATGCGTTTTGTAAGTTTCGATGATGCTTTGTTTTGCTTCTTTCTTCATGACGTCTGCTTTTCTCCTGAATAATATGTGCAAGTCTCCATGCCGGCAGCCTGAGCCGCAGGTAGGACCAGTCGACTGACAATTATACTACATAAAAACAAGAGTAAGAAAGTCGGGATTACAAGCCCTGCAGCTGTGCATCCCGGTCCAGCATATCCGGCAGGGTGACACCCATGCCTGCCAGCCAGGAGATATCCAGCTTCCAATCATGCTGGCTGCGCTGCTCAAATACATCAAATACCAGATCCAGGTATCTGCTTACCTGGATCTGGTTCCAGTTGTTGATCTCAGCCAGGTGTTCTTCTGCCTGGTAGTGCCAGCCCATTTTCCTGGCAAGCGCCATGTGTTTTACCCGGTGGCAATCCCGGCATAATGCCACCAGCCCGGTCAATGACTGCACATGGGTTTCGTCATCATAGTGCCATATTTCATGGCACTCGAGAGAAAAGCCGTTGCCTGTCGAGTGGCAGATCTCGCAGCGGTAATTAGCCCTGAAATAGCACTGCTGCCGCAGCATGTCCCAGTCTTTTTTGCTCAGGTTGGACCTGAGGTTGGAGAAGAAACAGGTTTGCGGAACGAGTTCGATGGTCAGCTTCATTGGGTTTCCTGAGGTGCATTTTCAGCAGCAGGCTCTGTGCGCATTTCCGCCAGCAGCGAACCCCGGACCGGATCATCAAATTCGGCTATGGCTTTCCTCAGCACACTCGCCGCAGCATCAGATACGCCCAATCGGATGGTCTGCCGGATAAAGTAAGCGGTCTCTGCCGGGCTGCGCTTTCTCAATTGCCTGAAAACCTCCAGCAATACCTCCCGCAGGGGCTGGGGGTGGATCTGTAAAATGCCGGTGAGCATTTCAAAGACAGGCGGGATATTCTCAAATGCGGGTTCAGCCAGCAAGATCTGGATCAAGTAAGCTGTCAGGCGGTGGCGGGGCAGGTCCTGGCTGGCAGACCAATCCTTGAGCACAGCAAGCAGGATTTCCGGTTGATCCCTGCGGATGGCGGTAGTGCTTTTTTCCAGCATTGGTTTAAGCACCTTGCTGTCCTTGATGCCGGCAGACCATAGCTGGATGCGTGACCTGACGTCATCCAGCTGAGTTGAGGGCAGCATCCCCAACAGGGATGCCGCTAACAACTTCGGTTCAAGCATGCTTTCCTGCCAGAGAATGTCAGCCAGGGTCAGTGCGGCTATCGGGTTTTCTTCACAACGGGATCGCAGCTCAAGTTCTATCTGGCGGGTTACCAACGTAGGCACATGGTAAGCCTGGTGAATGTGCTTTTTCAGCACCAGGTCACCGGGGCGGTAAACCCGGTCTGCATAATAACTAAAGATATTGTGCAGTTCGAGGGCAAATTCCTGCGGGCGGGTAAACCGCCAGATCAACCCATCGATCTGGATTTTCAGGCGCGAAAGGTCAACTGCTGGCATGGCTATAACTTATCTCCAGTCTTAAGGTCGGGCAGGCCGCAAAGTTATCCATCCTGGATTAAACGCCGCCAGCATTCAGGCTAGTAAGCCCTGGCAAAGTAAACTTTTTCGTCCGCCGGCTGTCCGCAGTAGATGCACTTGCCTTTGCCGCCTTCCTGGTCCAGCGGAATGCAGCGGGTGGTGGCTTTCGTTTCTTCCTTGATCTTTGCTTCGCAATCTGCACTGCCGCACCACCAGGCATAAGCCCAGCCGTTCTGAACGACCTCTTTCAGGTGCCCGTAGTCGCGCGGTTCGAAAATATGTTCATCCCTGAAGCGGGTTGCCTTTGTAAGCAGGCCTGCCTGCACTTCATCCAGCAGGCTGCCTATCTGGGCTGCCAGGTTTTCCATCGAAAGGATGCTCTTGCCGGGTTTGCCGGGGATGTCCCTGCGGGCAGCCATCACGCTGTGTTTTTCTACATCCTTGGGACCGATCTCCAGGCGCAACGGGACACCCCGCATTTCCCAATCGTTGAACTTGAACCCAGGGGTGACTTCCGTGCGATCATCCACCTTCACCCGGAACTCGGAAAGCAATCCCTTAACCTGTTCCACAACCGGCAGCACGGCTGATTTTTCTTCATCATTGCGATAAATGGGCACGATCACCAGCTGGATAGGAGCCAGTCTGGGGGGAAGCACCAGGCCCTGGTCGTCGCCGTGGGTCATAATTATGGCGCCGACGAAGCGGGTTGAGAGCCCCCAGGAAGTTGTCCAGCAGTACTGCAAGGTGTTCGATTCGTCCAGGAAGCGGATTTCGAAGGCTTTGGCAAAATTCTGCCCGAGGTTATGGGAGGTGCCGGACTGGAGTGCACGCGTATCTCCCATCATGGCTTCGATGGTGTACGAATGTTGTGCGCCTGCAAATTTTTCGGTTGTGCTCTTCCTGCCGCGAATGACCGGCACTGCGGCATCATTTATGGCAAAGTCGGCATACTGGTTGAGCATGCGGATGGTTTCTTCTTCTGCTTCGGCTGCAGTGGCATGGGCAGTGTGCCCTTCTTGCCAGTAGAATTCAAGGGTACGCAGGAACAGGCGGGTGCGCATTTCCCAGCGCACGACATTTGCCCACTGGTTGATCAGAACCGGCAGGTCGCGGTAGGATTTGATCCATTTGGAGTACATGTGCCCGATGATCGTCTCCGAGGTAGGTCTTACTACCAGCGGCTCTTCCAGGGTTTCGCCGCCGCCGATCGTGACCACAGCCAGTTCAGGTGAAAACCCCTCGACATGCTCTTTTTCTTTCTCCAGGAATGACATCGGGATGAACAGCGGAAAGGCTGCATTAACATGGCCGGTTGCTTTGAAGCGCCTGTCGAGGGCGGACTGGATGTTCTCCCATAACGCCCATCCATACGGGCGAACAACCATACAACCGCGCACCGGGGCATAATCTGCCAGTTCGGCGCGCTGTACCAGGGTGTTGTACCATTCGGAATAATTTTCTGCTCGGGTTGGTAATTTCTCTTCGCTCATTGAATTCCCTGTGCTCAGGACTCAGCCATTCTTGCCCGGCTGGTGATTGTTTAGCAGGCTTACTGCACTTTCAGCATCCGGTACGAACTGGAGCCATTCCCAGTCATCCTCTTTTATAAATTGACCCAGGTTGGCATGCAGGCAGTCAAAAACCTGGCGCCACCCTTCACCAATCACGATACACGGTTTCGGATCCAGGGCTTTTACCAGCAGCCGGTTCCACATCATCAAGATCTCCGCCATGGTGCCCACGCCGCCCGGCAGGGCAATGCCAGCATCACAACCGTCCAGCAAACCGATCAAGCGTTCGTGCAGGGTGGTATACCGCCATTCTTCCTTGACCCAGTCATTGGGTTGCACACCACGCCAGGCTTCGATCTCTTCACAAGTGACGCCAACCACATGCGATCCGGCATCGTGGGCCCCGCGTGAAGCGGCTTCCATCATGCCGATATAGCCGCCGGTAAGCACGGTGTGCCCGGCTTCACCCAGCATTTTCCCCAGCCGGTAAGCTTCCTCGTATGAAGCGTCGCCGGGTTTTGCGTTTGCTGCACCAAAGACAGATACTTTCATTGCCTCTCCTGAATTCGTCAATTGTACCTTAATTATCTGCCATCAATCCGCTGCCTGGCTCCAGGGCTTTCAGCGCAATCCTGGCTGTGGAAACCTGTTCAGGATGCCAACCGTCTTCAGAAACCATGGCATTCAAGTGGTCCAGCACCACCTTCCTGCTGGCAGGGTCTAATTCCGCAAAGACCTTCCGGATTTCATCAGGGTCGCGTGATAAAAGGGAATTCCAGATAGTTTCGAGATCGTTCATATTCGTTCCTAATCGTAAAAAGAAAGAACCAGGCACTCGCACCTGGTTCTCTTCAGATTCTTGAAAGGGTTACTCTTCTTTGCGGCTCTCAAGTTCCTTTTGCCGGGCGGCGATGATATCTGCTGCCACGTGCTGCGGAACAATCTCATGGTGGTCATATTCCATGGTGAAGATGCCGCGGCCGCCAGTGATAGAACGCAACTGGGTGGTGTAGCGTTGCATTTCAGCCAGCGGAACCTGGGCAGAGACGGTGGATTTTCCTTTTTCAGTTTCCATACCCTGGACACGCGCCCGGCGGGTATTGAGGTCGCCCAGAACATCGCCCATGTTGTTTTCGGGAACAATGATCTTGACGTTCATGATCGGCTCGAGCAGGATTGGGTTGGCATCTTTGAACGCCAGTTTGAAGGCTTCGCGGCCGGCAATTTCAAACGCGATCGGTTTAGAGTCAACCGGGTGCTCTTTTCCATCGAATACTGCCACACGCACACCATTTACCGGGTAACCGGCCAGCACGCCTTCTTTCATGACGCTGCGGATGCCTTTTTCAATAGCAGGGATGTAGCTGGCGGAAATTGCACCACCGAAGATCTCATTGGCGATCTCGAAATCGCCGTCGGGGAAGGGCTCGACCCTCAGGTGGACCTCGCCAAACTGGCCGGAACCGCCGGTTTGTTTTTTGTGGCGGTACATGGCGGAAGCTTTCTTATTGATGGCTTCCTTGTAAGGAACCTTGGGGATATCGGTCAACAGGTTCACCTGGAATTTGCTCTCAGCCCTGCGGATGGCAACATCGATGTGCTGGTCGCCCATACCCTGCAGGATGGTCTGGTTGGTGGTTCCGTCCATGCGCCAGGAGAGGGTCATATCCTCTTCGCACAGGCGGGTGAGTGATGAACTGATCTTGGTCGAGTCAGCCTGTGATTTGGGGAAGATGGCAACCTGGTACAGGGAATGGGGGAATTCTGGCACCGGGATGCTGTAGGCGCTGCTTTTATCGCAGAACGTGTTGCCGGTTGTGGTTTCGCCCAGCTTGGCAACAGTGCCGATATCGCCCGCATGCAGGGTTTTTACCGGGAGGGATTCTTTGCCGCGTGTGACTGATAGGGAACTCAGCCTTTCTTCAACACCCTTGGTGTTGTTCCATACCCGGCTGTCTGCAACGAGTGAACCGGAGTAGATGCGGAAGAATGTTTGCTTGCCCACAAAGGGATCAGCTGTAGTTTTCCAAACATAAGCCGCCAGGGGGCTGCCATCGGATGCTTTCAATTCGACCTTCTCGCCTTTGGCTGTTGCCACAGCAGGAGCTGCATCTTTAGGGGAGAGGAGCAGGTCAATAACAGTATCCAGCAAGCGGCTTGTGCCGATCTCGGCGCTTCCGGCAGAAACCAGCACAGGGATGAACGAGTGTGAAATGACCGCAGCCCGTAATCCGCGTACGATCTCCTCATCGGAAAGGACACCGCTTTCAAAGAACTTTTCCATCAACTGGTCGTCGCCTTCGGCGGCAGCTTCGATCACGGTGCTGCGGGCAGATTCGGCTTCGGCTTTGTATTCAGCTGGGATATCCACTACCGTCTTGCCATCGCCTTTGTAAGCTTTCATGGTGAGCAGGTCGATCACACCCTGGAATTCAAATTTTTCACCCCAGGGGATCTGGAGCGGCAGGAAACGGGTATCCGAAATGCCGTCCATAGAAGCTAGCGCTTTCTGGAAACTGGCATTCTCGCGGTTCATTTTATTGATCACCAGGATACGCGGCAGGTTGAATTTGTCGCAGTAGTTCCAGGAAATTTCAGTACCAACCTCGCGGCCTGAAACTGCATCCACCAGCACCAGGGCTGCATCGGCAACGCTCATGGCTGAGATTACTTCACCCACAAAATCGGTATATCCGGGGGTATCCAGGAAATTGATTTTGTGGTCGCGGTACTCAATCGGAATCACGCCAGTGTAAAGAGAAATACCGCGGCGGATTTCCTCCTCATCAAAATCGGAAGCGGTGGTGCCATCTTCGATCTTCCCCATACGGGTGGTTGCACCTGTAAAGTGGAGAAATGCTTCTGTCAGTACGGTTTTGCCAGCGCTGCTGTGCGATGTGATGACAATGTTACGAATGGACTCGGTAGAATACTCTTTCATGCAAACGAATTCCTTCTCTTTACGCGATAATAGCCGCAAGCGGCTCTATTTACTCTTCGGGTTCTGCGAAAACCCTTGCAATTATATCAGACGTTCAGGAGTCTGCAACCAGTACTTTTTCCATTCTCCAGGCTGGCTGCTCCACTGTATGCCAGACATTTTTCTCATCGGGGTAACTCCAGACCCCCGGTTCGTGGGCAGTGACCTTGAATCCCAGCCTTTCATACAACTGCCTGGCACGCGGGTTATCCTTGGCTACATTCAGAGTTGCTGTCCGTATCCCCCGATTCACCAGTTCTGCTTCTACAGTCCTCATCAATACGGTTCCGATTCCAAGGCTGCGGAACTGGGGTTTGACGCGGATTGAATACATGTACGCCCTGTCTGTGCCATTAGCCAGCTCGGGCCGGTCGCAAATGAACTGGACAAAGATTTGACCGATCACCCCTTCTTCCGGCAGGGTGACCACCCAGGCGGCCAGTTTGCCGGTTTGTATGCGGCGGTAAGCATTTTCGTACACCTTGCGGAAATGCTTGAACTCACCGTTCCATTCCAGAGCAGGGAGGTCTGATTCTTCCAG
Organism: Leptolinea sp. UBA4782; assembly: GCA_002403095.1. Taxonomy (GTDB): domain Bacteria; phylum Chloroflexota; class Anaerolineae; order Anaerolineales; family Anaerolineaceae; genus UBA4782. The sequence continues at coordinate 9,311 of DHHC01000038.1, forward strand.
GGGACGAATCACCAGCTGTGATAAGAAGTTTTCAGGAGATTGCGGCTGTTCCATTTGGGTTATTCCGGCAGCTGTTTAAGCATTTGCTGCAAGTACTGGTCTTCTTCAACAGCAGAATGGATCCTGCCATCCAGCCAGGCAGTGCGTAATCCAGCCAGGATCTTTTTATAAATTGGACCCGGTGGAACCTGCAATTCCTGCAGGCGCACTCCGTCTGTGACTGGACGGACATGTTTCCATTCAACAGTGTATTGCTGGATGCGCTGTTTGGCCCCGGCAGGGATGTCCAGGAGTTGGATGGCATAAAGCGCTTCAGCGGGTACCATATCCAGGCGGTTGACTACCTGCCCCGGTGTGAGGGATTCCAGGCTTTCCAGGTCCTCCCACAACTTTCTGAAAGCCACCAGGCAGAGAATGGTGTGGTGCGGCAACCGCAGCCTGGCGACTACAGTGCGCAACTTATCAGGGGTCATCCTTCCCAGCCAGATGGTGTAGGCAAGCACACGCCGCGTTTGCATAGAAGGTTCAATACCCCAGGCATCATCTGGCGGTGTTTTCATCACCTCGCTAAATTGCCGGGCAATATCTGCCTGCCACTTTAATTCCGGATGGATGGAGGGCAGCAATTCCAGCTCCTGCAGTCGGGCAAAGATGTGGTCCGGGTCGGGCTCTGCCATCATCAGGTCCAGCTCGTGGCGCAGGCGGTCTCCACTAACCTGGCGCAGTAATGCCTTTGCTTCAAGCAGGAGTTGCAGGGTGCGGGCTTCAATTTGGAAATTAAACCGCTGTTCAAAACGGACAGCTCGCAAGATGCGGGTGGGATCGTCAACAAAGGAGAGGGAATGAAGCACCCTCACCAGACCGCGGTGCAGGTCGCTGGCACCATCCCAGTAATCATACAGCGCGCCGTAATGCCTGCCGTCCAGGCGGAGGGCAAGTGTGTTAATGGTGAAATCCCGCCGCTGCAGGTCCAGCTTAATACTGGATTTTTCTACCGTGGGCAAGGCTGAGGGGTAATCGTAAAATTCCCGCCGTGCGCTGATTAAATCAATGCTCGCAGGCAGCTGGCCAGGGGCGGCATCCTCAAATTCCGGCAGCGATGCAGTTAACTGGGCATGGATGTCGGCGATCCACCACTTGGCGGTACCGAAGCGCCTGTGGCTGACCACCCTGCCGCCGTGCAAGTTCGCCAATTGTTTGGCAAGCTGGATAGCATCCCCTTCCACGACGATATCAAAGTCCAGCCCCGGGCGGTTCAATAACAGGTCGCGCACAAAACCGCCGACAATGTACGCCGGGAGGTGGTTCTTGTAAGATTCAGCAGCAATCAATTTCAACAGTCCTAGCCGGGCTGGCGGAAGGGCAGCCTCGAGTTTTTCAGAGAGGTTGGTGCGCTTATGGTGGGCTTCCCCATTCATGGATAGGGTTTTCAACAGGTCTGTACGGGTGACAATGCCCACAACCTGGCCATTCTGCGGGTCAATCACCGGCACCTGCCCCCATCCACTGCTGCTCATGGTCTGCTGCAGATCTTCCAGCGGTTCAGCCGGATGAGCAGTTACCTCTCCGGCTTCCATCAGGCTGCGGGCTGGCAGGTCCAGGTTATGAGCCAGGGCACGGTCAACTGCCCTGCGCGTTAGCAAGCCGATTACTTTTCCCTCTTCAACCACAGGGTAGCCTTCATATCCGTATTTCTGCATCAACATGGCTGCTTCGGTGGCTGGAGTCTGCGGTGAAAGCAGCAGGGGGCGGCGCGACATGATCTGCCCAACCGTAACGGGCGGCAAGACATACTCGGGCACAATACGGATGAGCTCCTGGTGTACCTGGTGCAGGGCTTCTGTGCTTTCGAGCCCTCCCTTGAACTTTTCAGGGGCAATCAGCGCTGCTGCTGCGCGTGAGTGGCCGCCTCCGCCGAAGTGGGCTGCCACACCGGCTGCATTGATGCGGTCATTGGTTGAGCGGGCAACCAGGCGGATGCCTTCTTTGGTCAGCACGGTGACGAACAGGCCGTCCGGATCCAACAGGTCGCGTAATTTGTGGGCGATGCTGGATACTTCATCTGTCATGCTGCTGGCATCTGTACAGCTGACCACCACCTTTTGACCGTGGATGCTGATGGTCTCGGCTGAAGCCAGGAGACGGTCATAAACCTGGCGCTGTTCATCGGAGAGCGGCGGGTTAAGAAAACTGCTGACAACCGTCAGGTTGGCCCCATTTTCCAGCAAGTATGCTGCAGCATGGATATCGCGTGGCGTGGTTGAACTGTAGGTTAACGATCCGGTATCTTCATATATTCCAAGCAGCAACAGGGTGGCGTACAGCGGCTGAGGGCCGCCATTGGGGTTCTGCTTGAGTATTTCAATAAAATGGGTGGTGCAGGATCCTAAAAAATGGGTGTTTATCACCCAATCTGCCGGCAAATCTGTACGCGGGATGTGGTGGTCAATCACCTGCACGCTGGCATTCTGCCTGATTCCGCGTAAAGTAACCAACGATTGTGTATCTACCAAAATGACCGAATCGATCGGGTCAGATGGCAACTCTTTGGCATCCACGTAAGGCAACTCTGAACTGTAAAGGTTGTAAAAATTGCGTACATTCCGGTTCATTCGCCGAGGAAGTACGGGTACAGCCCCGGGAAACACCAGGCTTGCCCCCAGCACGGCTGCCAGGGCGTCAAAATCCGCCTGTTCGTGGGTCAGAATTACCTGCATAAGCGTATTGTATCCTATTGCGGCTGGATGCATCAAAAAACCTGGCGGGGTTCCCGCCAGGTTCTGGATGGCAATACTGGATCAGTCTTCCCTCCAGCCTTCCCGGACATAAGCAGTCAACTCAGATACGCTCAATCCCTGGATGCCGAGTTTGTCGATCGTCCTGCCGCTGCGCCGGTAATCGGTGCGGTGGATGATACAACCCAGGCGCACGATGCTGTCAATGGCGCTGGTGGAAACCCCGTAGCGTTTGCCAAGCTCTGAGATTGGCACCAGGCTCATGGGCACATCTTCGAAAATATAGCGGTGGTTCATGGTGGCGGGCGCTTTGATACCGTAATACCCCGACTGGTTATGGATGGCTTCATGCAGGTCGTTCCCGCTGACGTTATAAGCCAGGGCAAGCCACTCCATAGCGTTGCGAGCCCGGATACCTAGGGATGCTGCCACGGTTACCCTTTCACGGTCCAGCACTTCCAACACCCTGGCGATGGACGGGGTCACTCCGTCAATGTAGTATTCAAAATCGCCGTGGGTGGATTCGATCCGCCCAGCATTGAGGATGGTGATGGCCGGGTGAAAGATAGCACCCATGTTATTTAACCCGGTATGAAGGGTGTCAACCCCGTCAATAAATTGTGGAAACACTGAACGGATGGCAGTCAAGACAGTCTTGTTGTGGATGGCAGGTAAGGCTGCCAGGGGAACCGCCTCTTTGATGCGGAAAATGCGTGCCTGGGCTGGACCGTCTGTACGGCTGGCATAAATGAAAGTTTCTGTTTCCGCCAGGATGTAGTGGGCAGTGCAGCCGTTCTTGCGCAGCACATTGTCGAACTCGATACACCCGCAGGTGCGGCCGGGGTGCAGAACAATGATCTGCCCGTCTTTCAGGTGAGGGGCGCACAATTTGGCTATATCCGCGTGGGCTGAGGATGGCACAACAACCATGATCATTTCTGCATCTTCGAGCGCCACTTTCATGTCAGATGTCACTTTTTGGATCCTGGCAAACCCATGCGGTCCGCCCTCATAACTCTCAAGATCGATTCCGCCGCGCTCTTCGATTATCCGTACATGGTCAAATGAGCGGTTATAAAGGGTGACTTCCCTGCCCATCAGCGCCAGGTGGGCTGCCATAGCTTTGCCGCCATGCCCAGCCCCAATTACGGCTATTCTGGTTGGTTCTTTCATAAACTGCCTCCTATTCTTTCAGGTCCAGCATGCGGATGCGCTCAAGTTCATTAACAGCATTGCCAAAGCGGTCAACCGCTTCGCTCGCGCCGTTGATGATATTGGTTCGGGCAATCCCCTGCCCGTATGGATTATTTTTCAATTGGGGGGCATCCATAATACCGGTCGTCACAGCCCTGGTGAGCACAACCGGATCAATAAGGGGGTCCACTTCTGGATTATCTGATAAAGCCCGGATGGCATTCAGGGTGGTGTTTGCTTCTTCGATCAGGTAATCCTTGCGGGCGATAACTGCCTGGTCCTGCAGCATATCCGGTTGGGTGGAGAGGGCATTCTCGATCGCGCGGCGGGCCATGTGCCCGGCTTCGATCACCTCATCAGCTGTGGCAGCATGATCTGCTTCGGTAAACCCGACAATATGGATAATATGCGGTCGCAGGCTCATTTGCAGGTAAATGCTGGTAGCCAGGTGTGCACGCGCTTCGGCCAGGTTGAGCGGATAGCTCAACAACCCGGTACGAGCCTGTTTCCAGATGCGAAATTCAGGGGTTTTCAATTGCTCGATCATCTCCAGGATGGCAAGCATTTTTGCCAGGTCCATCTGGTCAGAAAGCCCTGGCGGGCTGTTGAACATCATCTGGGCGATATAATCTTTCACACCGAATGCCCTGGCGTTATAAGCAGAGAGAAAGCCTGACACAACAAAGACCACATCAGAAGAATCGCGCATGCCCCAGTGATGAGGTTCGTTTAATTCAACCGGGATATTTCGTTCGCCATACCAGGCCATGACTTTCTGGTGTTCACGGATGGAGCCAGCCATATCCCAGGGTCCGCGCCCGTCCATCTGGTTGAACCAGAAAAGCGGGATGGCGCACCAGGCATTGTGGATGGTTTCAACAAATACTTCTGCCATGCGGATGAAGTCATCTGTGCCTGAATACGTCCGTAACAACGGAAAATTTCCTTGCTGGCTGGCCTGGTACAAGTCGCGGAATTCCTGGATGGAGCGCACTGGCACACCGCCCGCCCCGCGCCTGCGGGGATTCTGGCGTTCAGGGTGGAAGAAATTTTCCTGGGTTTCCTGGTCCACTCCGAGGGAGATCACATCGATCACCCGCGCATCTGCGATCTTTTCAATCCCTTTCACCGTGGCGGCATAATCCGGCAATCCAAAATGATGGCGCAGGATAGGGTAGGGAGATTTCCACTTGATCCGTGCTATGGTGGTTGTTGGATAACTGTGTGAATCTTCAGCGGTATAACTTTCCCCTTTGAGGTATGCCAGCAATTCTTCCGCTGGCTGGCTGCCGTCAAATACACCATCAAAGAATCCCAGCTTGCTGGCCCGTTCTGCTACCGGCGGTGTACCGCCAAAAACAAAATGCACACCTTTCTCGCGCAAGTGGTCGGCTGCTTCTGCCAACTCACCCAGCAGCCGTTCGCCTGTTTCAGGGGTCAGGCGGTAAGAAATGCCAATCAGCTGGGCATTTTCGCGTTCAGCTGCAGCCAGCAGTTCATCGATTGACACGGCCAGTCCCAGGAAGACGGGATGCCAGCCTGCCTGTTCTGCCAGCCGTAAGAAATGGGTGATCCCGGCTACATGAACACATTCACCAATGGCAGCTGCTACAACTGTTTTCATCAGGTTGCTCCTATTATGGATGACTGGCGGATGACCAGAACAGGTTCCGGTACCTCAGGGATGACGATCTCCTTTTTCTTGCGGATGACAGACATCAATGTTGCGACCGCCTGCCTGGCCAACTGGTAGATCGGGATATCCACAGTTGTAAGCGGAGGATCGCTGTAGGTTGATTCAGCCGTGCCCCCAAACCCGGTTACCCCTATTTCACTGCCCGCCTTGACCTTCTTTTCCCGTAATGCATGCAGCACACCGAATGCAGTCTCATCGGAGATGCACACGATCGCATCCGGACGGGGCTGGTTCTTGAGCAGCTGCAGGGTTGTCTCGTATCCGGCGGATGAAGCATAATTACCCGTAAAAACCAGTTCCGGGTAATAAGCGAGCTGATTGGCTTCCAACCCTTCTTTGAATCCCTCCAGGCGGTTGATGTGGAAGACAGAATCGGAATCTCCGCCGATAAATGCCAGCCTTTGATAACCTTCACTCTTCAGGTGGGTTATGATCCTGGGCAGCATGTATTCATAGGAGCCTTCCAGGGCAGGATAATCCACCGCATCATTGCTGCGGGCAAAAGCCACAAAAGGCATGGCTTCGTCATGCAGGAATTGCACCCGCCAGTCTTCCTTCCGGATCCTTCCCAGGATAACCCCGTCCACTTTCTGTGAGCGCGAGAGGCGTTTAAAGATCGCACTTTCCTGATCGGAATCAGGCGGGGCGATTGATACAATGAGATCCACACCATGCACTGCTGCTTCATCTGCAAGCCCGGATAGTGTATCAGCTATAGTGGGGTCGTTAAACCGTGCATGGCTTGAAGAAAGGACATACCCGATGGCATCGGTTTTCCTGCGGCGCAGCTGCCTGGCTGCCTGGTTGGGAACGTATCCCATTTCGGCAGCGGTTTCCAGAATCCGCACCCTGGTGCGGTTGGAGACATCCGGGTAGCCATCCAGCGCCCGGGATACTGTTGTAATGGAAAGGTTTAAGTGGCGTGCAATATCTCTGATAGAAACAGTTTTCATTTGTTTTTCCAAAACGTTTTGGCTTTGCAAAGTATTATATAATAATTTTTGGAGAAATGCATTAATAAATCGAGTTCAGGAGTATACCATGCTGGTAACTAACTGGATGAAGAAGGCAGTTTTTTCTATCTATCAAGGCCAATCTTTGGGTCAGGCTGCGGAACTTCTTGTTCAGCATCATATAGGCACACTGCCTGTAATTGACCTATCGGGAAGGCTGGTAGGTGTGATCACCCTGGCTGATGTATTGCGGGTGGGCATGCCTGACTTTATCCAGCTGGTAGATGATTTTAAATTCGTGCACGATTTTGGTGCCATGGAGCGCTTTATCCCTGACAGGTCTGTCCTCAACCATTCGGTTGATGAAAAAATGCACGAGCCAAAGTCTGTTGATGAAAAAGCAACCATCTTGCATGCGGCTGCTGTTATGCAGCAAAGCAACCTGCGCGACTTGCCGGTAACAGATTCAGAAGGAAAACTGATCGGCATTGTTTCGCATGTGGATATCGGTGTGGCACTGATCCGCAACTGGAATTTTATCGGATAAACGAATCAATGCATCAGGCAGCATTAATCATTGCATGGTTGATCCTGTTCAGCACTCTGGCGCTGATCCTCAGCGAGAAGTTGCCGCGCAGCGTGGCTGCAATGCTGGGGGGTTTCTTGATGGTTGCTGCCGGGCTGATTTTTGGTTTCTATAATGAGCATGAAGCCGTTTTATCTATCGATTTCAACACCCTGGGGCTGCTGCTAGGTATGATGATCTTGGTGGCTTTGCTGGAAACAACGGGTTTCTTTCAATTCATCGCCATTAAAGCAGCCCAGATGTCGCGCGGGAAGCCTGTTTTACTTCTGTTCATGCTGGGCGGGATTACCTCGATCGTCTCCATGTTCCTGGATAATGTCACAACAGTCGTCCTGATTGCACCGGTAACCATCCTGGTGAGCGAGATCATGGGGATTAACCCGCTGCCATACCTGATGGCAGAAGCCATGCTTTCCAATATTGGCGGTGTAGCAACCCTGGTGGGTGACCCCCCCAATGTATTGATTGCTTCAGCTGCTGAATTTACATTTGTTGATTTCCTGGTGCACAGCCTGCCGATTGTGATCGTTGTCTGGTTCTCTGTACTGGGATTGATCCGCTGGCTTTTCCGCAAGGAGATGGACATCAGCAAAGAGACCCCTGAAGCCTTGCAGGGGCTTGACCCAAAGCAGGCATTGAAAGACCGAAAAGGCGCTGGTAAGGTCATCGTGATGATTTCCATCGCTGTGCTTTTCTTCCTGCTCGAAGATTGGATTGGAATTACACCAGCTATGATCGCCCTTGGGGCTGCAACCCTCGCGGTAATCTGGGTCAGCCCGTCATTCAAAGAAGTCCTGCGGCACATTGAATGGGAAGTGCTGGTCTTCTTCACCGGTTTGTTCATTTGCGTTGGCGGGGTGGAAGCAGCCGGCGGATTTGATATCCTGGCGGGTTGGATCCACGGTGCCAGCAGCCTGCCACCTAGCGTGTTCGGACTGATCATTTTATGGCTTGTGGCTTTATTGTCAGCATTTGTTGATAACGTTCCAATAACTATCGCCATGGTCCCGATTATCCTGAGCCTTGAGTCGAGCGGCATCCCTGTGCAGCATTTGTGGTGGGCGGTGGTATTCGGTGCCGGTTTTGGCGGAAACGGCACCGTTATCGGGTCTACAGCCAATGTGGTGGTAGCAGGGCTCTCTGAAAAGACCCGGCACCCGATCACCCCCAGGTTGTGGAGCAAACGCGGCTTCCCGGCAATGGTTTTATCCTGCCTGGTTGCCAGTGTCCTCTACCTGGTCTTAATCGACTTGATGATGGGTGTCTGATGGTATCCACGGAAGTACTTACTGATTTTCTGCCTTTTGCAGGATTAAGCAGCAAGACCCTGGTGTGCCTGGCGAATGCCTGCCAGATGGAGAATTACCATCCAGCCGAAACGGTTATCCTGGAGGGAGAACCCGCAAAAGCTGCATTCTTTGTACTGCAAGGTGAAGTCAAAGTATACCGGATGACCAGATCCGGCAAGGAGCAGGTATTGGCGCGCATGAAAGCCGGGCAATCATTTAATACAATCCCGCTCCTGGATGAGGAAGGCATCACCCATTCCTGCGTGGAAACCATTTCGCAAGTGACATTACTGCGTATCGCAAGGCAGGATTTTCTTACCTTGCTGCAAACCTGCCCGGACTTTACCTTTGCCATGCTGCGCGATTTCACCCACCGCTTGAAGAAAATGACCGATATGGTCGAAAGCTTTGCCCTGCATTCTGTGCGCGGCAGGCTGGCGCAATTCCTTATCCGGCAGGCAGACCTGGGCAGCCATGCGCCGCGCTATACCCGGGATGATATTGCCTGCGAGATAGGTACAGTACGGGATGTGGTCGGAAGGCTGCTGAAGTCTTTTGAAGAAGACGGCTATATCCGCCGTGAGGGCAGGCGGGTGATCCTGCAGGATCGAGCAGGCCTGGAAGCGGAAACCGATACGTAATAGTCGTTTCCCCAATTCGAGATAAATAAGACAAAAGTCGTAGTAATTTAACCGGCACCCTGGTATAGTATTGGCATGAGTGAGCAAAAAAGCCAATCAGCAGCAGACTTGCCTGAAATCGACCTGGATAGCTGCACCCAATGCGGTGCCTGTGTCACTGCCTGCCCTGAAGGAATTCTATCCCTGTTGCCAGGTGGTCCAGTTGTTAACCGGGCTGACCAGTGTACCTGCTGTGGTTTCTGTGAAGAAGCCTGCCCGGAAGGAGCGATCCGCAGTGAACTGGAAATAATTTGGGAAGAAGACATTCAAAAAGAACCCTGATCTGGAGGAAACGATGAGTGAATTTATCAACAATTCAGAAAAACGCAAAGAGATCATCAAGAGCGTATTACGCCAGCTGCACGAAGGAAAAAGTGTGGATGATGTAAAAGCAGAATTCGGTAAGCTGGCAAGCGAAGCCACCTCAGCGGAGATTGCAGCTGTGGAACAGATGCTGATTGAAGAGGGGCTGCCGGTCGAAGAAGTCCAGAACCTGTGCGATGTGCACGTGGCAGTTTTCCGCGAGAGCCTGGATAAAGAAGCCCAACCGGAGAGTATTCCGGGGCATCCCGTTTTCACCTACCGGGCTGAAAACCAGGTGCTGGCCAGGCTGCTGGATGAGATGGACATCACTTTCGGAAAGGTTACAGAATCGGACAACCCGGCTCTTCTGCCTGCGCTCAGGCAGCAACTTGAAAGGGTGAAGGGGTTTGTCCGCCACTACGAGCGCAAAGAGAACCAGCTCTTCCCCTACCTGGAAAAATACCAGTTCTATGGACCCTCGCGTGTCATGTGGGGCATCCATGATGAAATCCGCGCTAACATCAAGAAGTTGGGTGAGTTGTTGAAGATCGATGCAGTAGATAAACAGGCTGCCTTAGCCGTTTTCAAAGAATTATTCACAGCTATGACCGAAATGATTTATAAAGAGGAAAAGATCCTCATTCCAGCGGCACTGGAAAAGCTGCATGAAGAGGATTGGGCTGCCATAAGGGCGGAAGAGAACCAGATCGGATATTTTATGGTCACCCCCGGCGACCAGTGGAAACCAAAAACTGCACCACAGAAAATCAAACCCATATCAGTTGTAAAGGAGACCAGTAGCATGCCTGAAATTATGATCCCGTTGAATACCGGAGTATTGACCCAGGACCAGATCGACCTGATGTTGAAGACACTGCCGGTGGATATCACCTTTGTTGATGAGAACGATGAAGTGCGTTACTTCTCCCAGACGCCTGACCGGTTGTTCCCCCGAACGCCTGCCATCATCGGCAGGGCGGTCCAGAACTGCCACCCGGCATCCAGCGTTCATACCGTGCAAAAGATCCTGGATGATTTCAGGTCTGGTAAGCGGAAAGTGGCAGAATTTTGGATCAAGATGGGTGAAATCTTTGTTTACATCCGCTACTTTGCCATGTTCGATGAGGCGGGCAAATATCGCGGTACGCTTGAAGTCTCCCAGGAAATCAGCCATATCCAGTCACTGCAGGGCGAACGCCGCCTGCTGGATGACTGAAAATCACCCGCAAGCTTAGATGACATCCACCTGGGAGGGAAACCTTCCGGGTGGATCTTTTAATTTCCTTGACAGCGGTGCACCTGAAGGCTATAGTACAGGGCATGCAAAAAGCCAGAGATTTGCCAGTCTATCCCATCCTTCTTTCAGCTTATTCTGCCCTGGCTTTGCTGGCGGCCAACCGCAGTGAAGTTGAGTTCGGTGTGGTGATGCGCCCCCTGCTTCTGCTACTGGCATCCTCCATGCTGCTGGTGGTGCTGCTCTGGCTGCTGTTGAAAAACCCAGGTAAAGCCGGCTTGCTTGCAGGCATCTGGATAACCCTGTTTATCACCTACGGTCATGTTTATCATCTGCTGGAAGGAAGTGCAGCCTGGCTGGCTGCATTGGGCAGACACCGTTTTTTACTACCCGTCTACCTGGTGATCGCTGCTGCAAGCACCATCCTTTTGTTGCGCAAACAATCCAGGTTTTCAACCCTTACTCGCGTATTAAATATTGCCGGGTTGGTCCTGCTTGTCTTCCCTTCATTCCAGCTGGTGTCCTTTTCATTCACCACCTCACAAGCAGAAAAGGAAGCATCTCAATGGACTTTTGCCCAACCCGAGTTGCAGCCTGATTACCCGGACAACCTGCCGGATGTCTACTTTATCGTGCTGGATACCTATACCAGTTCAAAAGCCCTGGCATCTGATTTTGGGTTCGACAATTCTGCTTTTGTTTCCAACCTGCAGGCAATGGGTTTCTACGTGGCTGAGTGCAGCCAGACCAATTACACGTATACCCAGGGGGCGCTGACTGCCGCTTTAAACCTGGAATACCTGCCTGAGCTTAAAGAAAGGCTTCAGACCGTTGCATTGGATGACAACATCTGGGTCTTGATGAAGGAAAGCCAGGTACGCCACCAGCTGCAGAACCTCGGTTATAAAACAGTTGCATTTGAGACCAGTTATGACTGGAGCCGGATCAAAGATGCCGACATATACCTGGGCGAGGCGCAATCGTCGATCACCTGGCAGCAGCTGAACGCGTTTGAGCAAATGTGGCTGAAAAGCACAGCCTTGTTGTTATTCAATGACCTGGATGTGAAAACCCGGGTGGTGGATGATGCTGCCATCCAGTCGCATCCTTACGGCGACCATATCGAAAAGCAATTGTTCGTCCTGCAAACGTTACCATCGATTGCCGCTGACAGGGATCCAACCTTTACCTTCAGCCACATCCTGATCCCGCATGTGCCGTATGTATTCGGCGCGGACGGAACCATCCTGACTGATCCCGCGTATTACAGCGGCGACATGGCCGGACCGGTCAACGAGGAGTACCTGCAGAAGGGGTATACCGGCGAGATTGCTTTTCTCAATAACCGGCTGGAGACAATCCTGGCTGAGATACTGGACCAGTCGGAGACACCACCAATCATTGTGCTGATGGGTGATCACGGCGTCCGGGATGCGAACCGGGCCAAGATCTTCTTTGCGGTCTACCTGCCGGATGGGGCGGAAAAGGTGTTATACCCATCCATAACCCCGGTAAACATCTTCCGCATTATTTTTGATGAATACTTTGGCACATCCTATGGGCTGCTGCCTGACATCACTTACACGGATGACGGGCAGGTGATCCCCGTCCCGGAAACCTGCGAGTAGAGATAACCTTAACTGAAACAGGAAATAGAAATCACAGGGTTGGCCTGTAAGCCGCATTT
>DHHC01000011.1 GCA_002403095.1 Leptolinea sp. UBA4782
TACCATGTGCTGGCTCAGCACCATGAATCAATCATCACAGGGTGTGATAATGAAAAAGAAGGTCATTGTTATCGGATCAGGATTTGGCGGTCTGGGGGCTGCATGCCGCATAGCCAGCCATGGATTTGATGTTGAAGTCTTCGAAAAACGGGATAAACCAGGTGGCAGGGGCTATGTGTATGAGATCAACGGTTTCAAGTTTGATGGCGGACCAACCGTTGTTACCGCCCCTTTCATGTTTGATGAAATTTTCAAACAGGCAGGTAAAGAGCGCTCCGATTACTTTGATCTTATTCCGGTCGATCCCTTCTACCGCATCTTTAATGCAGAGGGAAAGGTCCTGAATTACAACAACACCGACTTCATCTTTTCTGAAATAGAAAAGTTCAACCAGCCAGATATTGACGGGTACAGGCGGTTCTTAGATACAACAAAACCCATCTTCGAAAAAGTCTTTTTGCAGCTGGCGGATAAGCCGTTTTCAACAATGGGCGATATGCTCAAGGTCGCACCAGACCTGATCAAACTGCAGTCCTATAAAAGCGTTTACAGTTATGTATCACAATTCATTCAGAATGATTTCCTGCGCCAGGTTTTTTCCTTCCATCCGCTTCTGATCGGGGGAAACCCGTACGATTCCTCCAGCATGTATGCAATGATCCATTACCTCGAACGGGAATGGGGAGTAAATTATGCCAGGGGCGGCACCGGCTCGATTGTGAACGGGCTTGTCAGGCTGCTGCAAGACCAGGGTGGGAGCATCCAGTACAACGCTGAAGTGGTTGAAATCTTAAGCGAAGGCCGTAAAGTTACCGGTGTGCGCCTGGCAGATGGTAGTATCCGTCGCGCTGACCTGGTGGTTTCTAACATGGATTCCCCTAACACGTACATGAAACTCATTCCAGCGGCAAACCGTAAAGTCAACTCTGACCGCAAGATGCAGTCTTACCGCTACAGCATGTCGCTTTTCGTGATTTATTTTGGCACCCGCCGGCGGTACCTGGATTCGCGCCTGGCCCACCATAACATTCTCCTGGGGCCGCGCTACAAAGGCCTTCTGAGTGATATCTTCAACCGGCATGTCCTGGCTGAGGACTTTTCACTTTACCTGCACATGCCGACGATTACCGACCCGTCGATTGCGCCTGATGGCTGCGAATCCTTCTATGTGCTTTCCCCTGTCCCCCACCTGGATGCCGGCATCGACTGGACCCGGCAGGCGCGGCCGTATCGGGATGCCATCATGGAATTCCTCGAACAGAATTACCTGCCGAATCTGCGCAATAACATTGTTGCCGAACATTACATAGATCCCCTGCACTTCCAAAATATGCTCAATTCTTACAAAGGCGCCGCCTTCTCCGTTCAGCCCATCCTGACCCAATCAGCCTGGTTCAGGCCGCACAACCGGTCGGAGGATTTTGAGAACCTGGTACTGGTTGGGGCGGGCACTCACCCGGGAGCAGGGCTTCCGGGGGTGCTTTCTTCCTCCAAGATCGCTGAGGACCTGGTTAATCAATACTTTGCCTGATTATTGGTGTTATGAAGTTCATGACACCGCTCAGCGGAACCACCAACCTTAGATGGGTTACAGCCCAAAAGCATACTGACCAGGTTAATCAGCAGCATTCGAAGATATTTTAACTGGCTACTTCTTTGCTTCCCCACATTGCAGGGCAGCAGCCAGCGCCTGGTTATCCTGGATGCGCAAATCCTTCTTATCCACCATATAACAGGCGCCATTCATCTACTCTTTCTAACCAGAAAGCCGCCTTGATGGCGGCTCTCCCGGTTTGCTGCGGGTTCCCTCGTTAACGAAGAGCGAGGAGGGATGCCGCAGCGCCACGTTGGTAACTAGAACTATCTATCATAATGGACACCACCTCCTCTTCGCAAAGATGGCAAATTGTGACTGCACAATTAGTATGACACAATCAACCGGCAGTGTCAAGCAAGAATACAATGTCTCACGGCATGTATAAAGTGAATTGCCAGTTCCGTTCCTGCTGCGTAACTTTTGATTGCAAGCCCAGGATCGAGAACCAGGTATTCCCCGGCTTGAAAGAATACGGCGTTCCATCTTTGTTGGAAAAGGTGACCATCCCGCCTGCTTCATCCCTAATCCAAACCAGTTCAAAGATCTGCCCATCGCGCATAGCATACGCGGTTCCGCTTCCTTCCAGGGGAACATCAAACACCTCGTTAAAATCGGGAACACGGTTATAGCGGGTAAAGATCACCACCAGGTTATCGGCAGCGATCTGTTCACCGCTACCCCGGTCATACAGGGGTGCATATTCCTCATCCAATCCCGAAACCACTTCTGAGGAACGGTAGTACCGCTGGGAGATTGGGTCATAATCCCAACGGTTGTACATGCTTCCCGAAAAACGGATGCGCACCACATCAGCCGGCAAGCCTTTACTTACAGGATTTTCTGAAAATGCAATTTCAGGAAATTCGGGCATTGCATCCTCAATTTCGTAGAAGTCATATACCTCATCCAGCCGGGTAATGTTTGCCATCAAGTAATTTGTACCTGCAGGCTCATAACGGTAGAAAACCTGGGAGGTATTCTGCCCTTCCCTGATCAGGCGGCTGCCAAACTCAGATGAAAGCATTTCCTGTTCCAGGTCTTCATAGGCGCCTCCATACAGCAGCACTGCCTGGTACATATCGATCAGCTGCATATCAAAGTGCCGCGCGGAACGGACCGGGCCGATCTGTTCCGGCCGGATGCCATAATAAACTGCAGCAAAGCGGGTGTCACCGTACTCAATGTAGTATTCATATACATGGTCTGCCTGCGACAAACCCCACTGGGGCCTGCTTTCGCGCGGGACATTCTGCACTTTAACAATAACAGGCCTTTTGTCCAGCAGGCTGGCATCCTGCACTGGAAGCCCGGTTAATGGATTAAGTACAATTTGACCGGGTATTGCTGTAATCTCCGGGGCAGTCTCTGTTGGCAAAGCGCTTTCCACTCCCGGCGAGGTAGCAGTAGACCCTGGCGTTGGCTCAATTCCAGGCAGCTGGGTAACTACCGGCAGATCAGGATTGCAGCCTGCAGCCAGCAGCATGAATACCATCAGAATTATCCGGAATATGGTTGTTTTCATTCTTCCTCAAACCGATTTTATCATCAGAAAAGGTATAATCATGCCAGCATGTCAGAGCCGAAACCATTTTCCCGTAAGATCATTTGGGCAGCGGTAATCCTGATTGGATTGATCCTGGGATCCTGGCTTTACTTTACTCCCGCGGGGCTGCTCGGTAAAGCAGATGCGGTCGGGTATGCAGTCTGCCACCGCATTTCTGAACGATCTTTCCACCTGGATGGCCGGGCAATACCTTTGTGTATCCGCTGTTCCGGGATGTACCTGGGAGCATTTACCGGGGTTCTCCTCCAGCTGGGTGCAAAGAAGAAAGGGGGATTCCCGCCCCGCAAGTTTTACCCTTTGATGGGATTATTCATCCTTGCATTTGGGGTCGATGGGTTGAACTCTTACCTCCACCTGTTTCCCAATATGCCTTCGCTGTATGAACCCCAGCACTGGAGCAGGCTGCTTACCGGAACGCTGATGGGAATCAATATCGCCCTGATCATCTACCCCACCTTTAACCAAACAGTCTGGCAGGATTATAATGAATCACCAGCCATCAGCCGCTGGCGCGACCTGGCTGGAATCATCCTGGCTGGATTGATTGTCAGTGCTCTGGCTTTCACAGAGTTGAGCCTTCTGCTCTACCCCCTTGCGCTGATCAGCGCCCTTACGGTTGTACTGCTTCTTACTTCTGTGTATTCGGTCCTCTGGATATTGCTCCTCAAACGGGAAAACAGCTTTGCAGATTGGAGAAGTGTGTTTCCTGTTGTGCTGTTCGGATTTGGTACTACCCTGCTGCAGATCGCCCTCTTTGACCTGGGAAGGTATCTCCTTACAGGTTCGTGGAGCGGCTTTTTCTAATGTTGATATATAATTACTCAACGCATTCTTACTTTCATCCTTCAAGGAGGAGATATGGCACAATATTATCAACAACCCCCTCAGCAGCCTTACTACCAGCCGGCTCCCGCACGAACCAGCACCTGGGCAATCATCAGCCTGGTGGGTGGTATCTTGGGATGGCTGGGGTTGTTTGGTCTGGGAGGGTTAGTCGCAATCATTTGCGGGCATGTCGGTAAAGGCGAGATCAAAAATGGCGGCGGAACAGTCACCGGGGGCGGCATGGCTACCGCCGGATTGATCCTTGGCTATCTCAATGTTGCCTTTACCATTCTTGGGGTAATCCTGGCGTTTGTCCTTCCGCTGATGGGTATTGCACTTTGCGGCGGGGCAGGTATACTCAGTGAATTCAACAGTTATTAATACATAAACAAGTCATACCAGAAGAAGGATCCTATGCAAGACTATACCATTCCAGAAGTTCCCGTCCAAGAAGTCCCGCCAACAAAGCCGCCCAAGAAGAACAACACAACCTTGATTATTATTCTTGTGGTGGTAGGTGTCCTCTTACTTTGCTGCTGCGTTCTGGGAATTGGTGGTTTTATTGCCTTCCAGAATGGCGTATTTAATTAATAAGCCATTGTAGTAAAGTTTCTATAAGATACAACTGCCGTGAGGTCTACATCTCACGGCAGTTTGATTTTTCAAAGCCTACTTTTTTACTTCCTGTTACCCTAGAAAATTGCGTATCAAAAAACTGTCTGGCTTGCTGAAAATTATTTTCAACTCTTCCAGGGCAGCAAGCGCTTTTGCTTTCTCTTCATCCGGCACCTGCAACACAGCAAATTCATCTTCATCTAATATCAGCTGGCTACCGTCCGGGTAAACCAACAGGTCAAGCGCCAGGTCACGGTATGCCACAATACCATCATTGACCATAGCAGGTGAAGTAACATTGCAGTACCAGCACTTCAGGTCATCATTGGAAC
Source organism: Leptolinea sp. UBA4782 (assembly GCA_002403095.1). Classification (GTDB taxonomy): domain Bacteria; phylum Chloroflexota; class Anaerolineae; order Anaerolineales; family Anaerolineaceae; genus UBA4782. The sequence goes on from DHHC01000011.1 coordinate 4,934, forward strand.
GATCATGGATTTCGATAATGTTGAACCAGCGGTCGGTAAAGTAAACCTCCAGGTAACGGTCGCCCTCCCGCAGGACTAGGCCGTGGAAAGGCAGGTCAGACCGGTTGAAGTAAGCCTCCAATAGCAGCACATTTTCGGTTTTTTCAATCACAGTTCCCGTGTAACGCCAGACTTCAATCCCCAGGCTGTTTTGTTTAATCACTTCGACGTGCGTGTTTACACTCATTACATTGATTCCTTTTCGAGGCATAAAAGTTCGCGGGGATCAAGCGAGATCTGGATGGTTTCGCCTTCTGTAAAAGCGGATGTGCTGGCGAATTGCAGGGAGAAGTCGCCGCTGCGAAAAACAACCTGGTTTACCTGGCCTTTAAAGATCACATCCTCAACCCGGCCAGGCACGACGTTTATCCCTTCCACAGCCGGCTGGATGGATGATGGCGGGATGAGCAGCGTAACCTCACAGCCTGGATGCAGTTCATCACAGCAGCTTCGGCCCACTTGCAGATCACCCAGAGGTGTTGATACTATCACGGGATCCATCCCCTTGACCACACCCGCCACCAGGTTATCCTGTCCCAGGAAACGCGCTACCCAGGCTGTGGCAGGCTGCTTGTAAACCTCTTCGGGCTTGCCTTGCTGCACGATCACGCCCTCATTGGTCAAGATGACCTTATGCCCGATGGAGAAAGCTTCTTCCTGGTCATGGGTGACATAAATCGCCGGGATGTGGGTGGCATGCAGCAGGTCGCGAAGGTCATGTAATACTTGTTCCCTTAAGGTTCGATCCAGCGCGCCAAGCGGCTCGTCGAACATCAGCAATTTCGGGTTGGGTGCCAGCGCGCGTGCCAGGGCAACACGCTGCTGCTCACCACCGGACAGGTCGGTCACTTTCCTCCTGGAGAAACCAGTCATGCTGACCATTTCAAGCACTTCATTAACCCTCCGCCTGGCATCCTCATGGGAAATCCCTTTCATTTTCAGCCCAAAGGCAACATTATCAAACACATTCCGGTGCGGGAAGAGGGCGTAATCCTGGAACATCAGCCCGAACCCGCGCTCATGCACCGGCACTTGGCTGATATCCCTGCCATCCCAGAGCACACTGCCGCTTTCCTGGGTTTCAATGCCTGCGATAATACGCAGCAGGGTAGATTTTCCGCTGCCCGAAGCGCCAAGCAGGCATACTGTTTGCCCTTTTTCTACTGTGAAAGATAAGCCTTTCAACAGTGGCTTACCCTCATATGACTTGGTGATATTTTTTACTTCAAGCATGTTAGCCTCAATTGCGCAGCAGAGCACTGCTATCGAGCCATTCTATCAATAAAACAGCCAGGGCGCATACCAGCATCAGGATGGTCGCCATTGCCATTGCCTGTCCATAATTGGCTGCCCCTGGTTGTGACAGGTAGCGGTAAATTGCAACCGGTATAGTAGGCATCTCCGGCCGGGTCAGGAAAGAAGTAGCCCCGAATTCACCCAGGGAAATGGTAAAACTAAAGAGCGCTGATACTGCTACAGCCCTGGAGATGAGGGGCAGGTCCACCTCGCGCCAGACACGCAGCGGGCTGGCGCCAAGTACTGCCGCTGCCTGCCTGATATTCGCCGGGATAGAAGCAATGGCCGGTTTCATTGTCCGGATGACAAAGGGCATGGCTACCAGGCTGTGCGCGATGGGCAGGAGAATGGGAAAAGTACGCAAATCAATGGGAGGTTTGTTGAAAACCAGGATAAATCCTAACCCCAGGGTTACCGCTGATGTGCCCATCGGGAGCATCATTACCGGGTCCATCCAGCGGTTGGCCTTACCAGGTTTGTTGAGGGCAAAAGCTGCCAGCGTACCCAGGCTCGTGGCAATCAGTACTGTGATCAAACCAAAATAAACCGAGTTGCGGATGGCAGTAGCTGGAGGGACATAGAAAATTGATTGGCGCTGGTTTACGAACAACTGGCGGTAATAATCCAGCGTTAACCCGGTTTGCACCTCTCCCCGCTCGCCCCTCGCAGCTTCCAACCTGGTAAAAGAGCGGCTTGCCAGGGAAACCAGCGGCAGGACCTGGGCAACGACCAGGGCAATTACAATCACTGCCACAAATGCTTTCGCCTGCTTCGATGCGGGCCTGCGCAGGGTATCAGCCTGTGGACGGGTTGAAGTTGATTTTTTCCCCAGCCGGGTGTAAACCAGCATGATTAAGAATGTGACCGCCAACTGGATCACTGACAGTGCACCTGCCATGGGCAGGTTCAGGAAATACATCGCCTGGGAATAGATCTCCACCTCTAAGGTGGCATTCTGCGGCCCGCCCAACAGCAGGACTACCCCAAAGCTGGTAAAGTCGAACATAAACACCAGCATCGAGGCTGAAAGTATTACAGGTGCCAGTAAAGGCAAGGAAATCTCCAGGAATGCTTTCCGTGAAGATGCACCCAGCACCCGCGCCGCCTGCACCAATCGGTTATCCAGCTGTGCCCAGGCAGTCCCTACCAGCCGGATTACGACCGAAAGGTTGTAGAAAACATGGGCAACCAGGATTGCACCCAGTGAATTGATAAACTGGATCGGTGCAGTATCCAGGCTGAATAACCTCATCAGGAGCATATTCAGCCAGCCGTTTGGCCCAATAAGGGTATTGATACTGGCAGCCACCACAACTGTCGGCAGGATGAAGGGAATGGTAGTCAGCGTGCGCAGCAGCTTTTTACCGGGAAAATCAAACCGGGCAAAGACGTAAGCAGCCGGCAGCCCAAGCACCAAAGTGAGCAGCATGGAAAGCAATGCCTGGTAGAACGTAAATCCCAGGGTTTGCCCGATCCTGGCAATATTAAACCCCCTTATCCCCTCAACAATAGTCTGATTGCCCACCCTTCCGAAAATAGCTGCCAGCGGCTGGAAGAAAAACACGAGCAGAAAAACCGCTGGCAGCAACCAGAGCCATAAAGAAGAGGGGAGTTTGGCAGGTAGTTTCACAGGCTCCTGATCACCGTAAGACTGTCTCATCCCAGGCCTGGATCCACTTCTCGCGGTTGGCAGCGAGTAAATCAGGATCGAGGCTGGCAGGTTCAGCAGGCTGCTGGGCATACTTGACGAATTCGTCCGGCAAGACAGCTTCAGGATTAACTGGGTAAACGAACATCTGCAGCGTCATGTCCTCCTGGAAGCTTTTTCCGAGCATGAAGTCAATAAACTTCTCTGCCAGCGCCCGGTTCTGCGTGCCTTGTAGGATACCAGCAAACTCAACCTGACGGTAGCACATGTTTTTTCCAGTCAACGACGCGGTTGGGGCATCATCCAGAGGCTCAGAGGCATAGATAACCTCAGCTGGCGGGCTGGAACCGTACGATACCACCATCGGCTGACTTCCCCGCCCGGATGATGCGCTGAAATTGGTGTAATAAGCGGTTTCCCAGTCGTTTACAACCACCACCCCATTGGCGCGCAGGTCCGCCCAAAATTCCAGGTAGCCATCCTCGCCAAACTCAGCGATAGTCGCCAGCAGGAAACCCATTCCTGGTGAAGATGTGGTCGGATTTTCCACCACCAGCAGACCGGCATATTCTGGTTTCGCCAGGTCGCCAAGCGATTGCGGTACAACAAGGCCTTTTTCTGCAAAGAAAGCCTTATCATAATTGATGCAGATATCGCCGTAATCTACCGGCAGGGCACGGTTACGGCTGTCCAGCTTGAATTCGGCCGGGATCTGTTCCAGCATGGGTGAATCGTAGGACAAGAAAATATCCTCAGCCAGAGCCCGAGACAGGAAGGCGTTATCCACCCCGTACAGTACATCAGCCATGGGAGCATCCTTGGAAAGAATAGCCCTGTTCAACAGCTGGCCGGCATCTCCGCTCTGCACAAAGGAAACTTTGGCATTGTTCTGGGTTTCAAATTCCGAAATGACCGATTCGCTGACAGAAAACGAATCATGCGTCATCACCGTCAGCACCTGCGGTTTAGCGGCATCGCCGTTACCAGATGGCTTTACAGCTGGTTTGCAGGCTGCCAGGAGCAGCACACCAAGGAGAAAACTTACCAGTAAAACATTTCTTTTCATCATTTACCTCCAGAAAACATGCGGGTATGGATACATAACAGCATACCCGCTTGAATGATTACCCGGGCGTCTGGCCCTGTCATAACATTACTCACCCCCCGGGTTTCTCCCAGCGCTAAATCTTCATTTTCAAGGTGATATTCCAAACCGGTGGTGGTTATGCCTGACACCGCACCGGAAAGCGGGATAAGGGAGACAATGTCACCAGCGCTGCCTGTGATTTGCAGTGATTGCCGTATTAATGTTATTTTGGTGGTTCCGTCATCCAGGCAAATTTCCAGATCCCGATAGCCCGGCTGGCTGACCAGCAACGCATTAGCCAGGGTATGGTCAAATCTTGCTCCGGTTGCCCCGGCGATCACAATGCTGGCAGGCTGCAAGCTGGCTGCATGTTGAAATGCCAGCTCCAGGTCAGTGGCATCTTTTGCGGATGGATATTGCTTGATGTCTATCCCCAACAGCCGGTACTCATTCAGGTAACTGGCAGGGATAGAATCCAGGTCGCCAACCAGCAAGTGCGGTAGGATGCCCATTGCATGCAAATGCCTGGAGCCGCCGTCTGCAGCAATGATGAAATCACCAGGCAGCAGCATGCCCCTGGCGCGCTGCAGATCGGGAATTTCCCCGTTTACAAAGATCACCACTCGTTCAGGCTGCATAAAAAACACCCTCCGCCAGGGAGGGTGCGATAGATCTGCTATTTTCCCTCCGCCGGCATTATCCGGATCAGGTCATTAGGGTCGAGGACATTCGTCCTCCTCTCAGCCCTTTCGGGCTCCCCGGTTGTTATGAAATTATTATAACACTGGAAAAAAATTAATCCAGCCCTGTCAAATCGTCATTCCTTTTCTACAATTTGTGAACTCTTTCCTTTGCCCAATTGCTGGCTGCGCTCATAAGCAGCCCATACCGCGCGCGAAATTGCGGTGCGGAAACCTGCCTTCTCAAGGTAATACAAAGCCTCAGCAGAGGTGCCGCCTGGAGATGTTACCTCATTTCGCAGGCGGGCCGGGGGATCGCTTTTGCTGGCATAATAATCCACCGAGCCTCGCAAGGTCTGGGTAACCAGTTTTTCCGCAATCCGGCGTGGAAAGCCCAGGTGCACGCCGGCATCGATCATCGCCTCCATGAACATGAACACGTAAGCAGGGCCGGTACCTGAGAGTGCTGTTGCCATGTCGAGGTAACTTTCTTCTTCAACAAATATCTCTTCCCCGAATGCCCCCAGGATCTCGCGCGCCTTGTCAGCATGGTCCTGGCTTCCATTGCGTGAGATAGTCCAGACGGTTATACCTTCGCCAATCTGGGCAGGCGTGTTGGGCATTGCCCTGACCACGTTTTCGTGGTTCAGCTCTTTCTGGATTGATTCGATAGATGCTCCTGCTACGATGGATATTACCAGGGCATCTTTCTGGATCCGGTCCCTCAACCCGGTCAGTACCGCATTCAACCGCTGCGGTTTGACCGTCAGGATCACGATTTCGGCATCTTTAACTGCCAGGGCATTGTCAGTGAACGGCTGTACACCAAATTTTTCATGCAGCTGATCCACCCGCTCCTGTCGCGGTCCGGAAATAACAATTCCATCCGGGGCTGTCACATGATTGCGCAGCAACCCGCCGATAAATGCTTCTGCCATTACCCCCGGTCCAATAATGCTGATTACGCATTTCTCTTTCACAATTTACCTCCACTGGGGGGTTGACTGTCTGACCAGAGGGCATAGATGGCGGTCGATAACAGCCTGCCAGCACTCTGTTCCACATTCAAGATCTCACCTGCCTGAACCATTCCCTTGTATCGCTGCATTACTTCCGAAACAGCATTGTACAGGGTCAGGTAAGAGGCTTTGACAGCATAGGCTGTCATCATCAAGAACAGCGGCTGCTCACTCAACACTGCCTGGCAATATTGCAGCAGCTGCGGAATCAGCCTATAAAATTCCCAAACTTCCCCCTTTGGTCCCCGGCCGAATTTTGGCGGGTCAAGGATCACCCCATCATAAAATGAACCTCTTCGTGCTTCTCGCTGCACAAATTTGACCGCATCATCCACTATCCAGCGGATGGCAGTCTCGGGCAATCTGGAGGCTAGTGAATTCTCCTTTGCCCAGCCAACCACCTTGCGGGAGGCATCCACGTGCGTTACCTTCGCGCCTGCTGCCGCAGCAGCCAGGCTGGCGGCGCCGGTATAACCGAACAGGTTAAGGATCCGAACCTGCCGGTCAGCTTCTTTTACCCTTTGCATAATCCATTCCCATTGGGGTGCCTGTTCGGGGAATAATCCAACATGCCTGGATGCGGTTGTCTGCATCCAGAAATGCAGGCTGCCGCAGGTCACTTCCCATTTTTCAGGCAGGCTGCGGCGGTATTCCCAATGCCCCCCGCTCTCTTCAGCCGTGGCATGGAAAACCGCATCGGCTCTTTGCCATTCCCGGGCTTGCAAAGCAGGCTGCCAGATCGCTTCTGCTTCCGGGCGGTCAAGGAGGATTCCCCCAAATCTCTCCAGCTTTCTGCCATTGCCGCTGTCCAGCAGTCCATAATCCTGCCAACCGGGATTAGTAAAGAAGATAGGCTGCTGGAAAGTGAAGGCTGCTTTTTTCATGGCACTGATAGATTACCGGTGAGTATACCAGTTTTCACCAACCTGCAAAACAGTTACCCCACGCTTAAGCGAAGGTATTGTGGTTATAATGGGGAAAAATCATTGAGGACTTCACAATGCCATTTGACTTTGACCATTGCCCCGACCGACGTAGTACCGAAAGCTTCAAGTGGAAGCTTTTTAATGAAGATGTTCTGCCCATGTGGGTAGCAGATATGGACTTTTTAGCCCCGCCAGCCGTGATGGAAGCGTTGCACCGCCGTGTGGATCACGGCATTTTCGGCTATGCCATGGAATCGGAAGAATTGAAGCTGGTGATCGTCGATCGGATGCACAGGCTGTACAACTGGCAAATCAACCCTGAAGACCTGGTTTTCACCCCGGGTGTTGTGGCTGGCTTTAACCTGGCCGCCCAGATGTTCTCAGGTTCTTCCCAGGAGATTTTGATTCAAACTCCTGTTTACCCGCCATTTCTACGGGCGCCATCTTGTGCCGGGCTAAAACGAGTGGATTCACCGCTGGTACACAATCAAGACGGCTCCTACAGTATTGACACGACGGGATTCACGAAACAGGTATCACCCTCTACAGCCATGTTTATCCTGTGTAACCCGCACAACCCGGTCGGAAGGGTATTTACAGGGGAGGAATTGGAAGAGATGGCACAAGCCTGTCTCTCAAACGGCACGGTCATCTGTTCAGACGAGATCCATTGCGATTTTATCTTTTCTGGACATAAACACATTCCCATTGCCTCCCTATCGCCTGAAATTGCCCAAAACGCTATCACCCTGATGGCGCCAAGTAAGACATTCAATATAGCAGGGTTGGATTTTGCCTTTGCCATCATCCAGAACCCGGAATTGCGCAGCCGTTTCAGGAATTCCTGCCGGGGGTTGACCGGCGGTACGAACATGATGGGCCAGATTGCAGCCAAAGCTGCCTTTGAAAAGGGTGAAGAGTGGCTGAAGGAGTGTATCGCATACCTGGAATCAAACCGTGATTACCTGGTGAAATTCATCCAGTCAGAGCTGCCTGCCTTAAAAACCTCTTGCCCCGAAGCGACTTACCTCGCATGGATCGATTGCCGCGGGCTTGGACTGGATGAGCCGCCATCTGATTTCTTCCTGCGGGAAGGCAAGGTTGCCCTGAACGCAGGGGAAGAATTCGGTCATGGCGGGGAGGGATTTGTGCGGCTCAATTTCGGCTGTCCCAGGTCATTCCTGGAAGATGGATTGAACCGGATGGCCAGGGCCATCAAAGGATAGAAAATGAACCAGACTGCTGGCAGTACCAAACCAGCAAAAGGTTGCAGGGGTTTATCCCTCTTTCTCTTGGTGCCTGTTCTACTCATTGTTGTTGTGCTGGCAGGTGAATTTATCCTCACGGCAGCCGGCGGCATCCTGATCATTGCCGATCCGCTGAGAGAATCTGACGCTATAGCAGTATTGAGCGGCGGGGGTGACATGTCGCGGGTGGAAGAAGGCTCGCGGTTGTTCATGGAAAAGATGGGGAAATGGCTGGTGCTTACTGAAATCACCCCCCGGGAAGGTGATAAGGTCACTGAAACCACCACCCTGTTTAAACAGATAGCCATTGGTGAAGGGGTGCCAAATTCTTCTATCCTGGTCACCAGCCAGGCTGCCTTCAGTACCCGCCAGGAAGCCGTGGAAATCCTCAACCTGGCCCAAAAACGCGGTTTTCAATCGCTCATCATTGTTACCGACCCATTCCATACTTTCCGAACCCGCCTCATATTCCGGTCTGTATTCAGGGATTCAGGTATCGATCTTTACGTCCGTCCGGTCAGAAACCACTGGTACAGGAGCACCACCTGGTGGGCGACCAGCCAGGGGCGCCAGGCTACCTTGAGCGAATATATTAAGATCATTGCCTATTTTTCCGGTTTAGAGAGCGGGCTAATCGAATAAGGCGGTTTAAAAAATTAGAGCCGCATCCCTGCGGCTCCTGATATTCAATTGTTGAGGTTATTCAACCGGCTTCACCCCGGCAGCCTGCAGCCCTTTCGGGCCGTCCTCCACCGAGAATTCAACCTGCTGCCCTTCACGCAACCGCCGGTAACCATCCATCTCGATTGCTGAGAAGTGAACAAAAATATCCGCACCGCCATCCTCACGGCCGATAAAACCATAGCCTTTGGTGGCATTGAACCACTTAACGGTTCCCATTAATCTATCAGACATACAACTTTTCTCCCTTAATGTAATGCGGCAAACTACTGGCGTACAACTTGCACTGATGGGATCAGGAGACTTGCTTCCGCCCAGCATCTGACCGGGTAGGAATGTATCACTTGACTGGGTGGCTGTCAATCAGGTTGATTGGACAACTGAGAAGCAGCTTTTGGTTACTAATTAGAGGAAATTGTGACAGATTTATTTGATGAACTGAAGGTTTTACGCTCCCAGTACCAGGACTTCCTGCTGGCGCTTCCAAACGTGGTTGGTGTTGGTATCGGTCACAAGAAAACCGGTGGAAATAAGCTGGAAGGCTTGAGCCTGGTCACTCTGGTGCGCGCAAAGGTGCCGGTTGATTCCCTTCCTAAAGGGGCTACCATCCCACCCGTACTGGACGGTGTTCAAACGGATGTGGTCGAAGTCGGCCAATTGCGGGCTATGACCAGCCGCCTGGAACGCTGGCGGCCGGCAGTTGGTGGAATCAGCACCGGTCATTTCCAGGTTACCGCCGGTACCCTTGGCTGCCTGGTGTACGACCTGGTCAGTGACGAACCGTTGATCCTTTCGAATAACCATGTCCTTGCTAATAGCAACGCCTGCAGTGTTTATGATCCTGTCCTGCAGCAAGGCAGAATTGACGGGGGAATTGTGGGCGAGGACACCCTGGCCAACCTGGCACGTTTCATCCCGATCCGGTTCCAGGGTGAAGCAAGCGCAATAAAGCTTCCAGAGTTTCTCATCCGCCTTGGGCTGCTGCTTGCCAGTTGGTTCAAAAATGAGAAACTGAAGCAGTTTTTTGAAGATCTCTTGCCCAGGATCAACTATATGGATGCTGCAGTGGCTAAACCGCTTAATCCGCAAATGGTAGTTCCAGAAGTTTTAGGGATCGGGATACCCTCAGGAACTGCGGATGCCATCCTGGATATGCAAGTGCGCAAGTCAGGCCGTACAACCGGAGTGACAGAAGGGACCATTGAAGTCCTCAATGCAACTGTGAACATCAGCTATGGTGACAACCAGTCTGCCCGATTTGAGGATCAGATCATCACCAGTTCCATGTGCATGGGGGGCGATTCCGGGTCGGTGCTCTTTTCTGCCGGAACAAGCCAGGTTATAGGGCTGTTGTTTGGCGGTTCCAGCCTGGTAACGATTTACAGCCCGATCGAACCCATCCTGTCTGCTTTGAAAGTTTCGCTCATTCCCCCAGCGGTTTGACATCCAGCCCAATACCATCTACACTAAACCCATGCTTGCACGCGTCTTTTCCTGCGCCGTTATTGGTCTGGACGGCGTCATTGTGGAAGTAGAAGTGGACACCGGCCAGGGTCTGCCCGGCATGACCATTGTCGGCCTGCCGGACACGGCCGTACAGGAGAGCCGGGAGCGCGTCCAGGCAGCCATCAAGAACACCGGCCTGGATTTCCCCCGTAAACGCGTGGTAGTCAACCTGGCTCCTGCATCTGTCCGCAAAGAGGGACCAGCCTACGACCTGCCCATCGCCATCGGTGTTCTCGCCATGATGGGCATTCTTCCCCTTCCTCCGCTCGAAAAAGTGCTCATCGTGGGGGAGCTTTCACTCGACGGCACCGTCAGGCATACTCGCGGTATCCTGCCCATGGCAGCACTGGCACGCGAGAATCATTTTGAGCAGATCATAGTCCCTGCATCCGACGCGGATGAGGCAGCCCTGATTCCTGAGATCGAAGTGATCCCGGTCCAGAACCTGACCGACCTGTACCGCCATCTGATCCGTCAGCAGGTCATCACACCGCACACGATCAGCACACCTGAATCCCCTGAACCATTCATCCAGACTGATTTCCAGGAAATAAAAGGCCAGGAGCATGTTAAACGCGCCCTTGAAGTTGCAGCGGCCGGGGGACACAATATGTTGATGATGGGCTCTCCCGGATCCGGAAAAACCCTGCTGGCACGCGCCATGCCTGCCATTCTGCCTTCATTGAGCATTGAAGAAGCGTTAGATGTTACCCGGGTGTATTCGGTGGCGGATATGCTGCCGGATGACACCCCGCTCATCCGCTGGAGGCCATTCCGTGCCCCGCATCACACCATCAGCCATGCCGGGCTGGTGGGTGGCGGCAACTGGCCGCATCCCGGCGAGGTCTCACTGGCGCACCGTGGTGTGCTTTTCCTGGATGAACTGCCCGAATTCGGACCGCGCGTGCTTGAAGTGCTGCGCCAGCCAATCGAGGATAAAGTGGTCACCATCTCCCGCGCCCAGGGCACATTAAGTTTTCCAGCCAACTTCATGCTGGTGGCTGCCATGAACCCCTGCCCGTGCGGTTTCTATGGCGATCCCACCCGGCCTTGCACCTGTGCCATCGGTACCATCCAGAAATACCAGAAACGCATCTCCGGCCCCTTGCTCGACCGGATCGACATTCACATCCAGGTGCCCAGGGTGGAGTATGAAAAACTTTCGGATAAACGCACCGGGGAACCCTCAGCCGTGATCCGCGAAAGGGTTGAAGCAGCCCGGCATGTCCAGCGCGAGCGCTTTTCGCAGGATGGAAGCAGCGGCATCCTGTGTAATGCCGACATGCGCCCGGCTGAAATCCGCAAATTCTGCAGCCTGGATGAGCCCGGCAAAGCATTGATGAAATCTGCTATGAGCCAGATGAACCTGACTGCCCGGGCTTACCACCGCATCTTGAAGCTTGCCCGCACCATTGCCGACCTGGCACATGCCGAGCAAATCTCCGTCACCCACCTGGCGGAAGCCCTGCAATACCGCGCCAGGATGATGGAGTAGCAAGCAGCCTTATCCCACCTGGTAAGGCACCTCGGTAATCACAATATTCCTCCTGTTGAGGAGCGCCTTGCGAAGGGTATCTGCTGTTCTGGCATGCAGTAAATTGGCGATCTGGTGCTTGGGGACAAACTGGGGCACCACGATGGTGATCAATTCATTCGGCAGGCTGATCTCATCCAGGCAGTCAATATAACTTAGCAGCGGCTCAATGAACAACCGGTAAGGTGAATGCAAAATCACCAGCCGCACCCCATTCCCCCACACACTCCATTTTTCCTTTAATTTTGCCACTTCCAGGTCGTCAATTGCTATATGAACAGCGGTCACATCTGGAGAAATGGTGGCAGCAAAGCTAAGCGCTTCGAGTGTACCGCGATGGACACCGGCAATCGGCATGATAACCCGGTTGCGGGTTATGCGCTTGTTATCATTGTAGCTTTCAAGGGTAAGCTGCGTTGCCAGCCCGGCATAATGCCTGTGAATCATCACAAAAATGGTTACCAGAAGGGGTATCAGGATAATGACAATGTATGCGCCTTCTTTAAACTTTGTAATTGTAAAGACTATCATCACAATAAATGTGCAAACAGCGCCGATCCCGTTGACAATCATTTTGACCTGCCAGCTTTTCTCATGCAGCAGGATGGATCCCAATTCTTTTACCTCTTCACCTGGCTTTAAATGACCGGATTTCCACCAGCGGTGCGCCATTCCTGCCTGCGAAAGGGTAAATGACAGAAATACACCGATTGCATAAAGCGGGATCAGTGTGGACACACTGGCTTTGAAGTAGATTACCAGGAGGGAGGAGATCAGTGCCAGGGCAACAATGCCATACGAATAGACCAGACGGCTGCCCCGGTAGGCAAACTGGCGCGGCAGAAACCCATCAATTGCATGCAGCGCACCCAGCCTGGGGAAATCGGCAAAGGCAGTATTGGCGGCCATCATCAAAATCACTGTGGTGGATGACAATACCAGGATGTACAACAGACCACGCTGTACCAGGACTGTGCGTGCGATCTGGGAAATGATGGTTTCACCTTCCGAAGGCACCGCACCTATCTTCGTGGCAAGAAAGGTGATCGCCAGTAAAAGGGTTCCCAGAATGAATGCCATCCAAATTAGTGTAATTCCCGCATTCTTGCTGCGCGGTTCCTTAAAAGCTGTAATCCCGTTGGAGATTGCTTCTACGCCAGTTACTGAAGAGGTGCCATTAGAGAACGCCCGCAGCAGCAGAAAGAGGGTTACTGATTGGGTCGAGAGGACCTCGGCAGAAGGAGGGTCAGCCAACACCCCTAATGTTCCCGTGAAATACCGCACAAATCCGGTTACCACCGTCAAGGTGATCATTACCAGGAAAAAGTATGTGGGAATTGCAAACGTAATCCCTGAATCTTTTACACCGCGTAAGTTGATCACCATGACAAATAAGATCATCGCAACCGCGATTTCGATCCTGAAACGGTCCAAATTTGGAAAAGCGGAGATGATCTGCGCAACTCCTGAAGAGATCGAAACGGACACCGTCAACACATAATCAGTCAGCAGGGCTGCCCCGGCTACCTGCGCAGGGAGAATCCCCAGGTTATCACGGGCAACAATATACGCGCCTCCCCCGCCAGGGTAGGCATGGATGGTCTGCTCATAAGAAAAGGTCAGGATTGCCAGCAGGACAACTATTCCCACCGCAACCGGTAATGCAAATTTCAATCCGCTGATGCCCGCAGCAAAAAGAGTTATCAGGATTTCCTGCGGTCCATAGGCTACCGAAGACAGCGCATCCGATGAAAAAACAGCCAGCCCAATCAGCTTGCCAATCGTCTGGTGGGGTGCATCTGCAGTCGATAAAGGTCGTCCGGTCAACCACGATTGCCAGTTTGTCTTGGGCATGTGGGTGGTGGTTTGTTCAAAAATGTTGTTGTACACAGGTGTATCTGTCATTATAAAACTCCAATTATTCCCATCCAGGTTGTAAAGGATGGAAGTAAAAGGAAGTTTACCCAAACAGAGTTAAGACATCACAAAAAACTGGGGAAAAAAGTAAAGAAAAGATAAAAATTATTCACCGGTAATGAACCGGTAGCCGATCCCGGGTTCTGTGCAAATAACGGCAGGCTGGTCAGGGTCTGTCTCTAATTTTTTGCGCAGGTTGCCTATGAAAACACGCAAATACTCAATGTGATCCGCATCTGCATCCCCCCATACATGGATCAAGATCGAACGGTGGGTCAACACTTTATCAGCATTACTGGCCAGGTACGCCAGCAGCTTGAACTCGGTAGCGGTAAGGTGGATTGCTTCCCCATTCTGGGTAACAGAATAATTAACCAGGTCAATGCTCAACCCGCCAACTCGCACGATGCTGGATAAATTACCGATCGTTTGCTGTGAGTGGCGCAGTGCAACTCGGATGCGTGCCAGCAGTTCTTCTATTCCAAAAGGTTTGGTCAGGTAATCATCTGCACCTTTATCTAGCGCTGCTACCTTATCTACTTCGCCGTCTCTAACGGAGAGGATAATAATGGGCACCTTTGACCAGGACCGGATCTCTTCGCAGACTTTTATTCCATCCATATCCGGCAGGGTCAGGTCCAGAATGATCACCTGGGGCAGTGTAGCCGCAGCCAGAGCGATCCCCTCCTCGCCAGTGCTGGCCATTTCAACCTGGAAGTGGCGGGCGGTTAAGATAGTTTTCAGCGCCCGTAAAATTTGAGGTTCATCGTCAATGATCAGGATTAATGGGTCTTTATTCATCTTCTCCCTCCACAGGGATGTGGGGAGATTCGCCTGCAGGCCTGGCGGGTAGTGTAAAGTGAAATGCAAAACCCTTTTGCAGGTTCTCAGCCCAGATCTTCCCTCCATGTGAACTGACGATACCCTTGCAGATGGATAACCCCAAGCCTGTTCCCATCACCCGGTCATTTTTGTGTAATTGGTGGAACTTTTCAAAAATCCGGTCCAGATCTTCTTCAGGTACTCCAGGACCCTCATTTTCTACAATTGCATGCACATTTTCTTCTTCGGGATAAGCCAAAAGTGAAATTCGGGATCCAGGTGAAGCAAATTTAACACTGTTGCTCAAGAGGTTTGTATATACCTGGTCCATCAAAATGAAATCTGTATACACAAGGGGAAGGTCAGAAGAAATTCCCACCTCGACACGAAATGGTTCCAGGACTTTTTGCATGTGCTGAAGCGACACATTTGCGATTTCCAAAAGTGAATTCCACTTCTTATGAAGAGTGAGTGCTCCAGCTTCAATGCGCGACATGTCCAGCAAATTACCTACCAGGAAATTCAGGTGATCCGTTTCTTCTTCAATAGAGGATAACAGGTCCTGGCGAGCTTCAGAATCCCACTCAACCAACCCACTGCGTAAACTCGAAACAGATGCCTTGATCACTGCCAGCGGACTGCGCAATTCGTGCGATACTGAAGCCAGCAAGGTGCTTTTAGCCTGATCGGTCTCCTCCAGAATATGGGCATGGGTCTCCACCGCCATCAGCCTGGACCGTTCGAGAGCCTGGGCACCCTGGGCGGCGTACATACTTAACAACCTGTCTTCATCTCCAGATAGCACCGGGTGATCAGACCATACCTTGAGGATACCCTCATCACTTCGGGAAGAAAGCATAGGATAAGTGAATAAATATGAACTGCCTCCGTCTGTGGTATTCACCGACTTATTGATTACTACTGTAGGTATCGCTTTAGAAGAATTCAGGTTAACCTCAACCCGGCTGCATGGGATCGTCCTCAAAGTATGTTCTGCGACTGTTCCGGCGATACTGCCGGTATCAGCCTTGGCAGAAAGGGCAAGCAACAACTGGTAAAGGCTGGTTGCCTCCATCTCATGCTGTCGGGCAAGCTGTGTTCCTTTTCGTGCCTTATCGATCAACTGGCTGGTGAAAACCGAGATCAAGAGAAACACCAGCAGCGTGACAAAATCCTGTCCTTTATGGACCAGAAAGCTGTAATACGGAGGGATAAAGAAATAATTCAGGCAAAGGAACGATGTTACCGATGTGATTATTGCTGGGAGTAATCCAAGGAAATAAACCGAAAAAAGAACCGGGAGCAGAAAAATTAGAGCAACAATTTGAGAACCCAGGAATTCTCTGATCGGATACATCATCAATGTAATTATGGCAGTGAAGAAAATACCTGCCACAATTTGGAAACTAGTTCTTAGTGCAGAAGCCTGAAAATTTTTCATTAAGTGTCTCAAAATTAATTGTATCGTAATGTGAGGTTAATAAAACAGAATCCCTTCAAATTCTGGTAATAAAGGATCACTTTGAAATTTCTAATGAATTGTTTACATGTAACAGACCTGGTTTTGATATTCATTCGTTAAATTACCAATGCAGGAAACCGGAGGGAATAATGAATCTTGAAAAATTTACCCAAAAAAGCCGTGAGGCAATCTACCAGGCACAGCAGGCTGCCCGCGATCATCACCACCAGACGATCGAGCCTATTCATCTCCTGCTGGCTTTGCTTCAGCAGAATGATGGTGTAGTACCAGCAATCGTTACCAAAATTACAGGCAGTGTGCTGGCGATTCGTGATGAGATCAACCAGGAATTAGGAAACCGCCCCCAGGTGCATGGAAGCAATGTAGAAACTGGCCTATCGAATGCATTCGTTCAAGCCGTGGAAGCAGCGGAAAAGTATGCGAAAGGAATGCAGGATGAATTTGTTTCCACCGAGCACCTGCTATTGGGACTAAGTGATTCCATCGAAGGCAAGCGCATGGCATCCTACGGGCTGACCAAGGACGCCATTCTGAATGCTCTTAAATCCATCCGCGGCAGCCAGAGGGTGACCAGCGAAAATCCCGAAAGCACGTACCAGGCGCTTGAGAAATATGGGCGTGACCTTACAGCGTACGCACGCCAGGGGAAGCTTGACCCTGTCATCGGTCGCGATGAGGAAATCCGGCGGGTGGTGCAAATCCTCTCCCGCCGCACCAAGAATAACCCGGCCATTATCGGCGCTCCTGGGGTTGGAAAGACAGCTATTGCTGAAGGGCTCGCCCAGCGGATTGTCAACGGCGATGTGCCTGAAGGATTGAAAAAGAAACGCATCATCCAGCTTGACCTGGGATCAATGGTTGCCGGGGCAAAATATCGGGGCGAATTTGAAGAGCGCCTGAAAGCTGCCCTGCAGGAGATCACCGATTCACAGGGTGAGATCATCGTATTCCTTGATGAATTGCACACGGTTGTTGGCGCCGGGGCAGCAGAAGGGGCTATGGACGCCGGAAATATGCTCAAACCAATGCTTGCACGCGGAGAACTGCATTTAATTGGAGCGACGACACTCGATGAATATCGCGAACATATCGAGAAGGATCCTGCCCTGGAACGCAGGTTTCAACCGGTTTTTGTGGATGAACCTTCTATTGAAGATACCATCAGTATCTTGCGCGGATTGAAAGAACGTTACGAGGTCCATCACGGAGTGCGCATTACCGACCCGGCTGTCATCGCAGCAGCCACTCTTTCGCTGCGCTACATCCCCGACCGGCGTCTTCCAGATAAAGCCATCGATCTGATCGATGAATCGGCTGCCCGCCTTCGGACAGAGATCGACTCAAAGCCACAGCTTCTGGATTCTGTCGACCGTGAGATCTTGCAACTGGAAATCGAACGGGAAGCGCTCAAGAAAGAAACCGATAAGGCATCCAAAGAACGACTGGAAAAATTACAAGAAGAACTGGCAAATCTTAAAGAACGCTCAACACACCTAACCACCCGCTGGCAGAACGAAAAAGAAGTAATTGCGGAATTACGTGAAACAAAGGGCAAGATTGAACAAACCCACCTTGAGATTGAAAAGGCAGAACGGGTAGCTGACCTTGAAAAAGTTGCCCGCCTGCGCTACGGTACCCTGCGCGAACTGGAAGCCAAACTGATAGAAACGGAAAATCAGCTAAAAGCTATCCAATCTGCAGGTGCGTTACTAAAAGAAGAAGTAGATGCCGAAGAAATCGCTGAGGTTGTAGCCAGTTGGACAGGAATACCGGTCTCACGCCTGATGGAAGGTGAAACGCAAAAACTGCTGCACATGGAAGAACGGCTGCACAAGCGTGTTGTCGGGCAGGAAGATGCTATCAGGGTTGTATCGAATGCTGTCAGGCGGGCTCGCGCTGGATTGCAGGATCCGAACCGTCCAATTGGATCGTTCATTTTCATTGGACCTACCGGTGTTGGTAAGACTGAACTGGCCCGCGCCTTGGCAGAGTTCCTTTTCGACGATGAACATGCCATGATCCGTATTGACATGAGCGAATATCAAGAAAAACATACCGTCAGCCGTCTGATTGGCGCACCTCCTGGTTATGTAGGATATGACGAAGGTGGTCAACTGACCGAGGCGGTCCGGCGCAGGCCATACAGCGTGGTATTGCTGGACGAGATTGAGAAAGCGCATTCCGAAGTATTCAATGTCTTGTTGCAGCTGCTCGATGACGGTCGCCTGACCGACGGTCAGGGCAGGACGGTCAACTTCACCAATACAGTAGTCATTATGACCTCAAACCTGGGTAACCAGCTGTGGGATAACGGTGTTACAGTCACTCGGGAGGAGATCACCCGGGTTTTTCAGGCGCATTTCCGGCCTGAGTTCCTTAACCGCATCGATGAATTGGTCGTTTTTCACCCGCTGGATAGAGAGGATATCCGCAAAATTGTGGACATTCAGCTTGAGAGGATCGAGAAACTCATCACTGAAAGGGGTTTCAAAGTAGAGGTCACATCGGAAGCTCGTGATTACCTGGCCGAAGCAGGTTACGACCCGTCTTTTGGCGCCCGGCCTTTGAAGCGGACCATCCAGCGCGACCTGCAGGATCCACTTGCCATGAAACTGCTGAGCTGCGAATATACAGAGGGAGATACCATCCTGGTGGATAAAGCCGGTGGCAGCTTGACCTTTACCAAGAAGTAACCTGGGTTAAAAAATGCTAAGACAATAGCCAGGGCAGACTCTCCTTGTTTTATGGAGGATGTCCTGGCTTTCGTGTCCTCTAGGCTATTTTCATGTTAAACTTGCAGCTGAAAAGGCACTGAAACAGCAGTTATTGACATCAGTATCGAGGAAGCCATGAACAACAGTAACCAGCCCATCTACGAAGTTACTCACAAGGTTACCTTTTTTGAATGCGATTTTAAAGGTAACTGGAAACCCGCATCATTTTTCCAGCAGCTGACCGAACAGGCAGCTGTGCATGCAGGCATTTTAGGTTTCGGTTATGAAGAAATGCTTTCCAGGAACCTGCACTGGGTACATTCCCGCATGAAAATCGAGTTTTTCCGCTTCCCGCACCCCGGAGATCAGATCATTATCCGGACCTGGCCGAAGACCATACAGCAGAAGCTCTTTTTCATCCGTGATTTTGAGGTCACGGATGTCAGCGGGAACAAACTGGCTGCTGCTACATCCGCCTGGCTGGTGATCAATTCGAATACCCACAGGCTGGTGCCATTGCAAGCCAGTGACCTAAACCTGCCCGGGCTGCCCGACCGTCATGGATTGGATGAAACCTTGGAGAAAATCAATATTGACAGCAGCCTTACCGAAAGCATGCGGTTCACACCCGCATATAGCGCCATTGACATGATCGGGCATGTCAATAACAGCCGCTATGTCGAATGGTTGTGCGACAGCCTGCCAATAGACATTTTCAGGTCCCATAAGGTTGCCTGGATCCAGGTAAATTACGACCGCGAGGTGTTGCCAGGTGAAATCGTGGCGGTGAACACAGGCGCAGCATTACAGGATGAAAGCCTGTGGATGATTGAAGGAAACAACCTTACCAGCGCCACGCGGGCGTTCTCTGCCTGCATAAAGTTTAAAGAAAATACAGGCTAAGATGGATATGGTTACAATCCATATAAGGATTTCAACATGCTGCCGGAATTGGATCTATTCCCTGCAATTGAAAAAGAGGTAAATTTTGACTATTCCCTGTCTTCAGGGCCTGGCGGACAGAATGTAAATAAGGTGGAAACTGCGGTCCAGCTGCGCTTTGATGTAATTAACTCACCATCACTTCCAGAGCAGGTAAAGCGCCGCCTGATCCGGATTACAGGTAAAAGGATCACTTCGGAAGGGATCTTTATTATCACTGCCCGGCGCTTCCGCACCCGGGAACAGAACCGTGAGGATGCTCTTCTACGGCTAAAAAGCTGGATCGAGAAAGCGGCTTCAATTCCCCAAAAAAGAAAACCAACCCGCCCTTCTAAAGCCGCCCAGGCAAGACGGCTGCAATCGAAGAAACTGCATGCGACCAAGAAGGGGTACCGCAGGAAGCCTGGGATTGAGGGTTGATCCTGCAGGGGGTATAATCATACAGTTATGTCAGTAGAATCATTGCAGCCTGCAGCAAAAACTGAAAAAACCACACGCTGGCCGAAAACATTCCGCTCTTTAGGCCACCGAAACTACCGCTTATGGTTTTTTGGGCAAACCATTTCACTGGTAGGGTCCTGGATGCAAACGATGGCACAACAGGTTCTCGTTTACCGGCTGACAGGCAGCGCTGCTTCCCTGGGTATCATCAGTTTTATCGGACTTATTCCCCTTGTTCCCCTTTCCTTATGGAGCGGTTCGCTTTCAGATCGTATTTCCAAACGAACAGTTCTTCTCATCAGCCAGATTTCCATGCTTTTGCAGGCGCTCATTCTGGCTGTATTGACATGGACTGGAACCGTGCAGGTCTGGCATGTTTACCTGCTGGCGTTTGTGAACGGCGCTGCCCAGGCTATGGATACCCCCGCCCGCCAGGCTTTCACCATAGAACTGGTGGAAGGCAAGGAGGACCTCTCCAATGCGATCGGTTTGAATTCTGCCATGTTCAACATGGCCCGCGCCCTTGGGCCAGCTGCAGCCGGTTTGCTGGTTGCTGCCACCGGAGAAGGTACGGCATTCTTCATTAACGCTTTAACATTCATTGCTGTCATTGTCAGCCTGATTAATATGCGCGACCTGCCGGAACCTCCAGCTGGCAACGAAAAACAAAAGACCCTCACCCACATGGCTGAAGGCTTGAAGTTTATTTCCAAACAACAGGTGCTTCTGGTACTTACAAGCCTGGTTGCAGTCAGCGCGTTCTTGTCCATGCCGTACAGCACCCTGATGCCGGTTTTTGCAGGTAATGTGCTCGGTTCAAACGCCAAACCTGTCATAGACTTTATGTGCAATCCTGAAACAGGCCTGATGTCCTGCCGTTCACCAGAAGCACTGCCGCTCGGAATTCTGCTTACCACTTTGGGTATCGGGTCCGTCATCGGGGCATTTTTCATTGCCTCTACAACAGACACTATGCGCAGGGGGACATGGCTGACGATTGGCAACCTGGGTTTTCCCGCGTTCCTGGTCCTGTTTGCCCTCTCCCGTTCTTTCATTGTTTCATGCTTGCTGTTGTTATTTATCGGCTTTAACTTTGTCTGCCAAAATGCCCTTGCCAACACCCTGATGCAAATCGCAACCCCGGATGCCATGCGCGGCAGGGTGATGAGCCTGTACAGTATGTCTTTCCAGGGTATGATGCGCCTGGGTGGTCTGCAAGCAGGATTCTTTTCGGACTGGATCGGTGCACCGCTTGCAGTCGGGATTACTGCGGTTGTCTCCTTAATTTATGGGATATTCGTGGCAATCCGCTACCCTGAAGTCAGAAAACTGGCATGATGCAGGTATTGTTTGCCGGATGTAAAAAATTTCTGGCGGACCAGAAGAGCTATTCCATTTTCAGCCAAAGGAATTGATACCCTTCCAGATGGAAAGTTAATTCTTGCTGGTGGAGTGGAAAGCTCATACCAGACAAGACATCTATCAATCTCTGGCAATCAGATTCAAGTAGAACCTTGACTTTCTGGCCTTCCGGACTTAAGTTATTGATTAACAGGAATTTTTCTTCTAAGCCTGATCGTTCAAAACAAAAAACTGCAGGTTTGCCACAATTAATAAGCCGGAAACTTCCTGATCCAAACACAGGATGCTGTTTTCTTGCGAGTATCATTTTGTGGATGATTTGCCACAAAGAATATTCATTATTTTGTTCGTCTTTTACATTTACAAATTCCGGGCTGAAGGGAGCATCGCTGATTATTGGCGCATACAGGATTTCAGCTGTAGAAAATCCTGCCCCGGGGGTAGCATCCCACTGCATGGGAGTGCGAACACCATTCCTATCCTGAAGGTCGATGTTATCCCCCATCCCAATTTCATCTCCGTAATATATTACTGGTGAACCGGGCAGTGTGAACAGCAGAGAATTAGCCAGTCCAATCAAATCCTTGTTATTTCCCAGTAGCGGAGCCAAGCGTCGACGGATTCCCAAATTGATTCGCATCTTTGGATCCGGTGCATAAGCATCCCACATCCATTGGCGTTCACTTTCCGTAACCATCTCGAGAGTTAATTCATCATGATTCCGCAGGAAAATGCACCATTGTGAATTTTTCGGAATATTGGGGGTTTTTTGCAAAGCCCATTGAATTGGACTGAAGTCATGTTGTTTTAATGCCATGAAAATGCGTGGCATCAGTGGAAAGTGAAATGCCATGTGGAATTCATCTCCATCGCCGAAATAATCCCGAACATCCTCTGGCCACTGGTTCGCCTCGCATAATAAAATCCGATCCTGGTAATTCTCCTCTAAAAAATGTCTCATCTCTTTCAGAAAATCATGTGTTTCCGAAAGATTCTCGCAATTTGTCCCCTCTCGCTCAAACAGATAAGGCACCGCATCAACCCGGAAGCCATCAACATCCATATCTAACCAGAATTTCATTACTTTCAGGATTTCTTGCCTTACAGCAGGATTGTCATAATTTAAGTCTGGTTGCGATGAATAGAACCGGTGCCAGTAGTATTGACCAGCTTCTGTATCCCAAGTCCAATTTGATTCTTCAGTATCCAGGAAGATGATGCGGGCATCACGATACCTGTCAGCGCTATCGCTCCAAACATAATATTCTCTGTATGGTGAGTTTTTATCTGACCTGGCGATTTTGAACCATGGATGTTCGTCTGAGGTATGGTTAATTACCAGGTCCATGATGATGCGTATACCATTTTCATGAACTGACTTGACCAATGCTTGAAAATCCTCCAAAGTACCAAATTGAGGATTCACATTACAAAAATCAGAAATATCGTATCCGTCATCCCTAAGTGGAGAAGGGTAAATCGGCATAAGCCAGATACAATCCACCCCGAGTTCTTTTAAGTACCCAATTTTTGATGACAAACCGCGAATATTCCCAAAGCCAGTGCCAAGGTCATCTTTATATGCACGTACATATATCTGATAAAAAACCGCATTCTTATACCAGAGCGGAATTGTCATGATTCTTTCTTCCTTTGCTTCTAAGCTTCTCATCGTTAGTGTATTGAATCGCCAGGTCTATAAACACTGCTGCTGTCCAGCTAAAGAATGGCGCAGCTGACTCGGGGGGAAGGCCGGTTTCGGAATTGTAATACTCAAAAATGCCTGGTGAAGATGCAATTATATCAAGGGTTTGTTTTCGCAGTGCATGAGCAAGAGTAAATTCATGGGCTATTTGAAGTGCTTCAATTAAGAAATAATTGACATTTGCCCACATTGGGCCAGACCACATTTTATCTGGCTGGTAAGCAGGATCACAACGTGCCACAGTTGGAATAACAAATTCACCACCGAATTCATTGGACAGTCTTAAGTGGTTTATGATCTTATTTACCATTCTTGGATTAAGCAATCCAGTCCATAATGGAAACAGGCTGATAGGTGTAAGCACTGGGATTCGTTCTCCCTGGTGCTTCGCCCAGAATAAACCAGCTTTTTCGTCCCACAATTCAGAAGTCATTCTCTGAACTAGCATGACAGCACGTTCTCTCCACATGGCTGCCTCATCTTCGTAACCGAGAACATCAGCCATTTTTGCCAGGCATTGCATTTGAATGCAAAGGTAAGTGTTGATATCAGGTGATACTACCGGCAAGGCTTGTGCAAATAGCGGATTGTCATCCATTCCAGATGAGTAGGGATGGTTGTATTTTACAAGTCCTTCGGGATTGCAATTATCGCTGTTAAACCACCAAGTATTTTCCTTAACCAGGTGAGGGTAGATTTCATTGATAAAGCTTAGGCTAGAATTGCTTTCAAACAACTTCATAGCAGCCCAGGCAAGGATCGGTGGTTTTGTAACCTTTGCATGAATAGGATGGTCTATTTCTGATACAATACCTTCATCGTAAACTGCATCAGGCAGCATTCCATCCAGAAGCTGGTGATCAAGCATAACCCGGATCTGGTCACATGCAAGTTCTTGGTCAAAATGCCGCAGTGCTATGGCGTGCAAAGCACAGTCCCACAACCATGCACCTATATAATATGACTTTGCCGGCATAACAGTCTCACGGATGAGCATACCCTTCGGCGAGACAATGTTGTTAAGTAGAACATACCAAGCAAGAGCATATTTTTCCCGGTATTTTTCCTCTACTTCTGGCACTGAATTCAGCCATATTTCCCATTTTCTCCTTGCGGCTTTTTGGGCTGTAGAAAAGGGAACTGTTTCAGGTTTGACTTCATAATCATCAGTGATCTTCATTGCGATGGAGCTGTCAGGTCCAGCTTTGACTGTTACATCAATTGCTGCCCCTTCCGGAATAGGAATGATCTGATTTCTGACAACCTCACCCATTACCTGGTACCCAAAGTTCTTAAACCACTTAATCTCCCCACCCTTTTCAGTGATACGTGTGTATTTGCTATTCACCTGGAAATGCACACCTGCAATGGTATTCCCAGGCAACCCAATCAAAAGTTCATTTTCGCTTTGGAAAAGAAGCCGGAATTGTCCAATGCGGGTGGAAAATGTCAATACATCAGGAGAGGAGTTTAAGGTAAACTCCAACCTGCTCCCTTCTTCATCCAGAAAACAAAGTTCCTGGATGAAGGGGGGGTGGTTTAAATACGTAGTCAATCCTGCATCAATATGCGTCAACCGCTCAGCAAGTTTTACTATCAGTTCATTTTTTCCAGGAGACTTAAAGACTAATAATCGGGATCCCCTGGTGCTGAAAGGCTCTCGTTGAAGGTCGAGCTTATTCTGCAACGTGTCCAATAAAAGCATAAATTAGCTATAAGAGAGTCTATCCTTTTACAGCGCCTGCCAGCATACCCTTGACAAAGTACTTCTGTAAGGCAAAGAACACAACTATTGGAAGCAGCATTGATAGGAAAGCCGCAGCAGTTAACAGGTGCCAGCCTGCACCCAACGATGAGACCATGTTCGCGATCTGGTAAGTTATGACCGGTTTGGTACCACCAAGGAAAACAAGGGAGACCAGCAAATCGTTCCAAACCCACAGGAACTGGAAAATCCCAAGTGAAGCAATAGCTGGAATTGCTAGCGGAATGGCAAGCTGCACAAAGGCAGTCCAGTGAGATGCTCCATCTAGATAAGCAGACTCAAATAGATCTTTTGGCAATGATCCTAGAAAGTTACGCATTAGATAAATGGCATAAGGCATTCCAAAACCAGTGTGGAATAACCAAACACCCAGGAAAGTTCCATTTAATCCCAATGTGGAATATGCCCTAGAAATAGGTACCATTGTCATTTGAAGCGGCACAACCTGAAGTCCGACCAGGATCGCAAAGAGCAATGTCCTGCCCTTAAAATCCAGCCAGGAAAATGCATACCCTGCAAAAGCAGCAAATAGAATCGGCAGGATAGTTGCTGGAATGGTCACAATCAGACTGTTCAACAAAGCTCTAATCATACCCCTGGGATTCAATATGTCAGCTGCATTACAGCGCATATCAAGCGGAGCAGTCCCGTTTTCACAATCCGATACATAATTACGTGTTCCACGGTATCCCACAAGCGCATCAATATAGTTGTTTAAAGTGAATTTTGGTAAGTTTTGCTGACTTGCAATATCATCACGCGGCTTTAATATCATCCACCAACCTGATGTATTGATATCCTGGACAGGGCGTAAGGAAGTGATGAGCAATCCCAAAGTGGGAGTGATCCAAATAACCAGGACGAAAAGGATGATAATGTGCTTTGGAATACGCGAAAAAAACTTGTTGATCTTATCCCGTTTCATCGCATCTCCTCCTGTGCCATAAACCGTTTAATGTTAATGTAAATGAAGGGCAGGACTGCCATAATTAGAATAACTGCAATAGCAGTACCTCGCCCGGTGTTGTAGTTTATGTACATCTCGGTATACATCCGGTTTGCAATCACATCAGTATGGAAATTCCCACCGGTCATCACATAGACAATATCAAATTGCTTCAATACATTGATCACCATTGTGGTGATCACAACTATTATCGTTGGCATTATGATCGGGATGATGATCCGTGTAAATACATGCCATTCATTTGCGCCATCCACACGGGCAGCTTCAAGAATTTCTTCGGGTACTGATTTTAAAGAGGAAGACAGGATAGTCATGCAGAATCCGGTCCACATCCAAGTACCCACCACAACCAGTGCGATTGTGTTCAATCCTGTAGCGGTCAAGAAGGAGACAGGTTCTCCGCCAAGTGCTGTGATAATCGCATTTAAAATGCCTATTTGCACCCGTTGGGTTCCATAATTGTACACAAACTTCCAGATTACACCCGCACCTACAAAAGAAATAGCCATCGGCATGAACAGGATCGCTTTCGCCAATCCTTCATGTTTGATGCCATCTACCAGTTTGGCAAACAGAAGGCCAATAATCACCGTCCCAGAAACCATCAGGAAAATCCATTTAATCGTATTTCCGAAAGATGAGATCCAAAATGATTTCCAAGCAGCACTAATCGATGTTTTATCAATTTCGCCTGTCAGAGCATATCGGTAGTTTTCGAAAACACCCCAACAGGCTTGTTCTTCCTTGCATAAAGTGGCAGCAGATCCTTCTCCATTACTATCACGAAAGCTAAGTCCAATTGTGTTAAACATGGGATAGACAATGAAAAAAAACATCAGAATCAATGCTGGGGCAAGGTAGAACCAAGGAGCAAACTTCCCTTGCTTCATAATCTTTGGAACTGGTCTAGAAGCCAAGTGACCCTCCTTTCTTCCACAAACACTTGAAAAGTAATAATGGTCAACCAGGATGGACGGAGGCGGATTTCTTATCCGCCTCCGTATAAATCAATGTTGGGCTACTTACCTAGCGCTTCCGCTTGGACTCCTGCAGCTTTTGAGAGAGCATCTTCCAAATTTTCGCCATTCAGGAAATTGACGATCGCAGTCCATTCAGCACTGCCAAAACCGCCAGGAATAGTATCCCCAATATCCGGTGTAAATCCTTCAGCAGAGTAAAAAGCTTCAGCTTTCTTGATCAAAGAAACGTCGGTGTAGTTACCTGCTGCGCCTTTATTCGGTGAAAGGTCGAAGCTGGCTTTTGCCCAGGCAGCACCACCTTCTGGAGAAGATAGATAACTCACCAGCGCCTTTACCGCCGGTTTGTCACTAAAGGCCATCATCCAATCAGAACCTCCCTGCAGACCTTTCGCCCCCGGGATCACGAAGAAATCATAATCTTCACCAAAAACAAAATCGGGGTACTGTGTGGTAATGGTCCCACCAGCAAAGCCAGATTGTTTTACCATGTATGCTTCAGGCGGATCCGAGAATACCTTCAGGATCGCATCATTGAAGTTGGTGGATAAAGTACCCTCAGCACCACCAACGGTGTATTTTGGATCTGCAGCCCACTTTCCGTATAACTCATATGCAGCCTTTACACCAGCATCATCATATGCTACAGACCCATTTATGATGTTCATAACGTACTCTGGACCTTGCTGGACTAGGAGAATGTCTTGTAAGAAATCTGAACCTGTCCAACCAGTAGCATCACCGGATTCCATACCCATTGACCATGGAACCTTTCCATCTGCAACCATTTTTTCTACCAGTGTTTCCAGTTCTTCCCAGGTGGTAGGAACCATGTATCCTGCAGCTTCGAAATTCTTTGGGCTGTACCAGATGATGGTT
Source organism: Leptolinea sp. UBA4782 (assembly GCA_002403095.1). Lineage (GTDB taxonomy): Bacteria > Chloroflexota > Anaerolineae > Anaerolineales > Anaerolineaceae > UBA4782. The sequence continues at coordinate 32,571 of DHHC01000011.1, forward strand.
TTGATGTCAGATTTTACTGGCAGACCGATCCAGCGTCCATCAATGACACCTGGATCTATTGCCCCAGCAATATATGCTTCCTTGGTAGCACCTAATTCATCCATAGCCTTTAAGCTATCTTTGTACTGGTTTAATTGGGTAACATTCCAAAAAGCAATATCAGGGGGATTACCAGCAGTTACACGGGTGTCCAGCACTGCCTGGTCACGTGTTGATTCAGGTTTGATCACAATTCCACAGGTATCCACCAGCGGCCGAAGGATCTGGTTAAGTCGTTCTTCTTCCTGACCTGACCACTGGTACAACATGCTAATTTCATCCCCGGAAGCAGCACCCATGCACATCGCGTCAACTTCAGCTACTACTTCAGGTTCGGTTGACTTTGGCGCGCATGCCGTTAGAAGGAATACAAACACCGCCAACAGGCAAAACACTTTTACTTTCATTTTTCTCTCCTTTTTCAAATTTAAATATTATATGGTTCAGAAAAAATGGGTATTCTTGTAGATGCTGCACCTCCTCTCAAAAACAATATCTGCAATTTGCAAATATAAAGTTCAAGTTTTCCTAACGTGAATTCTCCTTTGCTAAACTTGAAGAACGGACAATTAAGTCCGATTTCAGGATAATCGGGGTGGTTTCCAGTTTTTCTCCCTGCAGAATGCGTAGAAGCTGTTTTCCAGCAGCAAAACCAAGTTCTGAGGATGGTAACCGCATGGTTGTCAATGGAGGGGTAAAGTACCCTGCCAGGGGAATATCATCAAAACCTGCCACAGAGATATCTTGAGGAATTCGTAATCCGGCATCGGTAATTGCCTGGATGGCTCCAATAGCAACTACATCACTGGCAATAAACACTGCACTGAGATGGGGGATTGTCTCCAATAACACCTTCATTGCAAGGCGGCCACTCTCCGGTGTGTAGTTTCCTGCTTTTATGTATGCTGGATCAGGTTCTATGCCGCCCGCGCGTAATGCCTCCTGATAACCGCTAATGCGCTGCTGTGCCGAAGTAAATTCGATTGGTGCATTGGTAATCATGGCTATGTGCCTGTGATTGAGCGAAATCAAATGGGAGACAATCTCAGCAGCTGCCTTCTGATTATCGATATCAACTGATGGCAAATCGGAACCGGGAAGTTGACCCATAAGGACAACCGGAAAACCTTCATGGTACATCCTGATCAGGTTTTCATCGTCTTTTCGGGGACCGGAAAGGATAATTCCGTCTACACTATTTTCTCGGATAAGGTGGGTGTACGAGCTTACGTTTTTTTCGAGATGTTTAAGCAGCACATGATAACCAAACTCTGAAGCAGCTTTCTCCACACCCAGCATGACATTTATGAGGTTTGCATCCGCTTGAACCTGCACAAAACTTTGAAGCAACACCAGCCCGATGGTATTTGACTTTCCACTCACGAGCTTTCGTCCAGAGACATTCGGAAGGTAATTTAGCTCCCGGGCAGCGTTATGGATTTTGGCTCGGGTCGCTTCACTGATTTTGACACCTTGAATGTTATTTAGAACAAACGAAACAGTAGTCCTGGAGACACCAGCTAATCTAGCGACATCTTGACTGGTAGCGCGTTTCTTATTCATAATCACACGTGTTAGTAACTCGTGTTACTATTATTAGTATAGAGATTTTAACGCGTTTGTCAATAGGCAATTCTTAACTGCGGTGAATGATAAGGAATAGGCTCTTATTCGAACATTGCTGATCCCCGGTATTTTGATCAAATCTTAGAGATCGAAGAAATGATTATCCAAACGTCAACAGCACGATCCCCCCAACCGTCATCAGCATGCCTGCAATCGTCTTGAATGTCAGCGGTTCGCCGGCAAAAAGAATTCCCATAATCACCCCAAAAAGCGGAGAGGTAAACGCGATCGGCATAACCTTTCCTAACGGAGCGCCTTTGATAGCTGTGTAAAAACATAACATTCCGGCTGCGCCTGCCATAACCCCACCTCCCACCACCATATAAAGCAGTGCTTTGGGATTGGTATGGGGAATATTCTTCCATTGCGGGAAACTGACAAACCCCAAGATGAGGAAAGCGATAAAGGTCCGGATTGTGATCCCCATTTGCGGGCTCAGGTTGCCCAGATGAAGGCCTTTTTTCTCGAAATATCCGCCAACTCCCCAGAAAAATGCAGTAAGCAGTGCAAATAATTGTGGTTTCATTTTCACTCCTGGAAGGTAATGACATTCAACTAATTAAGTATAAGCAAAAGCGCGAGAAGTTGGTGGTTAGAAAACTTAAAATTTTTTAATGCCTATTGCATTTTTGTTTGATTTCGTATATACTGTGTACAAATGTGGTAATTAGTGGTTAATAGTGGAGAAATTGAAGGAGAACGCCGGAACTTTCCCGGCGTTCCGCTTGTATAGAAGAGGTAGAACAAATGTTCTTGGGCCAGTTCCAGCATTCCATCGATGAAAAAGGCCGGATGACCATTCCGGTCCGTTTCCGCGAATCGCTGGAAGATGGGGCATACATAACCGAAGGCTTTGATGCTAATCTCCTGGTCCTTACCAAAGAAAACTTTGAGGTTATGATCGAAAAAATTGAGAAATTAAGCCTTACCAATCCGAGGGCACGCGAATTTAAGCGGATTTTCTTTGGCGGTGCAAGCAGGGTAGAATTTGATCGTGCTGGACGCATTCTGATCCCTGCATTTCTTCGTGAGAAAGCCGGGCTTATGAATGAAGCCATTGTTGTCGGCATGGGCGAATCATTCGAGATCTGGTCACCTGAATGCTGGAAACAGCAGCAAGGCACCTTGGATGAGGCTAAAGCCGACGAAAAACGATTTGCAGATCTGGACATATCTATCAGGTAGGGATAGGCTGCGGAGAGATCATGCTGCCGCCCCATCTGCCAGTACTTTACCATCAAATTATACTTGCTTTACGCCCGAAAAGCCCGGGGCGGTATATTGATGCAACGGTAGGCGCTGGGGGTCACGCCAGGGGGATTTTGGAAAAAAGCTCACCTGACGGCTGCTTATTAGGCTTTGATCTTGACCCTCAGGCGCTGGAGATTGCAACCCAGCGCCTGTCTGATTATTCAGGCAGGTTCACCCTGGTCCATGCATCTTACACCACTCTGCTGGATCAGCTTCAGGCAGCCGGCTGGGAGTCGACCCAGGGGATAGTAATCGACCTGGGTGTCTCTTCCATGCAACTGGACAAGCCGGAAAAAGGTTTCTCCTTCCTCAAGGATGGTCCTCTGGATATGCGTTTCAACCCTGACCAGGGAACCACTGCAGCCAAGCTGGTAAACACCCTGGAAGAGGCCGAGCTGGGCGCTTTGATCTACCGCTACGGAGAAGAGAGGCAATCCCGCCGGATCGCCCGGGCAATCTGCCAGAACCGGCCATTTACACGGACCCAGGAACTGGCAGAAGTGATTGCCAAGGCTGCAGGAAGGCAGGCGGAAAAGATCCACCCGGCCACAAGGACCTTCCAGGCGCTGCGGATTGCAGTCAATGGTGAACTTGAAGGACTGGAAGCCTTCCTTCCCCAGGCGATCAGAGTACTTTCCAGTGGCGGAAGGCTGGCGGTTATTTCCTTCCATTCACTGGAAGACCGGATCGTAAAGCAGTTCTTTCGAAAAGAAAGCACCGATTGCCTGTGCCCACCTGCGCAACCCGTATGTACTTGCGGGCACAAGGCAAGCATTGTCGAGATTAACCGCCGGCCTATTTTGGCGGATGAAATTGAAGTGAAAGAAAACCCCCGCGCCCGCAGTGCTCGTTTACGGGTAGTAGAAAAAATTTAAGATTACTGGCAAGTATGTTGCACCGGCCGAATTGAGACCGAATACAGGATGAAGCTGGAATGAAGAAGACGGTAAAGCAGGCCTACAAGCAGGCTCCTTGGAGAATCCAAATTCAGCGCTTTGGGTTCATCGCACTGGCGCTGGTGGGCGGCACGATCATCGCCTTTCTTTACCTGAACATCTCTGCCCAGTCAGCTACTGCTGGAATTAAAATACAGCAGCTGGAAAGCAAGCGCGCTAACCTGGAAAACGAAAATGCAAGTCTGCTGACTGAATGGGCCAGGCTGACATCAGCTATAGAGATGGAAAAACGCGCTCTTGCCAGCGGCTATCAGCTTATTGACCCGGAAGATGTCATTTATATTGTTGTTGAAGGATACACTGGAAAGGAATTACCTGAAATCGAAACCGTCTCTTCAGTGATAGGAAGCACCTCCCCCATCATCAAACCAAGCTACACCCAATCGCTCTGGGAGTGGTTCTATGAATATATACTCATCCCAGACAGCAACCTGAAGGTGCTGCCGTGAATCATGACAATTTCTTTATCCGCGTCCGTGTGATCCAGGTGGTAATCGCCGTAATTGCAGCCGTGATCGTTGCACAAATGGTGCGCATCATGATCACTGGAAGCGACCTGGTTAGCCCGGACACCCGTTTTGAAACCATTTACCCGGAACGTGGTAAGATTTACGACCGGAATGGCAATGTCCTGGCAGGAAACCGGGTAGTTTACGAAATATCGGTCAACTTAAACTCAGTTAATACCAACCAGAACCAGGACCAGATCATCCAGACTCTGTTCAATGTGGTTGGGAAGGACTACAGCGAGAAAATCCTCAGCGCGCAGGCATATAATGCCGGCCAGCCCGATCCTGACAAACGCATTTATTACCTGGTACTGGATGACTTTATCGATCCGGAAAAGATCAACTACCTGGAAGGATATCTCCAGGAGTATGCAGAGAAACGGCAGGATAAAAAGACTGCCCGCAAGCTGCCGGCCCTCAACCTGAATGGGTTGGAATGGTGGCCTCATCTTGTACGCACCTACCCTGAATCTTCCCTGGCATCAAACGTGATTGGGTTTGTTGCATTTAACGACCGCACCAGCCCTGCCTATTATGGGATCGAAGAAGAGTACGACGACCTGTTGAAAGGTAATGTACAGACGATCGAAATATCCGATGATCCCAACAAGATGAAGGAAATTCCAGACATTCCACCGGGTGGAAGCCTGATCCTCACCATTGACCGGCAGCTGCAAAAAAGTGTTGAAAACATCCTGGATAACGCAGTAAGGAGCACCGGTTCGCAATCTGGTGTGATCATTGTCGAAGATCCCCGCACTGGGGAGATACTGGCGATGGCATCTAATCCCCGCATGGACCTGAACAATTATGCCGATGAATTAGCGAAATTCCCGGAGATGGGTTCCTTTAACCGGGCAATCGGTGTCCCTTATGAACCCGGCTCGGTTTTCAAAGTGATCACAATGGCATCTGCGTTGGATTCAGGGACAGTGACCCCTTCAACCACCTTCAATGACACCGGCAGTATCACCATCGGTTCCACGGTAATTCGCAACTGGAATGGCGGTGCGTGGGGATTGCAGGATATGCAGGGATGTATGCAGCACTCCCTGAATGTCTGCCTCTCATGGATCGCGCAGAAAATGGACGTGGAATTGTTCTACCAGAGCCTGACCAACTTTGGGATAGGCAAGAGTTCTAACATTGACCTGGCAGGGGAAATCATTTACCCCCTGAGCTACCCCGGAGATACCTATTGGTCATTATCCAATTTGGGCACTAACTCCTTCGGACAGGGTCTTGCAACCACCCCAATCCAGATGATTACAGCCGTCTCTGCTGTGGCAAATGGGGGAAAGATCATGACCCCTCACATCGTCAAAGCAACCATCCAGGATGGGGTGACCTATGAATATACTCCCCAGGTCATGCTTACCCCGATTTCTGAGGAAACTGCAAAGACATTGACCGAGATGCTGGCGAAGTCGCTTGAACTGGAAGCCTCAAATGCGCTCGTGGAAGACTACAACGTGGCTGGAAAAACCGGCACCGGTGAAATCGCCATTCCTGGACAGGGATATGTTACAGAATTGACCAACGCCTCGTTTGTGGGCTGGGGCCCTGCAGATGATCCGCAATTCCTGGTATATGTCTGGCTGGAAAAACCTACCAGCGACCGCTGGGGATCGATAGTTGCATCCCCCGTTTTTGCAGATGTCGTTAGACAGGTGGTTATCTATATGAATATTCCACCTGATGACATCCGCATGCAGCTGTATGCAAATGAGTGAGGATATTGTGTTTACGGTAAACACTATTCTAGAAGCGCTAACCGGTGTCACCCACCCTCAAGCCGCATTGTTGGTCAATGAAGGCGCAATCGATTCACGCCAGGTTAAACCAGGCGGAATGTTTATCGCTTTGCCCGGGGAGAATGTTGACGGGCATGAATTTGTTGCAGACGCCTTCAAACGCGGTGCCTTGTGCGCTCTCATCCAAAAAGACGTTCCCCTGCCATTCTCTATCTTAGACGTGCGCCGCAGCCCAGTTGATACGGCATTGCCGCTGCCGGAACCGCCTTTCTGCCTGCGGGTGGATGATACACTGGCAGCCCTGCAGAAAATCGCAGCTTTCTGGCGGCAGCAGCTGGATGTACGCGTAATTGGTATTACTGGAAGTGTGGGTAAATCCACTACAAAAGAGCTTGTTGCAGAGGTGCTCAGCCAGCGCTACCCGACAGTTAAGAATCCCGGCAACCTTAATAACGAAATTGGCTTACCCCTCTCACTGCTCCAGGTAAAACCCGGGCACAGCCATGCAGTGTTGGAAATGGGTTTTTACGTACCCGGGGAGATCGAATTCCTGTGCAGCATTGCAAAACCGCAAGTGGGTGTTGTGACCAATATTGGTACTGTGCACGCAGAACGAGCTGGCACGAAAGAGGAAATTGCCCGCGGTAAATCTGAACTGGTTCAGAGTTTACCCCCTGCTCCTGATGGGGTTGCGATCCTTAACTATGATGATCCATACGTGCTTCCAATGGCACAAAAGACGCAAGCACAGATTTTCACCTATGGGCTTGACCCGCGAGCCGACCTTTACGCAGACGGGATAGTCGGAATGGGACTGGAAGGCATCCGCCTGCAGCTGCATTACCAGAATGAGGTGTTGTTTCTCCGCGTCCCGCTGATCGGCAAGCACTCTGTCCATACTGTACTGCGGGCAGTTGCTGTTGGACTGGTGGAAAACCTCACCTGGCAGGAGATCATCAATGGCATGCAGCAAAGCCATATGCAGCTGCGGCTTGTGGTTGTCAAAGCAGAAAGCGGTGCACTCATCCTGGATGATACCTATAATGCTTCCCCAGAATCAACGATGGCAGCCCTCAATCTGCTCGAAGACATGGAAGGTCATAAGATTGCTATCCTGGGTGACATGCTTGAACTGGGAATTTACGAGCAATCCGGGCATGAAATGGTCGGTTCACGGGCTGCCCAAATCTGTGATGTTCTGTACACTGTGGGTCCACGTTCATTTTACATAGCCCAGGCTGCCAGAAAGTCTGGTATGACTGACAGCCAGATTCACAGCTTTGAAACTACCGCCCAGGTGATTGAGGCTGTCCAAAACCAATTTACCTCAGGCGATATCATCCTGATCAAAGGATCGCACGGCATGCACATGGACCAGATCGTATCTGCGATGGAGAGAAAAAATGACTGAGACTGCCATTTCTATCGCCCTCAGCCTGTTGAGCTTCATGATGACGGTCATCTGGGGTGAACCACTGCTTCGCACCTTACGGCATTTTAAGATCGGCAAGATCATCCGGGTTGAAGGCCCAGACACCCACATCTCAAAGATGGGCACCCCTACGATGGGTGGTGTCATGTTCATTTTGCCAGTCCTTTTAATCACTATCCTGATGAATGCAACCATCCTGATCGGGCTGGAAGTCTTTGGCCGGGCAATTGTTATCCCACTTGCTGCCATGGTTGGCTTCGGCCTCCTGGGTGCAATTGATGATTGGGAAGGTATCCGGGGAAAAAGGCGCGGTTTGGGTATGCGAGCCCGTACCAAGTTCATCATCCAGGTTGTTTTTGCTGTCCTGCTGGCAATCAGCCTGAAATACCTCCTGGGTGTACCAGAGATTTACTGGCCAGGTTATGACAAACCGATCTGGATCGGGATCTGGTATGTCCCGATTGCGGCATTCATCATCATCGGTGCTTCCAATGCGGTCAACTTCAGTGACGGGTTGGATGGATTGGCGGGTTTAATCTCGGTGACCGCTTTCATATCCTTTGGAGCTATTGCGATCTTGCAGGGACAGGTTTTTATTGCCCGTTTCTGCTTCACAATCGTTGGGGCGTTGTTCGGTTTCTTGTGGTGGAATGTTCATCCGGCGGAGTTGTTCATGGGTGATACTGGTTCACTGGCGCTTGGGGCAACCATCGGCGTTATTTCTCTGATGACCGGTCAATGGCTGCTCCTGCCTTTGATCATCATTATCCCGGTCAGTGAAGTGATCAGTGTGATCCTGCAAATCCTTTATTTCAGGATGACCAAGGGAAAGCGGTTGTTTAAGATGGCACCCCTGCACCATCATTTTGAGCTGCTGGGATGGAGTGAAACACAGGTTGTGCAGCGTTTCTGGATCATCAGCCTGTTATCGGCATTATTAGGAGTTGCGATTGCCTTAGTATGAACAGACAGAACTGGAATGGGAAGAAAATACTGGTGCTTGGAGCTGCCCGCCAAGGGTTGGCCCTGGCGCGTTACCTGTCTTCCCATGGAGCCAATATTGTTCTGAATGATTACAAATCTCCTGACCTGTTTTCGGTTGACCTTCAATCATTGCAGGACCTGGGGGTGGAAATGGTTTTCGGATCCCATCCCGTGGAACTGCTAAACGGCATTGACCTGCTTTGCCTCTCCGGAGGTATCCCGTTATCCCTCCCAATCGTACAGCAAGCTGTTCATAAGGGTATCCCGCTTTCGAACGATTCACAGGTATTCATGGAAGCTGTTCCTTGCCGCACCATTGGCATTACCGGATCTGCGGGTAAAACAACAACCACCACCCTCGTGGGCCGCATGGCAGAGGTTGGACACCCGGTAAAAGTTTGGGTTGGCGGAAATATCGGCCTGCCGTTGATCACTTTTGTGGACCAGATGCAGCCTGAAGACCTAGTGGTGATGGAACTTTCCAGTTTCCAGCTGGACCAGATGACCATCAGCCCGGATATTGCTGCCGTTCTTAACATTACACCCAACCACCTCGACCGGCACGGAACCATGCAGGCTTACATCGAGGCAAAATCTCAAATCCTGCTTCATCAATCAGCAAATAACGTTGCAGTGTTGAACCGTGATGACCCGGGCGCTTGGAGCCTGGCAGGGTCAGTTGTGGGTTCACTGGTTACCTTCGGTTTTAATCGGCCGGAAGGAGAATATCGCGGTACTTCTTTTGACCAAGGTTGGGTATGGCTGTCAACGGGCATAAACGAAGAACAACTGATGCCACGTGAGATGATCATGCTGAAAGGCGACCACAATGTTTCTAATGTTCTGGCTGCATGTGCAATTGCCCACGCTGCCGGAATAACCGCTGAAGCAATGGTGAATGGCGTAGCCGGTTTCAGCGGTGTACCCCACCGGTTGGAGCTTGTCCGCATATTACATGGGGTCGCCTGGTACAACGACTCGATCGCTACCGCACCCGAAAGGACAATGGCTGCTTTACGCTCCTTCCAGGAACCGGTTGTTTTACTCCTGGGCGGCAGGGATAAGAACCTGCCATGGGATGAGCTGGTCTCGATGACAAACCAGGGCATCCGCCACATTGCGCTATTCGGTGAAGCAGCCCAGATGATCAAGAGTAAATTACAAGCTGCCAATGGCTCATCAGCTACGTATTCGGTATCAATCAGCAGCACCTTGCAGGAGGCAATAAATGCTGCCCAAGCTGCAGCCAGACCGGGAGATATTGTCCTTCTCTCACCGGGCTGCACAAGTTTTGACGCTTTTAAAGACTTCGAAGAAAGAGGCGAAAAGTTTCGGCAATGGGTCAACAGACTTACGTAAATCCGGCATTTGTGCGGAAAACCAACCTGACACCGCAGAAGGTGAAGATCGACTTGCCGCTTCTGGGCTGTGTCTTTGCCTTGCTGCTTACTGGAATCCTCTTTGTCTACTCATCCAGCTGGAATTATGTCCTCCGTGAAAATGCAGCCGCATCATATATCCTTGAACGGCAGTTGGTCTTTATTGTTATCGGTTTGATTGCAGCCCTTATCGCGTTCAAGGTAGATTACCACATATATATCAAATGGATCCTCTATCCAATGATCATCACGCTGGGGTTGTTGATTACAGTGTTCATTGTAGGAACCCAGGCGGTTGGTGTACCCACACGAGCCCTTTTCAATAATTCAGTTCAGCCTTCAGAGCTGGCGAAACTGGTGATCATCCTATACCTGGCAGTATGGATGAACAGTCATCATGAACAGTTGAATACATTCACGCTTGGCATCATTCCCCTGCTGGCTATCGTAGGTGGAACAGCTGCCCTGATTTTCATGCAGCCGGATATCAGTGCAACCTTGACGGTCGTGTTCCTGGGCGGTGCTTTGTTTTACCTCTCGGGTTCAAATTTCCGTCATGTCTTCTTCGCGCTGGCGATGGTCATCATGATTGGAACCATTGTTGTGCTGATCAGTTCGACAGGACAGGAACGCATAAGCGACTACCTGAATGGGTTGATGTCACTCCAGGATGCATCAGATCACGTCCGCCGCTCCCTCGAGGCTGTCGTGCGCGGTGGGATTTTCGGCGTAGGCATTGGCAAAGGAAGTACGAAATACCTTGGGCTGCCTGTCCCATGGACAGACAGCATATTCGCAGTCATCACTGAAGAAGCTGGCTTGTTGGGTGGAGTTTTTGTGATCGGTCTTTTCATGGTACTGGCCTGGCGCGGGATCAAGGTTGCCAAGAATGCTCCGGACTTTCTCGGCAGGCTGATCGCAGGCGGCATCACCGTGTGGATTTTGTTTGAAGCGCTGATCAACATCGGCGTCATGGTAAATGTATTCCCATTTGCAGGCAATGCCCTTCCCTTCATCAGCTATGGCGGTTCCAGCATGGTGACCACATTGACAGGGATAGGGATTTTGATGAATGTGGGTGTGCACAGCATGCCCGGCAAAAAACAGGCAGAGGAGTTTGGCGCACATGCGGTTGTTGATCTGCGCCGGCGGGACAGGAGGCGGAGTGTATCCCGCCCTAACAGTTCTGCAGGCACTCGGTAACGCAGCTCAACCAGTTCTTTGGGTTGGCGGAGAAGGCGGAATGGAATCCGGCCTGGTAACGCGCTCCGGTATCCCTTATGAAACCATCCCTGCTGCTGGAGTGCATGGTGTCGGCCTGAAACAACTGCCAGCCAACCTATTCAAGCTTTTCCGCGGTTGGATGGCTTCCCGTCGTATCCTGCGCAGGTTCAATCCGGATGTACTCCTCTTTACCGGCGGTTATGTCGCGGTACCCATGGCATTAGCTGCCCTGAAAAAGCAAACTTTATTGTATGTCCCGGATATTGAACCTGGTCTTGCACTAAGAGTCCTCGCCCGGTTCTCGGATGTCATTGCACTTACCGCTGAAGAAAGCCGTACATACTTTACTCAGTCAAAGAAGATGATTGTAACCGGATATCCAGTTCGCAATCAACTAGGTGACTTTACAAAGGAATCTGGCAGGCAGGCACTCAGCCTGGATCAAGACAGGAAAGTGCTGCTTGTTTTTGGAGGAAGTAAAGGCGCCCGTTCCATCAACCGGGCAGTTATGGCTGTACTGCCTGATCTGCTCCACGAAATGCAGGTAGTGCACATCACCGGCACACTGGATTGGGAAGAAGCCGCTGCTGAGGCTGCCCGCATCCCGGCAGAACTGGCTGCAAGTTACCACCCTTATCCCTATTTGCATGAGGAGATGGGCGCTGCCCTGGCTGCAGCCGACCTGGTAGTCTCCCGTGCTGGGGCATCTGTGCTTGGCGAGTTCCCTTTGTTTGGCCTGCCGGCCATTCTGGTTCCGTACCCGTTTGCCTGGCGCTACCAGAAAGTAAATGCGGATTACCTTGTCCGCCATCAGGCTGCCGTCCTGCTGGAAAACGAACAGCTTGCTTCCAGGCTGCTTTCCACCATCCAAGGACTAATCAGGGATGAAGGAAGGCTTTCAGAACTGGGCAAAGCCATGAAGTTGCTATCCAGGCCTCAAGCAGCAGCTGATATTGCTGCAGTGCTAACTTCCCTGGCTGCAGGAAACCGTGCTTCTTCCGGAGGAGCCGCATGATCAGTTTACAAGTTCTCTTCTGGGTTTTCATCATTTTATTTGCGGTGATCGGTATTACACGCGGCTGGGCAAAAGAACTGCTGGTCCTTTTCTCGGTCATCCTCGGTCTTTTCCTTCTGGGTGTACTGGAAAAATATGTACCGTATGTCAGGGATGATCTGATGACACAGTCTGGCGATACAGTGTTCTGGTTAAGGTTTGGCGTTATCGTGGTCCTGGTTTTCTTCGGATATGAAACACCCAACCTGCCCAGGCTGGCTGAAAGTCCCAAGTTCATGCGAGAAAAGTTCCAGGATTCACTGCTTGGTTTCTTCCTGGGTGCCATCAATGGCTTCATGATCTTCGGAACATTATGGTATTTCCTGGATGCAGCCGGTTATCCCTTTGATGTTATCACTGCCCCGGTAGCTGGAACTGCGGCAGGTGATGCAGCCTTGAAATTGCTCGCATTTCTGCCTCCAGAATTCTTATCGATACCGGTTATTTACTTTGCAGTTGCTATTTGTTTTGCATTTGTTTTGGTGGTGTTTATCTGATGGAACACATACACTTCATCGGCATTGGAGGAACCGGGCTTTCTGCCATCGCACGCGTGCTCCTGGAAAGCGGCTATACGGTGAGCGGTTCTGACCGGTCTGACACTCCCCTGGGACGCGACCTTGCAAGCGCTGGGATCAAGGTTGTGGTAGGTCACGATGCCCGGAATGTGCGAGGTGCTGATGTAGTTGTACGGTCTTCCGCAGTACCAGATGACAACCCCGAGGTAATCGCTGCTGTTGCAGCCGGCATCCCCGTTCTCAAACGCGCTGCATTCCTGGGCAGGTTAATGCAGGGAAAGTTGAGCATTGCGGTTGCGGGTACGCATGGCAAGACGACGACCACCGCAATGATTTCCTGGGTATTTACCGCCCTCGGTAAAGATCCCAGCTACATTATTGGAGGTGTTTCGAAAAACCTCGCAAGCAATGCGCATGCAGGCAAGGGCAACATCTTCATTATAGAAGCAGATGAGTATGACCGCATGTTCCTTGGTCTTGAGCCGGATTTTGCAGTCATCAATACCCTGGAACATGACCATCCCGACTGTTTTCCAACACTGCAGGACTACCAGCAGGCCTTTATTGATTTTGTTCACTGCATCAAGCCTGGCGGCCACCTGTTCATCTGCCGCGATAATGCCGGGGCGTTCAGATTGGCAGGTGCTGCACAGGCCACCAGGAAAGTATGGACCTTTGGCCTGGAGCCATCAGCAGATTACCACGCACGCAGCCTTGAAGTGAATGATGCAGGAGGTTTTTCATTTAAGTTAGTGTTTAAACCCTGGGGAAACAGCGCCGAAGTTGCTGTACCTGTCAGCCTGCAAGTGCCCGGAGAGCATAATGTCCGGAATGCACTGGCGGCTTTGGCAGTCTGCCACCAGGCTGGGCTGGACCTGGAGCAAGCCTCTGCAGTTCTGGCGCAATTCAGCGGTGTTGGGCGCCGTTTTGATGTACTGGGAACAGTTGGAGGGGTGACAGTTATTGATGATTATGCCCACCACCCTACCGAGATCCAGGCCACCCTCGCAGCTGCCCGCAGCCGCTATGGGAACAGGAGAATCGTCGTTGTCTGGCAGCCGCATACTTACTCCCGCACAATCGCGCTGCTGGATGCTTTCAGTTCCGCTTTCCAGGCTGCCAGTGAGGTCTACGTGACGGAAATCTATGCAGCCAGGGAATCCAACCCGCAGATCACCGGCGAACAGCTTGCAGAAAAGATCAACCATCCTGAGGTGCAGTTTCTGCCTTCCCTCGTAAAGGCGCACGATCTCTTGCTGCAAAAATTACGACCGGGCGATGTACTGCTGGTTTTGTCTGCTGGAGATGCAGACCAGATCAGCCGGAATGTCATTTCAGGATTACAGAAATTGGAGGTGAACCATGAATAGGGCATTCAATGATTATTACATGGACTCAAACGATACCGACATGCTTGAACAAGAACCGCTGGATTATTTCCAGTTCTTCCCTGTAGAAAGGTTGTCGGTTGAGGAGAGGGAACAAGTCACCAAGTTGATCGATTTCCTCAAGCGTTATGAACCGGAGGGGAAGGGTCAGTGACGGATCTTATGCAGGCGGTTTCCCGGCTAAAAGCAGTTCTCGGAGAAAAACTCCAGGAGAAAATGCCCCTGGCAGGTTTTACCACTGCCCAGATAGGCGGACCTGCAGCCGGCCTGGTCATCGCAGATTCGGTTGCCAGCCTTGAAGAGGCGGTCAGCGCTTGCTGGCAGCTGGACATCCCCTGCAAAGTGCTCGGTAATGCATCCAATGTTCTCATCAGCGACCGCGGATTTGAAGGCGTAATTGTCATCAACCGGGCTAAATCTATCCGCTTCAACCTGAATGCAGAGCCTGTAACCGTGCTGGCTGCTTCTGGCAGCAACCTGGGCGGTTTAGCCCGCCAGGCAGGTATCCAAGGGTTGAGCGGATTGGAATGGGCAGCAACAGTTCCAGGCACCGTGGGCGGGGCTGTTTACGGGAACGCAGGAGCCCATGGCAGTGACATCCAGGCTAACCTCGAGATGGCAGAAATCTTGCATCCAATCTCAGGTAAGGAAAAGTGGACCTGCGGGCAGTTTGAGTATGCCTACCGCTCGAGTGTGCTTAAGCGCACCCGGAGCCAGGCAGTAATTCTAACAGCCCTGTTCAGGCTCACCCAAAGCACAAAAGAAGAAGTTATGGCACGCATGGATACATTCAACACGCGCCGCCGCGCCACCCAGCCGCCTGGAGCCAGCATGGGTTCGATGTTCAAGAACCCGGCTGGTGATTTCGCCGGCCGGCTGATTGAAGCTGCAGGGCTTAAAGGGCAGCGCATCGGCGGCGCAGAGATCAGTAGCATGCATGCCAATTTCATGGTTAATCATGAAAACGCAACCGCCAGTGATGTTTACCGGTTGATCCGGCTGGCACAACAGAAGGTGAAAGAACAATCTGGCATCAAACTCGAGCTGGAAATCGAATTATTAGGTGAATGGGATGAAATCTAAGATCAACATTGGCGTAATCTTCGGGGGAAGGTCTGGCGAGCATGATGTCTCACTCATGTCAGCCAGGTCTGTCATGGCTGCCTTAAACCCGGTTGCAGACCCCAGTTTTCCCTTTGAAGACCTGCCAGCTGGCAAAGCCAATGCAGAAAAATATTCCATTACACCGATTGGTATTTCCCGTGAGGGGAAATGGTTTAGCGGTGAGAATTTGCGTGAAGCGCTGCTTAAAGAGGATTTACAAGGACTGACCCCCGTTGTTCTACTGCCTGAACCCGGCAATGCCATGTTATACGCCCGCAGGGAAAGCCCACATGGCACATTGTTGGAGCCGCTGGTTAAGCTGGATGTGATTTTCCCGGTATTGCACGGCACTTTCGGCGAAGATGGCACCCTGCAGGGTTTGTTTGAACTGGCAGAAGTTGCTTATGTCGGTGCAGGTGTGCTTGCATCCTCCGTGGGCATGGACAAGATCCTTTTCAAGGATCTGATGCGCACACATGGCATTCCAGTCGTGGAATACCTGGCTTTCAGCCGCGATGAGATCGAAAGTGCACCTGACATGGTTCTGGAAGCATGTGAGAAACTGGCAGCCTATCCGTTATTCGTCAAGCCAGCGAACATGGGTTCGTCAGTTGGGATCAGCAAGTGCAATAACCGCTCCAGCCTATTTGAAGGATTAAAAGAAGCTGCCCGGTTCGATCGCCGCATTCTGGTTGAGCGCGGCGTTAATGGGCGCGAGATTGAATTGAGCGTACTTGGTAACAATCACCCCGCAGCCTCCAGCCCGGGCGAGATTTGCCCCAAGATGGAGTTTTACTCATACGAAGCCAAGTATATCGATGACAGCACGGAGTTGCGCATCCCCGCTCCGCTGGATGATGAGACCATCCAGCAGGCAAAAGAGACCGCAATTCGTGTTTACCAGGCAATTGATTGCGCGGGTATGGCAAGGGTGGATTTCCTCCTGGACAGGGATTCCAGCACCCTGTATGTCAATGAAGTGAACACGATTCCGGGTTTCACCAGCATCAGCATGTACCCGAAATTATGGAATTATGACGGGATTTCTTATCCCGAATTGGTCGACAGGTTAGTGACCCTGGCTTTAGAACGCAAAGCAGAAAATGCATTAACAGTTCGCACTTACGGGAGCAAAGCATGAGAACAAGCAGCACCTCAACCCCATCCACACGCGCTGACAAACTGCGGGCGGAGCGAAGCCAAAAAACCCAGCAGCGCATCAACAGCGCTGGTTTGCAGGTGAAAAACACCCCTGCACCTAGGCCTGCAGTTACCGTTCGCGGAAGCCGGGGCACCCCCGTAGCCAAGCGCGCTTACAGCCGTCCTCGCAGGCAATACGCCTTTAGTGTAGGTACATCCGGAGTTGAAATGCTCACCCCCGCGATTCCAGTGTTCAATCCCGGTTGGCGCCTGCTTTCTGCCGTCCTCACGGTACTTTCTGCTTGCCTGCTGATCCTGATCACTAACCTGAATGACTTCCGTGTCCAACAGCCGGTCTTATTCGGCTTTGAACGGGTGACCGCAGCAGATATTGAAAACGTCATGATGCTGAGCGGAGAACCTATTTATGCCATCAATCCCGATGAAATCGCAGTCCAGCTGCAGAACACTTTTCCTGAGCTGACAAATATCCATGTAAGGGCTAACTTCCCATCGAATGTAATCATTACAGCCATTGAACGGCAGCCTGTCATCGCCTGGGAGCAGGGCGATGCTGCATCCTGGATTGATGCTGAAGGATATGTCTTTGCCCCGCGTGGCGAAGCGGCCATTGCACTAACCATTTTGTCAGAGGATGCGCCTCCATTACAGCAGATCTCAAATGAAGCCGGCGATGTAAAAGATGAAGAAGCCCTCATCCCGCCCCAGCGTGTAAAAACAGACATTATGCAAGCTGCCCAAAAACTGAGTGAACAGCTTGGCACCGGTGCAGTGATCGTTTACAGCGCAGACCAAGGCCTTGGCTGGAGTGATCCACGCGGCTGGAAAGTGTTTATTGGTTCGAGCTTGAACAATATCGATGCAAAAGTGAAAGTTTACCGCACCCTGGTAGATAAGGTGCTGGCTCAAGGTGTACAGCCGGTTGTGTTCAATGTGGAGTTCCTGGATGCACCTTATTACCGTCTGGAGCAATGATTATGGATGAACCTATTGTAGTGGGAATTGATATTGGAACAACAAAAATCTGCACGCTGGTTGCCCGTGTGGAAGGTGAACGCAACTTGCGTATCCTGGGGGTTGGCATTGAACCTGCCCAGGGGATGCGCAGAGGTGCAGTCGTCGACCTCCAGGCAGCTTCCCAGGCTATCGCCCGATCAGTGGAAAAAGCTGAACGCTCGTCAGGCCTGGAGATAACATCTGCACTGGTCAGTCTGGCAGGCGCCAATGTTGCCTCAGTAAATTCGCGTGGAGTAGTTGGTATTGCCGGCAGGGCAATCACCCAGGACGACATCGACCGGGCACTGGATGCTGCCCAGGCCGTAGCCATCCCGCATGCCAGAGAGATCATCCATGTCATTCAGCGCGGCTTTACTATCGATGGCGAAGGCGGCATCCGCACCCCAATCGGCATGCATGGATACCGCCTCGAAGTGGAAGCCCATATCATCACTGCAGCATCAGCTACCGTAGAAAATCTCCGCCAGTGCGTTGAAGCGGCCGGTGTCAGCGTAGTCCAATTCGTTCTCAACCCTCTCGCCAGCGCTGAAGTGGTACTGAATGACACAGAACGCCAAATGGGAGCGGTAGTGGTAGATATTGGCGGCGGAACCACCGACATGGCCATCTACATTGAAGGCGACATCTGGCATACCGCCGTCATTCCGGTTGGCGGTAACCTGATCACATCCGATATTGCACAGGGCATCCACCTGCCTATTACCGTTGCAGAGGATATCAAGAAACAGTACGGATACGCAATTGAAAATGATGTAGATGCATCAGAGACATTCAGCGTACGCTCATTTGGTGAAGAAAAGCCAGTTCAGGTCAGCCGTAAAGACCTGGCAATGATAATCGAAGCCAGGGTCGCAGAGATCTTTGACCTGGTTCTGGCTGAGATTAAACGTTCAGGGTATGACGGCTTATTGCCAGCTGGAGTAGTGCTTACCGGCGGCGTCTGCAACCTTCCAGGTATCCGCAGCCTGGGAACCCAGATCCTGCGCTTGCCGGTACAGATCGCTAAACCGGAAAACCTGTTTGGCCTGGTGGACCAATTACATTCACCCGCTTATTCCACCAGCGTGGGTCTGCTTTACTGGGCGCTCATCATGAATGACAGCGAATCGCCCGCTCCACGCCGCGGCGGTTCGAGGATAAGAGCAGAAGGAGGAACAGGTTGGGAGAAATTTTCCAGATTCTTGCGATCTTTGCTGCCTTAAAAAAGGATATCCGACCTGAATGGTCATTATATTGCAACGAAAAAATTGTTTTAGAAGAAAAGAGGAGGAACCATGGATAACCATAATCAATCTCAATTAGAACAGTTTGCCCGCATCAAAGTAGTAGGCGTGGGCGGCGGCGGCTGCAATGCAGTCGAACGCATGATCATGGACGGCATGAAAGGTGCTGAGTTCATCGAAATCAACACGGATGGACAGGTTTTACAGCATTACAAAGCCGACACTCGACTTCGCATCGGCGACAAGACAACCCATGGCAAAGGCGCAGGTGGAGATCCCGAAGTTGGCCGCAAAGCCGCTGAAGAATCAGCCGATGACCTGTATGAAGTTCTGCGCGGCGCAGATATGGTGTTCGTCACCGCTGGTCTCGGTGGCGGAACAGGTACCGGCGGCGCACCTATTGTTGCCCAGATCGCCAAGGAAGTCGGTGCCTTGACAATCGGTGTAGTCACCAAACCTTTTACCTTTGAAGGCGCCAAAAGGATGCAGGCTGCGGAAACCGGCATTGATAAATTGAAAGAAAAAGCCGATACCCTGATTGTCATCCCCAACGACCGCCTGCTGCAGATCGTGGACAAACGCGCCAACCTGCAGGATGCCTTTAAAACCGCCGATGACGTGTTGCGCCAGGGCGTGCAGGGTATTGCCGAACTGATCTCGACCAGCGGTCTGATCAACCTCGACTTCGCTGATGTACGCACCATCATGGGTGAAGGCGGAGCAGCCCTCATGGCGGTTGGCAAGGCAACTGGTGAAGACCGCGCCCGCATCGCTGCAGAAAATGCGATCTCAAGCAAGCTGCTCGATATCACGATCGACGGCGCCCGCGGCATCCTGCTCAACATCACAGGCGGTCCTACCATGACCCTGTTTGATGTCAACCAGGCAGCAGCCATCATCCGCGAGACTGCGCACCCGGATGTCAACCTGATCTTTGGTGCAGTGATTGATGAGACGATGGGTGACGAGATCCGCATCACTGTCATTGCAACCGGTTTCGACCGCACAAATTCACGTGTCACTCCTTTCCAGGCCCGCAAAACAGCGGAGTTTGACCTGCCGTCCATCCACAGACCGCAGCCGATAGAGAAAACTGACAAACCTGCCCTGCAGGCATCAGTGAATGAGCTGGAGTTTACTCCTCACAGGCTGAACACAGAAGATCTGGATGTGCCGGCATTCATGCGCAACCGCGGCGAACGGCGCCAGATAAACGTGCATTAGTGCGGGAATTATGCACCCATAGCCTTGGATAACGAAATGGGTGCAATCCTTCTCCAGGAAAGTAGGAGAAGGAGGAAAATGGAAACTGGTTCCTCTTTATAAGTGGATCATCCCCCTGGCAGCCCTCCCTGCCAGGGGTAAGGTATCCTTTTTATCCGGGCTGCATTTCTGCAGCCCGGAATTTCTTTGTACGGGTATAATCGGTGAACTATGAAGAATATCCATCGCGTAATCTGTTTTGACCTGGACGGCACCTTGCTTGACCACGAGGAGCGTATCCGCCCGGGTGATATTGAAATACTGAAAGACCAGCCTGAAGGCACCCTGTTCATTCCAGCCTCCGGCAGGTCATTGGCGTCAGTGCAGGATATCTTTTACGGTCATGGCCTGTTCAGAGGTGCCAGTTTACCTTATCCGCTTGTGCTGCAAAATGGCGCCATCACTTACCTTCCTGGCGAGAAGATGTTAAATAGCAAGGTATTTGAACCCGAGGTACAGACACAGCTGGTCGAAATTGTCTCGCAATTCACCGAATTGCCCTTTTTCATGGTTACAACAACCCACCATTACGTCCTGCATCCTAATTCGCATACCCGGCAGACATCCAGGAAATATAACTTTTTGGATGGTGACTTTATCGCAAGCCGCAGAAAAGTCCCGCTTACTAAGATCATGGCAATATCGAAAGAAACTGCCCCATTAAAGGAACTGGACCGGCTGGTTTCTCCCCTGTCGGTGGAAAGCGCTTTTAGCCTGCCAACGATATATGAAATTACCCCTCTTGGTGCCAATAAAGGGGCAGCTCTCTTAGATTTATTAAAAGCTTTGCAGGTGCCGGACGGGGTTGAAATCCTGGCTGCAGGTGATGGGGAGAATGACCTGCCTCTTTTCCCGGTGGCCACCCGTTCTTATGCGCCAGTGAATGCTGCGACCAGGATCCAGCAGGCTGCAGATGCGACCATTTTTCCGCAGGAAGACGGGCTGATCGCGGCAATGCTGGCTGAATATTCAGATCACCTGGGCGGGTAACCGGTTATTTCGCTGATCTCTTTATAAAGCGGCTGAAGGTTCTTGTACATTTTCTTATACACACGGTTATACAGCTCATTATACAGCTGGTGGTTTTGTGTATTGGGCTGGTAAGTCTCGCCGATCCTTGTCATGTACTTTACGGCCGAATCAAAATCAGGGTGGAGTTTAAGTCCCACTGCCAGGTCAATGGCAGCGCCAAGGCCTGAAGCTTCATACACATGCGGTTTGGAAACAGGCAGGCCAAAAATATCTGCTGTGATTTGTAATGCTGCCTTACTCTGGCTACCTCCTCCTACCACCCGGACCTGGGTGATTGGTACTCCGCTGCGTTTGGATGTCTTTTCGGCCCCTTCAAGCAGCCCATAAGCCAGCCCCTCGATGATTGACCGATAAAGATGAGCACGGGTGTGGATATCCCCAAACCCGATGATCGCACCTTTGGCTTCAGGCCCCGGGTCTTTCAAACCCGGCGACCAGTATGGCTGCAGCATCAATCCCATCGATCCAGCCGGAACCGAATCTATCAATGAGTCAAAAATCTCTTCAGTCTCAATACCCATTTGTTCTGCCAGGCGCTGCTCATTCAAGCCAAACTCACGTTTGAACCAGCTTACCATCCAGTAACCGCGGAATATCTGGATCTCCATACTGTATGCATCCGGTACCGCAGAAGGATAAGGTGGGATCAAAGGGATAATTTCAATATACTTGCGGTGGGTGGTGTTTATGGTGGCGGTGGTGCCGTAGCTCAAACAGGCGATATGCGGATCCAGACAGCCAGCCCCAATCACCTCGCAGGCTTTATCCGCAGCGGCTGCAATTACCGGCAGTCCGGATGGGATACCTGTCGATGCGGATGCTTCAGGCGTAACCTCGCCCAGCTGATCGGCAGGTGAAACCAGGTCTGGCAGCAGAGCTTTATCCACCGGCACTGCCTGCCACTTCCAATCAAATTTCCCCGCCCACTTTTTGGTTTTGTAATCGAAAGGAATATATGCCACCTGGCAGCCGACTGAATCAGCGATCCGGCCAGTCATTTTGTAGGTCAGGTAGCCGGAAAGCAATACATACTTATGGGTCTTTTCCCAAATCTCAGGCTGGAATTTTTGCAACCAGTTAACATCCGCATCTGATTGCAGGTAACTCACGGTATCGGTCATACCGGCCAGGGCAAATGCCAGCCCCCAAAACCCTCCAACCGGTTTCAGCCCCGTTGTCTTGCGTTGGTCCATCCAGGTGATAGCCGGACGCAGCGGCTCGCCTTGCTTATCCAGGTTGATCATGGTGTTACGCTGGGTGGTAACTGCCACACCAACTATGGCTCCCTTATCCACACCTGGCATCTGCCACAAACCCTGGCATGCCTGGCAGACTGTCTCCCAGAAGACCTGGGGTTCCTGTTCGATCAAACCCGAAGCTGGGGTCAGGTAGTCTGGGAGCTTAACCTGGCTCTTTGCAACCATATTTCCCTGCAGGTCAAATACCATGGCACGTACACTTTGGGTTCCATTATCAATTGCAAGCAGTAATTCCGCTGTCATTTTCACCTCTCCCGGTTCGGTCTGGTGTTTTTCCTTCTCGGGCAACTCTCACCCAGGAATGCTGTACGATTCCCGAATGATGCGCAGGTACCTGTCCACTTCCCGGTTCCAATCCAGTTCAGACCAGTTCATTATATATTGAAGCCGTTCTTTTAGGTGAGGTAAACACGCAGCGCCGCCTTCACGGTGCACCAGCCCCAGACGCACCCGCCTGAGCAGCAGATCATCAAGGTGCACCACGCTTTCATGCTCAGCAGTGTAGTAAATCTCCAGCGGAGTGATAGCTGTACCGCAGAACGGGGTGAAATCACGAATCTCCAGCGTTCCCAGCCAATCCTGGAAGGGCTTGCCGTAACGGTTGGTCAAGTCTTGGGGTGCCTGCATGCCCGGCATCGGTTGCGTGTACACCCGATCAAAAAGCGGTTTTCGCCAGTGATAACTACCTTTTCCATCCAGCATCGGCTTGGCCCGCTCAAGGACCGCCTTTGCCATCAGACGGAAGGTGGTCAACTTCCCTCCTGTGATGGTTAAAAGCCCGTTTTCTTCAAACACCTGGTGCTTGCGTGATTGTGCGGATGGGGAGCTGGAATCAGCCCGTATGATCGGGCGCAATCCTGCATAAGTTGAAATAATGTCCGCAGTCTCAACACCTGCCACCGGGAAAACCGCATGCACTGCCTGCATCATGTAGTCAAATTCCTGCCGGTCTATGAACGGCTCATGATACCGCTCTTCGTACTCCTGCGGATGGTCCAGATCAGTCGTTCCTACAATTGTTGTCCCAAGCCAGGGGATAAAGAACATGGTACGCTGGTCAACTGGATGGTTGAAGGTGATTGCCCGGTCAAGGGTCAGCTTAGCACGGTCAATCACCAGGTGGCTGCCACGCTGTTTTCGGATGACCGGATTGCGAGCCAGCATTCCCCTCAGTGTATCGGTCCAGGGTCCAGTGGCATTGACCACCACGCATGCTGCTATTTCAATTTCTTCTTGGCTGCTGCCATCCGCACGCTGCACCGCCACCCCGCTTACTTCATGCCGCCAGTTCCTCAGCAGACCTGTCACCCTGGCATAATTGAGCGCTGTCCCGCCCAGTTGTTTTCCCTCTTCAATCAAACGCAGCACCAACCTGGCATCATCCACCACGGCATCGTAGTAGAAAAGGCCGCTCACCAACCCTTCTGACCTGATTTGCGGGCACAAATCAAGGACCTTTTGCCTACTTAACCTGCCATGGTCCCACTTGGAGCCCATCAGGTCATACAGGATCAGCCCGATCAGGTACTTGCGGGTTGAAATCTCACCGCCAGCATAATTACTGATCAGGAAGCATAACGGCTTTACCAGTTCCGGCACATTCTTGAGCATTTTCTGGCGCTCGCGCACGGACTCAAATGTGACTTCATATTGCTTCTGGTTCAGGTAGCGTAAACCGCCATGCACCAACTTTGAAGACCGGCTGGAGGTTCCAAAAGCATAATCATTTGCTTCTAGCAGCAGCACCTGCAGACCGGCAGCAGCGGCAGCCCGGAAAACACCTGCGCCAGTGATGCCGCCTCCCACGACAATCAAATCCCAGGGATGTTGAATGCTTTCCCATACCTGTTCACGCGGCAGAGGCTGCATCAAACCTCCTTGTGTTCCAACAATTTTCCAGGGTTTAAGATATGGTCTGGGTCAGCATGCTCAATGACAGCTCCCAGCCAATCCATTCCAATTGCACTCTTTTCATATACCAGATATGGGAGATGGTCAGTCCCGACCCCGTGCTGGTGGCTGATCGTACCGCCAAATTCCACAATGGTCTTGCTAGCTGCTGTTTTCATCATATTCCATGCATCCAAGATCTGGTCCGGTTCGGGGCTGCGCGGCCAGAGGTAAGTGACATAAATTGCTGAACCATCACGGTAATGGTGTGAGAGATGGCTAAACACCAGCGGATGGATGCCGGCAGCTTCGCCAGCATCAAGGATGGCTTTTTTCATGGCTGCCTGGGCAGGAATAACCTTTTCCCAGGGCATGGCCGTCTCCAGCGTATCCAGGGCGTACCCCATATCCCACAGTGTGTTGCGCAGATAAGCATAAGTAAAGCGCGTTTTTTTCCATGTTTCCCCGATGACAAAATCTACCGGGAAACCGCCGTGTGACCGGAAAATCTGAAATGCCTTTCTCCGGATCCAGCGTGCGGTGCGTTTGTCCCCTGTGATACCGTAGATAACAAGGCAGCGTTCTTTACCCATCCCAAACAAAGAGAGCAGGCGTTTGGCTATCTTCACCAAATCCTGTTTTCCTGCCAGCTCCAGGGTGACCTCGGTCTCCTGTGCATCACTGATACGCAGCATTGAAGTCTCTACGCCGGCATTGATCAATGCCCGCACGGCCCGAGTGCCATGTTCATAATCGGGGAAGAACACAGCGGCAAATTTTTCATATTCAGGCAGGGGTCGCACCCTCAAGACAGCATCCGTGATCACCCCCAGTCTGCCTTCAGAACCCAGGATAAGCTGTCGGACGTCCGGTCCGGCAGCGCTGGCAGGCAGCGGCGGGAGATCCATGGGTCCTTGCAGGGTTTCGATATGTCCACCGGCTAACAATTCTTCGATCCTGCCATAGTAAAAGCACTGTTGACCGCATGACCGGGTTGCCAGCCAGCCTCCCAGCGAAGAATACTCAAATGACTGCGGGAAGTGCCCCAGTGTATAACCGCGTTTGTTAAGCAGGCTTTCCAGTTCAGGGCCTAGAATACCGGCTTCAAAAGTTGCCAGCCGGCTTTCTGAATCGAAGTCCAGGAACCGGTTCATCCTGGCCATGTCAATCGAGAGGGTCGGCCCATCCTGGGGACGGGGATTAACATGCCCCAGCACGCTGCTCCCACCGCCGTAAGGGATAACCTTGATCCGGTTGTCTGATGCGTACTGCAGCAGGTCAGCCACCTCTTGGCGGCTGGTTGGATAGGCGACCCCATCAGGAAAAGCGTGATACTTGCCGCTGCGCATGGCAACCCAATCCGGCAGGCTTTGCCCGCGTGCATGCCGGATACGCTCTTCCGGGTCTGTGGTGACCAGCGGATGGGTGGGGATGCGGCTTTCAGGAACAGATGCGAGCACATTATCTAGGGCAGCATCCGCGTATGCCCCACCCTCACTCACCTTGCTTTGCAGGAAATCCTTCGCAGTTTCAGGCAAATGGTACTGGTAGTTCACATCTCCCCACCCGTTCCAGCGTTTCATAATCCACCTCCCAGTTTCTATCTATACTTTCTTCCAAAATACAATGCTCTCCTGCATCACCCGGTTGCAGATTTGTTCTGCCATTTTGCTGTCGCCTGCTGCAGCAGCATTGCGTAAATCCTGGTAAAACTTCAATGAGTGTTTTTTTGCTTCAGGTAAGCGAAAATATAACCGTGCCAGTTCCTGGTACATGTCGGAAAATCCATTCAAGATCATGGTAAAAACCGGGTTTCCTGATAATATGGAAAGCTGTTGATGAACCTTCCAATCGTAATCGGCAAAGACTTCAGGTGTGGCTTCCAATGATGGATGCGCATCGAACAGGCAGGTAACCTTTTCAGCAGCAGCAGTAACCGCATCCCGGGTAAATGCCGGCGCCAGCAGGCAGCGCACAGTCAGCAGGTGTTCCACAAACTGCGGATATCTGTGGTTGGGATGCTCAGCCAGGTGCCGCAGGACAGCCAGGTTGCCCTCCTGCCATGGATTGCGCACCCGGGTGGGTTTACCCTGGTGGATCTCAATCCAGCCGTCACTTTCAAGGCGCTGTAAGGCTTCACGTAAAGTCGGGCGGGTAACACCCAGCAGATTTGCAAGCTCGCGTTCAGGCGGCAGGTATGAGCCAAATGGAAAGTTGCCATCCAGGATGGCATTTAACAGGCGGTTTTCTGCCAGTTCGGCACGTTTTTGAAGAGGAGGGTATGTTTCCATTGAATTGGTAAGAGGTCTGACCAGTTAATACCATTATAGGGAATTTAGGAAGTTTTTCAAGCCCCCACTCGGAATTGGCGTTAAAAGAAAACAAGTCTCCCATTTTGGGAGACCTGTTTTTGTTGTTTTCCAGTCCAGACTAAAGCATTTTGCGGATGATATCCAGTTGCCCTGCTGCGCCCAGGTACTCATTCTTTTGTGCGATGAACTTGGCATATTCCTGCATGAACACCTTGCCAATCGGGCGGAAGTCAAATACTTCGGGATGATCACGGAAATACTCGCGGTGAACGCGCGTCCACACCAGGCGGCCGTCGGTATCGATATTGATCTTGGTAACACCCAGCTCGGCAGCCCGCTTGAACTGTCCAGCATCCACACCACGTGCGCCAGCCATATTGCCGCCGGCAGCGTTGATACGGGCTACCTCATCCTGGGGTACCGAGCTGCTGCCATGCATGACCAGCGGAAAACCGGGCAGCTCTTTCTGGATCTGTTCAAGCACATCAAAGTGCAAGGATTGTGAGCCTTTGAACTTGAATGCGCCGTGGCTGGTTCCGATCGCCACTGCCAGGGAATCACAGCCGCTGCGCTGCACGAACTCCCGGGCTTTCTTCGGGTCGGTCAGCTTGGCTTCGGCTTCGCTCACCTGGACATGTTCTTCCACACCGCCCAGCTGCCCAAGCTCAGCTTCAACCACGATACCGCGCGCATGGGCTGCATCCACCACCCGCCGGGTAAAGGCGATGTTGGTGTCGAAATCTTCATGGCTGGCATCAATCATCACGGAGCTGTAAAAGCCGCTTTCGATGCAGTCATAACAGGTTGCTTCATCACCGTGGTCAAGGTGCACTGCGAATATGGCATCCGGGAAGACTTCATCCGCCTGTTTGATAATGGCTTCGAGCATTTTCTTATGGCTGTATAAGCGGGCGCCTTTACTGATCTGGATGATGAAAGGGGCTTTACTGTCGAGGTTGCCCTGGAACAATCCCATTGTTTGCTCCAGGTTGTTAATGTTGTAAGCGCCGATGGCATATTTACCATAAGCTGCCTTAAAAAGCTTTTCGGTTGTAACGATCATGGTTAACTCCTTAACATGTTGTATAGATGATACCGCAGGGAATTATATTCTATTTTGCCGTGATAAGTGCACCTTTGCGCATGAAAAGGCGATTACTCCAGCGGGATAGTGAAGCAGAAAGTGCTGCCTTGTCCCAATCCTTCACTTTCAGCCCAGATCTCACCGCCATGCGCTTCCACCCATTCTTTCGCAATGGTCAGGCCAATCCCGCTGCCGCCGGTTTCCCGGGCACGCGAAGCATCTACCCGGTAAAAGCGTGTAAAGACAAGCTCGAGGTCTTCATGGGTCAATCCTCTGCCAGTATCAACCACAGAAAAATGGGTCCCGGTCTCATCCTGTGATACGCTCACCTCAACCCTGCCGCCCGGATGGGTGTATTTCAGGGCATTGCCAACCAGGTTCTGCAATACCTGGTCAACCCGGTTGATGTCTGCCCGCATCTCAATATCACCCGGATCAGGAATGTGCAGGTTAATGCCTGCTTCCCTGAACTGGAAATCAAACCGCTTTTCCAGCCGGTTAAGCAGTTCTCTTATGAAGAATTTAGTGATCTGCAGTTGGTACTGCCCGGCTTCAACCCGGCTGAGTTCCTGGATATCCTCTACCAGGTGCTGCATCCTTTCCGCTTCAGCCAGTAAAACCTGGTATGTTTCCAGGTCCGGTTGGACGACGCCATCCATCAACCCTTCTGCAGTCCCCCGGATGGTGGTCAGCGGTGTGCGCAGCTCATGCGAGACATCTGCCAGAAGTTGCCGGCGCATAGTCTCGGTCTTCTCCAGCGACTCGGCCATATGGTTGAAATTAACACCCAATCTCCCAATTTCATCCACATCCTTTTGCTGGTCACTTGCTGGTGCTTGCACCCTTTCTGAGTAATGCCCGTCAGCAATCCGCCGGGATGCCTGTGCAATTGCTTTTACGGGTGCAGCAATCGAGCGGCTGATCAACAGGCTGATGATGACTGCAACCGCAACACCGGCTGCAACTGCTATGGAAAAGGCCTCAAAAACTGCGGCCTTGAAATTCCCGGCCTGCTGGTTCCCCTCGCCGCCCCCTTTACCAAATTCGCCCGTCGTTTGCCTTTCAACACCCAGATGGCGGTTGTAAGCATTCGGTGCGGCAACAGCCAGGATTGCACCGGTGATTACCGCAATAATCAGGATCACCAGCAGGTAAGAAACGAAAAGCCTGGCTGTCAGGTGGCGCTTTATATAGCCGATCATGTCACCACCTCGTCATCAAACCGGTAGCCAACCCCGCGTACTGTAGCGATCCATTGCTCGTGACCCAGCTTTTGGCGGATATGCCCGACATGGACATCCACCACGCGCGTATCCCCGTAATAAGCATGCCCCCAGATCTTTTCAAGCAGCATTTCGCGCGTCAGCACCCTGCCCCGGTTCTCGACCAGCCCTTTGAGCAAGTCAAACTCGACTGCGGTCAATTCGACTTCCTGGTCATCCACCCAAACCCGGCGGCTGCCAGCATCCAGGCGGATATGCTTGAAGGCAAAAACTTCTCCGCTGCTGCCGGTGTCCCCGCCCTTGCGGCGCAAAACCGACTTGATCCTTGCCACCAGTTCGCGCGGGCTGAAGGGCTTGTTAACGTAATCGTCTGCGCCAACAGATAAGCCAACCACTTTATCCATCTCATCTGTCCGGGCTGAGAGCATGATGACATAGACATCCGATTCTTTGCGCAGCTGGCTGAGGAGAGTTATTCCGTCCATACCGGGCAACATCACATCCAGGACCACAATATCCGGTTTGTATGCCCTGGCAGCCTGCAGCCCAGAAGGGCCATCACTGGCAGTGAATACCTCGTAGCCTTCTGGCTTCAGGTAAGCGCTGATGAGGTTCAGGATGCTCTGCTCGTCATCGATTACAAGAATTCTTACCGCGCTCACTGGTTCCTCCAAGGATGTGCTGCACCATGCTCATGGCACAGAAAAAACCGTAACCGGGATTTCCGGGTACGCATACTCGTATTATACGCGTTTCCGCTCCCCGCAAGACATGGTACCCTTTTCTCAAGAAGTCCGCATGAAGGATATGTGAAGGTAGTGTAAATGTTATTATGATTATTCCACAACATCCTGATCATGGCTTTTCAAGTAAAATGGTTTTACTTCTCAAAACGATGAAACCCAGTCCAGGTTCCCACACCCCGCCCCACCCGGCTGTGTACATCCACAGCCTTGAACCGATTTGGATCGATTACGGGACTTTCCCCCGCCTGCCGAATACCGGTGAGGATATCTATTGCGATGGTTTGAATTTCCAGTTTGGGCTCGGATATGCGCTGAACCAGGAACTGCAGGCTGCGAAGGTTCCATCTTACTGGTTTGTTCATTATGCAGAAGAAGTATTCCGCAGCCTGGCCAACCAGCAAGCGCGAGATGACAACCTGGGAGATCGTTTGCTCCCTGCCAGGCAAAACTTACAGGCCAGCCTGGCAATCAGCGCACCCCTTAAGTCAGGGGAGAAGAAATTCATCCTGGTTGACCCTCCCCGGAAGCTGGCTGCAGATCAGGTATGCTTTTCAGTACCGGATCAATCCTGGCTGGTATTGCTGGACTGGAAGCCGGGAGAAAGCCTGCAAGAAGTCCTTGCTGGCTGCCGGCTCAAGAACGTCCATGTCTGTCTGGGTCTCGCTTTACATGAAGAGAAACCGGTAGATACTTTGCAGCTGCTGGCTTGTTTGGGTGAAGTTTCACCCGTCGACCTGGTGTTCTTCTACTCCCCTCCTTACCTCCCCCCGCCCGCTCAACATGCAGACAGGGGGTTAATCAGCAAGTTATGCGCCAGTGTGCCATTTGTGCTGATAGCCAGTCTGGATGAATTGACGGTTTTTCAATCTGAAAAGGAGTGGAAATCCATTTCGTCATCTGGAAATGATCCATTCACCTGGCTGGCAGGCTGGCTGGCAGCGTACCTGCAGTCACGCCTGCATGGTTCTTCAGTCGCAGCAGCTATAGACTATGCGCAATCTTTTTAGCATGAATGAATTGCAACAGCTTTTTGGCTAATCCACAACAGGTTATTGTTATAATCAACCTGCCCTAACCATCCACCTACAGGAGACTTCATGGAAACCGAATCCAAACCAACCCAATACGATGTTACCGCCACCGTGATCAGCCAGAAAGGCACCTGCCATGCTGGATATAAGGTTGGCGACCAGCTGTGCTTTGTTGGCACCACTATCAGCGGTGCGCCTGTCTGCCTTTCCGCACTGGATTGCATGCTCTCTTCTGTGATCTCATTGCGCTATGGAGCAAACTACCCCTGGGCGCCGGAAGGCACCATTCCGCTTGCCTGCCCCGATGCCGGGAGCCCGGTGGTTTTTGAATTAAAACGCATCCCCCCGGTTGAAGGATAACCAAACGGGAATATTATGTTCGAATTTGCGACCGCCACACGCATCATGTTTGGCAGGGGCAGTGTTACCCAGGCACTGCCCGCCATCACGCAATTTGGTGTCCGGGCACTGGTTGTGCAGGGGTTTGCCGAACAGTATGCCCAACCAATCCTGGATTCATTCAAAGCTGAAGGCATTTCCTTGACTGTTTACCGGGTCAGGGGTGAACCCACCATCCAGTCTGTCCAGCAGGCAATCGAATCTGCCCGCCAGCACCAGGCAGAAATGGTCATTGCGCTCGGCGGCGGCAGTGCGATTGACACCGCTAAAGCCGTGGCTGCTATGCTTGCCAACCCGGGGGAACTGCTGGATTACCTCGAAGTGGTAGGGAAAGGGCAAACCCTCCGTAACCCCAGCCTGCCATGCATCACCATTCCCACCACCTCCGGTACGGGGTCTGAAGTAACCCGGAATGCAGTGCTCGAAGTCCCCGAAAAATCCGTCAAAGTCAGCCTGCGCAGCGCATACATGCTGCCGAGCCTGGCAGTGGTCGACCCTGAACTCACCCTCTCCCTCCCCCCAAAGTCAACAGCCAGCAGTGGTTTGGATGCACTGACCCAGGTGATAGAACCTTTCGTATCCAGCAAGGCAAATCCACTGGTGAGCGCTTTGTGCCGTGAAGGCATCCAGCGTGCCGGCCGTTCGCTGCGCCGGGCGGTGTTTGACGGCGGTGATTACCCTGCCCGCGAAGATATGGCGATCGCCAGCCTGAT
Source organism: Leptolinea sp. UBA4782 (assembly GCA_002403095.1). Taxonomy (GTDB): domain Bacteria; phylum Chloroflexota; class Anaerolineae; order Anaerolineales; family Anaerolineaceae; genus UBA4782. The sequence continues at coordinate 64,142 of DHHC01000011.1, forward strand.
AGGCGGACTGGCTCTGGCCAACGCCGGGCTGGGTGCAGTGCATGGCTTTGCTGCCCCGCTGGGCGGCATGTTTCATGCCCCGCATGGTGCTATTTGCGGCAGGCTGCTGCCGGCTGTGATGCAGGTGAATTTTGATGCATTGCAGGAACGGGAGCCTGGTCACCCGGCATTATTGCGGTACCAGGAAATTGCCATCCTGCTGACCGGGGATACCGCTGCCCAACCGCAAGACGCCATCGAGTGGGTCAATGAGACCTGCAGCCTGCTGGATGTACCTGGTCTGTCCACTTACGGGATTGCCGCAACTGACTTTCCCGCCATCGTTGAGAAAGCCCGCCAGGCTAGCAGCATGAAAGCCAACCCCATTTTGTTGTCTGATGCTGACCTGACCCGGGTTTTACTGATGTCATTATAATCAGCCCAGGTCAGTTTCCTTCAAGGTTTGCTGAAAAAATCAGCCCCTGGCTTTCTGTTCCAGGGGCTTAATCTTTAACCGGCTACTCGTTCTCTGTGAACACGATCTTACCGCACTCCCCCGTCTTAAACAGGGCAAACGCAGCTTCGGCATCTTTGAGCTGGAAGTGATGTGTCACCACCTGGTTCACATCCATCCCCCTTTGAATGAGCGCTACCATTTCAGCATACTCAAATGTATTGAAATTGCGCGAGGCATAGAGCTTTATCTGGCGCTGGATCAGGTCCCAGTAATCAACCGTTAGGGTGTGCCCCACTCCAATCAATCCCAGGGTACCCATTCTTTTCAAGAGGGGCAGCGCCTGCAACGCCGCTTTTTCGCTGCCGACACACTCATAGGCTATGTCCAGTCCGTACCCATTCGTCCAATCCATAACCTGCTCAGCCAGTTTCGGATCGCCGGCGTCCAGCACCAGTTCAGGTGCAAGTTTGCGCGCCATTTCCAGCCGGTAAGGAGCCATATCCAGCACCGCCACGCGCGCGCCGAGTGTCTTGGCGGTCAGGGCTGCTTCCAGCCCGATCGGACCTGCACCCCACACTGCTACCTGGTCGCCAGGTAAAATCTTTGCCTTTTTTACCCCGGAGTAAGCCGTACCCAGGACGTCTACCATCAGGGCTCCGGTATCAAATGTCAGGTCATCCGGTAATGGATGCAGGTTGGCTTCAGGCACAAGCAGATACTCAGCGAAGCCGCCATCCCATTCATAACCGGTAACCTCCAGGCTGTCACAGAAGAACAGGTTGCCTTCCAGGCAATACCTGCAGGCATGGCAGGTGATGTGGCAGTTGACTGCCACCCGGTCGCCCACCTTTACCCGGTTGGGTTTATCGACCGCCACAACCACGCCGGCATTTTCATGCCCCGGCACAGTGGCCTGGCCATGTTCCATCAGGGGGTGCTTGTCTGTCCCGCAAATGCCCGCAGCCTTGATCTTGACCACCACATTTGTACCGCTAGGTTTGGGTGTGGGCATTTCATCCAGTGAAATATTGCCATTGCCCAAGAAATGGATTCCTAACATGGGCTTCTCCTCCGCAGTACAGGTATTTCTGTGCCTAACTGTCCATAAACTCGCCGCCTGAAACGACAATGGCATCCCCTGTGATATGGCTGGCCAAATCCGAAGCCAGGAAAACTGCTGCATTGGCCTGGTCGCGCGGCTCTGCCATCCTTCCCATGGGCGTCTTGTCCACCAGTTCTTCGATCAGCCCAGGCACATCCCGGATCAACCCCTGCAGCATCTCCGTGTTCGTTGCTCCCGGCAGGATGGCATTGGCACGGATTCGGTATTTACCGAATTCCAGGGCTGCCACCCGGGTAAACCCGATAATTGCTGATTTAGATGAGCAGTACGCTGCTCCCTGCGGATCAGGTTTCTTGCCCGAAGCAGAGGAAATATTGATAATACAGCCACCTTTACCTTGCTTGATCATCTGAAGGGCAGCTGCTTGGGTGCAGAGAAAAGTGCCGCGCACATTGATGCTGTACACCAGGTCCCAATCCTCTACCGGGAAATCGATAATGTAATGCGGTCGGTGGATGCCTGCATCGTTGACCAGGATGTTTAATTCGCCAAACGCTGCCACTGTTTCCTCAATTGCCCGGTTGATTGTTTTGGGGACAGTTACATCCAGGTCGACTGCAATTGCGCTGTCCGGGTAATGGGCATTGATCCCCTTGACCACCTGCCTGCATTCCTCAAGGCGCAGGTCGCCGATGGCTACTTTTGCGCCATGTTCTGCATATACTTCTGCAATTGCCCTGCCGATCCCGCGTGCGGCGCCGGTAATCAGTGCAACTTTTCCTTCCAGCAGTCCCATAGGTTCACCTCCAAAAATTCAAGAATTGCTGCTCGCCTGCTCCAGCATAACCCTAAGCAAGCGCTGCCAGTTTTTCTGCAACGGCTTGCAGGAAACGGGCAGCCGGGGCTCCGTCCACCAGGCGGTGGTCAAAGGTCAGGCTCAGGGTCATCATCGACCGCTGCGCCACCTTGCCATCCAGGATTACCAGCTTTTCAATGATCCTGCCCACCCCCAAGATAGCCATTTCAGGCGGGTTAATGATGGGGGTAAAGCCTTCCACCCCGAAGCCGCCCAGGTTCGTGATGGTAAAAGTCCCTCCGCTCAGGTCATCCGGCTGGCTTTTCCGCGCCAGGGCGCGCTCGATCAAAGGTGTCAATTCAGCCTGTACCGCCTGCGGGTCTTTCCTTTCGGTATCCGGTACCACAACCACCACCAGCCCTGCATCTGTATCCACCGCCAAACCTACATTCACCTTTTCCAGGAACTTGATGACATTCCCTTCCTGGACAGCATTCATATAGGGAAACTCCTTCAATGCCTGGGCGGTAACCGAAGCCAGGATGGCATTAAAACTGGGAACATGCTGGACAGCTGCCGTTTTCAACTTCTGGCGGTATGCCACCATGGCGCTGACATCTGTCTCCAAGTGCAGGGTCACCTGGGCAGTATTCTGGCTGCTTGCCAGCATACGTTCCGCAATTACCGCTCTGACACCCTCAATTTTGACCCCGAGGCTTTCTGCAGGTTTCTCGGCTCCAGCGGTTGCGCCTTCTGCCAGCGCCCGCTCTACATCCTCCAGCGAGATCCTGCCATCGGGTCCGGTGCCTTTGACCATTGCCAGGTCAATCCCCTTCTCTGCCGCCATGCGCTTGGCAATTGGCGAGGCCAGCACCGTGCCGCGTGGCTGGCTGCTTGCAGGAGCAGCCACTGTTTCTGCCGGTTTTTCAGCCGGGATCTCTGCCGGTGCGACCCTTGCAGTTAGATTGACAGGCTCAGCCGCCAACGTCTCCCCGGGCGCTGTGATCAACCCCACCACGGTGCGCACCGGAACAGTTTCACCTGCCGCGACCAGGATCTTCGCCAGCATCCCATCTACATTGGCTTCTGCTTCAGTTGTGATTTTGTCCGTCTCCACAGAAAATAAGAGGTCGCCTTTTTTCACCGGATCGCCTTCCTTTTTCAGCCACTCGACCAGAAGACCTTCCGTCATATTCAAACCCAGTTTTGGCATTACAACATCACTTGGCATATTCTTCTCCTGTATTTATTGCTGGCTGACAAATATTTTCTCCCGCGCAGCCTGCATCATTACTTTGTCTATATCCACCAGCCATGGTCCATCAAGCCGGAGCTGGAGGCTGGCCTGGTCATGCTCGCCCAGGTAAATCTCACGCTCACCGTCCAGAGCCAGTACCAGCGGCCTTTCAGCGGTGATTGGATAAAGTACACCCGGCTGCATGATGCTGACAGATTCATAGCAGATTTCCTTTATTAACCCTGGTGCAACTGCTGCCTGCACCCGCTGCCTGCCAGCCTGTTCCACTCGCAGCATTGCGCCCTCTGGTGAGTCCATATCCACGGGGTGAACCATTCCAACGATGGCAGAAAGCCCGATGTTAACCGGAGAGGCGCGGGTAACTGCAACCTGGCGCAAGGAATCCATCTCCCACACTGCTTTTGAACCCAGGAAGGAACCTTCCAGGGCAGCAACATCTACCAGGGCGCTGTCTGCCTTTGTGCCGTTGACAATCACATCCAGCGCTTTGCTGCGGTACACCACCCCATCCAGTTTTGCCGGGTATGCCCTTGCCACCAGCCCCGCAGCCAGGCCGGCAATCGTGCCCTCAATGAACTGGGGCAGAACATTGTTGGTGCCGGTCGAGACGGGCAGCAAGGGTACATTTTCGCATTCGCGCGCCGCCAGCCGGGATGTGCCATCACCTCCCAGCACCAGAATACAGCCCGCCCCCATCTGGCGCATGAAACGCATCGCCCGGATGGTGTCAATACCGGTCCCGCTGTACTCCATATCCAGGATTTCCACATTTTTCACTGTATCCGGATAGGTTCTTTCCAGCTCATCGATAGCAAGCGTTCCGATCCCAAATTTATCCGGCATGATCCAGACCTGGTCTGCTTTAGCAGCATGCAATCCAACCAGCATGCGGCGCACAATGCTGGCTTTTTCACGGTTGCCGATTACCAGGGCTTGTGAAACCAGACGGCGGATATCCTTGCCCGATGCCGGATTTGCTATGATTCCAACCTTGCATTCAGTCATTGCTTCAGGTTGCCTTTAATCTTTGCTATGAAAACCTGCTTTGCTGGAGCGAAGCGGGAAATGACCTTTGGTCTGAATCTGGCGCTTCGCTCCAGGAGATTGCGTACACCACAATTACCATTACACTCTATCGGCCGAGGGTTTTCAGCACAGCATCGTAAATATCCTGCTCCTTGGGAAGGACTTCTTCTTCAAGGGAGGGACTGAAAGGTACCGGGGCTTCTTTAGCGGTCACACGCACAATTGGGCCATCCAGGTAATCCAGGGCTTGCTCGGCTACCAGCGCAGCGACTTCAGAAGACACACTGCAGGTCTTCCAAATTTCTTGCGCTACCACCAGGTGATGGGTCTTTTTTACGGATTCCAGGATGCGGGTTTCGTCCATCGGTTTAACCGTGCGCAGGTCGATCACCTCGGCATCAATACCTGCTTTTGCCAGTTTCTCGGCAACCGATAATGTGCGCAATGTCTGGTAGGCGTAGGTCACAATGGTCACATCTTTACCTTCGCGCCGTATGGCTGCTTCTCCAAACGGGATGGTGTATTCCTCTTCAGGTACTTCACCCTTGATGCCATACAACTTTTTATGTTCAAAGAAGATGACCGTATTGTTATCCCGGATAGCGGTCTTGAGCAGCCCTTTGGCATCGTACGGGGTGGATGGCACCACCACCTTGATGCCGGGTACAAAAGCAAACCAGGACTCAAAGCTGTTGGAATGCTGTGCGCCAGCATTGAGATAACCTCCAATAGGAGCGCGGATGACGAGCGGCATTTCCAGGATGCCGCCAAACATATAGCGCATCTTGGCTGCCTGGTTCACAATCATCTCCATCGGAAGGGTAATCCAGTCTGAGAACTGCAGCTCGATCACAGGGCGGATACCTGTTGCTGCTGCACCTACGCCCATGCCTACATATCCAAGCTCCGCAACTGGTGTATCGATGACCCGGGCTTCGCCGAATTCCTCCCACAACCCTTTGGTGACGCCGTTTGCACCGCCGTACGGCCCGATATCAATACCCCACAGGGTGACTGTTTTATCCCTGCGCATTTCTTCTGCCAGTGCTTCGCCTAATGCCTGGTTATAAAATAGTTGTCTCATAGTAAACTCCACTCTATTCTCTTGGTTGCATCCGGTTACGCCCAAACATCTTCCAGGGCAGTCTCGGGGGCAGGGAACGGGCTCTTGCGGGCAAATTCAACCGCTTCTTCCATTTCCTTGATAACGGCATCTTTGATCGCCTTCAGCTCGGCTTCCGATGCAATTCCCTGTTGCACCAGCAGTTTCTCATATGGTGCAATTGGCTCCCGCTTGATCCAGGCTTCTACTTCCTCAGGCGGTCGGTAAGTATCCACTTCACCTTCAAAGTGTGCCCGCCAGCGGTAAGTCTTACACTCGACCAAAGTTGGCCCCGCTCCGGAACGGGCGCGGTCAACCGCTTCTTTACAGGCTTCGAACACAGCCACGACATCATTACCATCCACCACTACACCCGGCATGCCGTAGCCTATCGAACGGTCGGCAATGTCTTCGATCTTGCGCACGCGTGATTGGCGGGTGCTGACAGCGTAAAGGTTGTTCTCACACACATACACAATCGGCAGGCTGTAAGCGCTGGCAATATTCAGGGATTCGTGAAATGTACCCTCATTGGAAGCACCGTCGCCAAAGAAACAGACTGCCACCTGGCCGGATTTTCGCACCTTGGCAGACATAGCCGCGCCAGTGGCAATCGGGATACCGGCGGAGACAATCCCATTTGCTCCCAAAATGCCCAGCTTGGGGTAGGCAATGTGCATGGAACCACCTTTACCCTTGTTGTAGCCGGTCGCACGCCCGTACAGCTCAGCCATCATCCGGTCCAGTTCACCGCCTTTGGCGATGATATGCCCGTGGCCGCGGTGGGTGCTGGTAATATAGTCATCATCGTTGAGCGGCGCACAGGCTCCGACAGCCACGGCTTCTTCACCGAGGTACAGGTGCACAAAACCAGGTAATTCGCCTTCAGCGAACAAAACCCGCACCCGGTCCTCGAATTCGCGGATCTTCAGCATCCGCTCATACATCATCAACAATTTCTCACGCGGGATATTCATGTTTCCTCCAATGGTTTCTATAATCCAGCCAGTAACGCCAGCGAACTGGCTGCAGCTTCTTCAGAAGGGATGGTCGGTTCATATTCAAAGCCGATGTACCCCTGGTAGTTGGCGTCCTTTAGGGCTTTGAAGATATTGCGGTAATTCAATTCCCCAGTCCCAGGCTGATGCCTGCCAGGCACATCTGCAACGTGAATGTGCCCGATCACATCCAGGTTTGAAGTCAGTTTCTGGATGATGTTGCCTTCCATGACCTGCAGGTGGTAAATGTCAAATAAAAGTCGGATGTTAGGGCTTTCGACTGCCCGGACCAGGTCAAATCCAATGGCGGAGCCGTTCAGGTAGTAACCTGGATGATCGACCAGGACATTTAATGGTTCCAAAACCAGGGTAACACCTGCTTTTTCCGCCAGGGGCGCCAGCATTTTCAATCCATCCAGCACACTGTGATATTTTGCGTCATCGCTCAACTCCGGGAACTGGAAACGAACTGAACGGTCATCTCCCAGTTCATCCGAAAGCAGGAAGAGCGAGGTCACACCCATTTCAACTGCTTTCTCCAGGCTCTTCTTGATGCCGGACACAAAATTCGCCCGGTGGTCAGGGTGAATAAGCGTACCTCCCAGGTTGGACTGGAAGGTGGCGATCTTGATGCCTGCTTTTTGGGCTGCCAGTTTTACAGCAGGCATGTCCTTGTTATCCCAGTTCCAGAATTCAACAGCATCAAATCCCTGCCGGGCAGCTTTTTCAAACCGCTCAAGGAAGGGAACCTCTGTGTAAATCATTTCGATACATACAGATGTTTTCATACTCTTACCAATCCTTTCATCGTGTCAGAATGTCGGGCTCATGCCAGGTTTTGTCGCCTGCCTGCACGGGCAAGACCGGCCAGTCACTCCCAACCGAGATGATCTCGGCACCTTTATCCTGGGTGAACAGGCTCAATTCCTCCGTCTTTACCCCGGGTATGGTTTGCAGCCAATCGTAAGCCTGGTTGTAACCCGCCAGTGCATCCGGGTGGGAAGCCCAGTTATCGTAACAGGTTTCATAGCCGCATGGAAAGCCCTGCACATGGCCTTTCCACTCATCACCCCAGCCCAGCTGGTTATAGGCTTCCTTCATTTTTTCTCCTAAAACCGTAAAAGGAATACCCGGTTCAAGGTAAGAAAGCAGCATGGCATTCAAAGTGCTCACCACCCTGAAGCGGTGGTGCAGCTCTTCGGGAATCTGGCCAAAATGCACCATGCGGGTCACGTTGGCGTGGAATCCATATTTATGCCCGGCTACATGCATCAGCACCAGTTTATCTACGGGCTTTTCAGTTGGCAGGCAATGGCGAAATTTGTATAACCGCTCATCACTGCCCACCAGCATGACGCTGGCGTAGAACCCCTGGCTGAAGAACTCACCCATCAGCATGCCGGCAATCTTACGCTCGCTGTCCCCCGGCTGGATATCGCGACACACTTTCTGAAAGGCAGCATCGCTCTCAGCCCCGACCTTGCGGGCGACGGCAATATCAAATTCGGTCAAGGGGAAATGCACCCCCGCCCAGAAGGGTTCATCCAGGTATTCACACCCCGGAGTGGGCGTGTCGCTGCCGATATGCATGCCCCTGGTCAACATATCCAGAATCTCCAGCCGGTTCTCAAACCAGGTATGGCTGAAAAGGGCAATTCCCAGACCGGCAACCTCTTCTTCCAGCATGCGGGCGCCGTCCATAACAGCCGCCAGCAGGTATTTTCCTTTACGGGTGATCAGCAGCGAAGATGAACCGGTCGGATGGTTGAGGAAAATGCGGTTATCCCCGCCCGTCAGCCAGGAAAAATTTGCCCGGCGGGTGATATACACCCCATCCAGCTTGCGCGCTTCCAGCCTGTCCCACAGGCGGCTCAGCTTCAGGTCGTAATCGGTCTGCCTGTCCATCGCCTTACCGCTCAGGGGTGAACCACGATCTTGAGCGCCTGCCGGTTGGCCAGCAGCTCAAGCCCTTTGTGAATTTCTGTCAGCGGGATGGAGTGCGAGATCAACCCATCCAGGTCAAGCACCCGGCTTTCCAGCACTTTGACCGCAGCCGGGAAAGTGGCATTTGCCAGCCAGGCACCCAGCACCTGCAATTCTTTGAAAGTCAGCTGGCTCTGCGGGAAGGTTGCGGTTGCCTGGGTATTCACGCCAAACACCGCCACCTTGCCGCCTTTGCGGGTAATGTCTATCGCGGTTGCCAGCCCGGAGCCGGCAGCATCAACAGCAACATCAACTCCGATGCCGGTATGGTTAAGCACAAACTGCTTCAGGTCCTGCTTGGAGGGATCCACCACCAGGTCAAAGCCCATTTTGCGGGTGTAATCCAGGCGGTAGGGCGACATATCGACGATGATGATCTTGCCTGCCCCGGCTGCCTTGAACATCTGGGCATACAGTTGCCCGATCGGCCCAGCCCCAATAATAGCTGCGCTCTCGCCCGGCTGCAGCTTTACCTTGTTAGTGCCGTTGACCACATCAGCCAGCATTTCCGCGAAAGCACCATGATCAACCGGCACACTGTCATCCACTTTGAAGGCCAGCTTGCTGGATACCACGTTGTACTTGCAAAAGGCGCCATCCAGATCGATCCCGATTGCCCCGACATGTTCGCACAGGTTGGGCAGGTGATTCTGGCAGTAATAGCACACCCCGCAGTAATCATTCGGGTTGACCACCACCCGGTCGCCAACCTTGATGTGGGTAACTGACCCGCCTACTTCAACGATGCGGCCAACATATTCATGCCCCAAGATGGTGTTCGGCGTAGCGATGTATCCCGGCGGAACGGACACAATATGTACATCTGTACCGCAAATCCCTACCGCTTCGACTTCGATCTTTACCTGGTCCGGACGGGTGATCTTTGGTACCGGTACATCTTTCAGAGTCAGCTTTCCCACCCCTTCAAATACTGCTGCAAGCATGGTCTCACTCATAAGGAATTCCTTTCTCTACCTGTCAGAATACAACTCCTGAAACCAGGATAACATTGGCGAACGGGGTAAATTCACCCGTGCGCACCACCGCCCTGGCATCAGCAGACAACTTTTTTAATTCTTCATGACTGATTTCAACAATCGGCGTGTCCTTAAATAGTTCCCGCAGCCGGCTTCCAACCTGCGGGCTGACCTCGAAAGTCTCGCGGGCGATCAGCACCTTGTCCAGCTTGAGCTCGAGCAGGATGGTCTCAAGGGTATCAAAAAAGCCTGGCACTCCCTGTTTAACTGCCAGGTCGATCCGCCTGATACCGTCTGGGATAGGAAGTCCGGCATCCCCGATCACCAACATATCGTTATGCCCCATCCCTGCAACCACACAAGAAATATCCTGGTTCAATATCCCGATCTTCTTCAATCCCGGACTCCTTTCCTACTTTATTATCACCAGGTTCATTGCCTGGCATACAAGGCATCCACCTCTTCTGCGGCAGGTATCGATGTTTGGGCGCCAAAGCGGGTTACCGCGATGGCGCCTGCGCAGTTGGCATAGCAGACAGCATCTTCAAGAGAGAATTTTCGCACCATGGCGGCGGCAAACGCACCAATAAAGGTATCGCCGGCAGCTGTCGTGTCAACCGGGTTAACTTTCACCCCGGGTATGTGCTGTATTCCGTGTGGATTTGCCAGCAGGGCACCCTTTGCGCCGAGGGTCACAATCACATTTTGTATGCCCATATCCAGCAGAACACGGCAGGCTTGTTGTGCGCTGTCCATATCGGCAACGTGCACACCGCTGAACTTCTCAGCTTCGGTTTCATTGGGGACAAAAAAATCGACCATTGCCAGGAATTCTGGGGCAATCGGTCGGTAAGGAGCGGGATTCAAGATTAATTTGCCTTCAAAAGAATGCATCCGTTTGATCAAAGCCTGTATCACTGGCATGGGAAGCTCAAATTGGGTCAGCACAAACCTGGCATTTTTCAATACCCCGTCTGCTGCGTCCAGGTCAATTTCAGTCACCTGCCCGTTGGCTCCGGGTGATATCACGATACTGTTCTCGCCCCGGCTGTCAACCAGGATCACCGCGGTACCTGTGGCAGCAGTATCCCTGCTGACATAAGCGGTATCTACATGGGCATGGTTCAGGCTTTCCAGCAGCCGGGTGCCGAAGGCATCATTCCCCACCCTGCCAACCATTGCCGCTTTACCCGCGATCCTTCCGGCTGCCACCGCCTGGTTTGCCCCTTTTCCGCCGCAAATGGTCTGCAGATCGCCCCCCGGGATGGTTTCCCCCGGCAGCGGCATGTCATTCACCTGCACTACCAGGTCCATGTTCAGGCTGCCGACTATCACAATTTCATGCATCAGTTCCGCCTCCCAAAGGATATCCCTGCTGGTTTCTATGTCCCCAGGTTCAAAAACTGTCCGAGTGGATGGATATTAAGCTTTCCTTGAAAAGTGCCGTGATGACAATCATCAACGCCGTAAGCTAGTGTGCGTAAACGTTTACTTATTATAGCACGCCTGTTTTGCAAAGTCAATAACCAGCCACACAATCGTTACAGTCACAAATTCCCATA
>DHHC01000013.1:0-9057 GCA_002403095.1 Leptolinea sp. UBA4782
AAGCTGTAAGGCGGGAGCGGGAAAATGTAAGCATACAGGTAGTGGGGGGCATACAAATTTGCACGAAACTGTGTTCAAACCTATAATCGTTAAGTTAGCATCAATTGAAAAGCAATGACGACACCCGAAGCCCGCGCCCGCCAGAATATTGATGCCAGCCTTGCTGCCTCAGGCTGGGTAATTCAGAATCGTGATAACCTAAACCTGTATGCTGGTCAAGGCGTGGCTGTGCGAGAATTTCCGCTGGAAACCGGTTATGCCGATTATCTGCTTTTCCTCGACCGGCAGGCAGCGGGTGTGATCGAGGCAAAAGCTGAAGGCGTACCCCTTTCTTCTGTAGCGGATCAGGCTTCCAGATATACAACTGGGCTTCCTGCCAGCGTGCCTCATGTGACCCTCCCCCTCCCCTTTATGTATGAAAGTACCGGGGTTGAAACGTACTTCCGTGATAATCGGGATCCAGAACCGCGCTCACGGCAGGTATTCTCTTTTCACCGTCCAGAGACTCTCTCGGATTGGCTTTCTGACAAATCTACCTTGCGGTCGCGTTTGCGGGCAATGCCAGAGAACCACCCGCTTATCACCACCAACCTGTGGCCAGCCCAGGTGGAAGCGATCACAAACCTGGAACAATCATTTGCCAATGACAATCCACGGGCATTAATCCAAATGGCAACTGGCAGCGGAAAAACCTTCACCGCAGTGAATTTTGTTTACCGCCTGATAAAACATGCCAAAGCTAAACGCGTCCTCTTTCTGGTGGACCGCAATAATTTAGGACGCCAGGCTTTTAAAGAATTTGACCAGTTTATCACCCCCGATGACGGCCGGAAATTCACTGAGCTGTATAATGTCCAGCATCTGCAATCCAATGTTCTGGATGATGTCAGTAAAGTCCATATTACGACCATTCAACGTCTTTATTCCATGCTTTCCGGGGAACCGGAATTTGACCCTCTCAACGAAGAGGCATCCCTTTGGGAAACAGGCTTCGCCCTTAAAGATCAGCCAGAAAAACAGGTGAGATACAATCCCCGCCTGCCGATTGAATACTATGACTTTGTCATTACCGATGAATGCCACCGGTCTATTTACAACTTATGGCGCCAGGTGCTTGAATACTTCGATGCCTACCTGATCGGCTTGACTGCGACGCCGGGCAAACAAACCTTTGGATTTTTCCGTTCGAACCTGGTAATGGAATACTCACGCCAGCGAGCAGTGGCGGACGGCGTGAATGTTGATGGCGAAGTTTTCCGCATCCGTACCCGGATTACCGAGCAGGGCAGCACAATTGAAAAGGGCTGGTGGGTTGGTAAAAGGGATAAACGCACCCGCCGTGAAAGATGGGAAATGCTGGAGGAAGATTTCTCCTATGACCCGGAAGATTTGGACAGCCAGGTAACCTCTGCCAGCCAGATACGCACCATCATTACAGCATACCGTGACAGCCTGCCAGAACTCTTCCCGGGACGCTCCGAGGTGCCCAAAACACTCATCTTTGCCAAGGATGACAACCATGCTGAAGAGATCGTCCATATTGTCCGGGAAGTTTTCGGGAAAGGGGATGATTTCTGCCAAAAAATCACCTACCGTGCCGAAGGTCTGGCCGAAGATTTGATCAGCGGTTTTCGCAATGCCTACAACCCGCGTATTGCCGTGACAGTGGATATGATCGCCACCGGCACCGACATTAAACCGCTCGAAGTACTGGTTTTTCTCCGCTCAGTCCGGTCGCGCGTCCTGTTTGACCAGATGCTGGGACGCGGCACCCGTGTGATTTCTGAAACGGATTTTCAAGCGGTAACCACCACACCCAATGCCCATAAGACCCGCTTTGTGATTATTGATGCGGTCGGAGTAACAGAGCGGGAAATGGTCGAGACTGGAACGGTTGACCGTAAGCGATCGGTATCACTGAAAGCATTATTGGATTCCGTCGCAGTTGGGGCAGTAGATGAAGACACCCTCTCATCTCTTGCCCGCCGCTTGAGCATGATTGACCACCATCTTAATTCCAATCAACGCCAGGAGGTTGAAGGCCTGCTGGATGTTTGTGATGCACCGCAACGGTTTGAAACACTTACTGAACTTTCCCATGCCCTGCTGGATGCCCAGGACCCTGACACCATATACCAGCGGGCATTGGATAAGGGTGCTGATCCTGCAGTTGGTCCAAGTGAAGAACAGCTTGCTATAGCCAAACATGAATTGATGGAACACGCTATTTACTCCTTGCAGGCCAGTCCAAAGTTGCGGACTTATCTGCTTGAACGAGAAATCCTGATCGACCAGGTCAGTCAGGACAACCTGCTGGAAAGCGGGTTTAACAGCGCTGCCTCAGATCGTGCCCGCCAGTTGATTGAATCTTTCCAGGACTTTATCCAGACCCACCGGGATGAGATCACCGCCCTGCAGGTTTTGTACAGCCGGCCGTACACACAGCGGCGGCTTGATTTCGCGCAGGTGCGCGAACTGGCTGAAGCGCTCAACCAGCACCTGCAGCAAAGTGACCCGCTCTTTTTGACCGAGGAATTATGGCGGGCATACCAGCAGCTTGAAAAAGACCGGGTTCGCGGGGGTAGCCAGCAGCGCATTTTGGCAGACCTGGTTTCCCTGGTGCGCCATGCAGCTTTGGATGAAGACCTTGAGCCGTTTGCCGAACGTGTTAACCACCGTTACCAGGACTGGCTGGCAGCCCAGGCTGCCGGGGGGAAATCTTTCAGCCCGCAGGAACGCTGGTGGCTGGATGAAATTGCACGCCACATTGGGATCAATGTTTCGGTCAGCCTGGATGACCTGAACTTGTATGCCTTTCTGCCGCGCGGCGGCCAGGTGGCAGCCCTGCGCCTGTTTGGTAGCCGGTTGCCTGCTTTGCTGGAAGAACTGAACGCCACTCTGGGTGGGTAAGAAATGGCACACGTGAGTCAATTACCAAGCCATTGGAAGTCTGTTCGACTTGATGAATTAGGTCAATTTATACGAGGGGTTTCGTACCCAAAAGAAGATTCATGCGAAACACGAATAACTAATACCTTGCCAATTTTGCGTGCAACTAATATCCAAGATGAAAAACTTCTTCTAAACAGTGACCTAGTTTATGTTCCTATAAAATACATCAGACCTGAGCAATACCTCAGGTTAGGTGATATCGTAGTTTGTATGTCAAGTGGTAGTAAAAAACTTGTGGGAAAAACTGCGCAACTTCTTTTCGACTGGGAGGGTTCCTTTGGTACTTTTTGTGCCTTAATTAGACCAAAATCTACGGTAAACGCAAGATTTTTAGGATATTTTTTTTCTTCGCCCGAATATAGGCAATTCATTAGTGAAAAAGCTTCAGGAATCAACATTAATAACTTAAAACCTTCTGACTTTGAGGTTCTCCAAATTCCTCTCCCCCCGCTGGAGGAACAAGAGCGCATTGTCGCAAAGATCGAGGCTTTATTCAGTCAGCAGGATGCCGGGGTTTCTGCCTTGCAGCGCATCCAGGCTGCCCTCAAGCGCTATCGGGCCAGTGTTCTTAAGGCTGCCTTTGAAGGGAAACTGGTGCCGCAGGACCCATCAGATGAATCGGCTGAAGCTTTACTGCGCCGCCTGGGCAAAGAACCTGCAGTTAAAGATGATCTACCAGATTTACCTGCGGGTTGGTGCTGGGTAACAATAAATGACATAACAGTAGCGGTAAATAAAGTATCTCCACAAGATAAGCCAAACCAAATGTTTGAATACATTGATATTTCAACCATTGATAATAAGAAGCATGAAATTACAGAACCAAAATCCTATATTGGAAATAATGCCCCATCCCGGGCAAGACAATTGGTTCATGCAAATGATGTACTTTTTTCAACAGTAAGAACTTACCTGGAGAATATTGCATTAGTACCGCCCCAATACGATAGACAAATAGCATCCACAGGTTTTTGTGTATTAAGAGCAAATGAAGCGATTATTTCAAAATTCTTGTTCTTTTTCACGTTAACTAAAATGTTTATTGAACCGCTGAATGAATTACAGCGTGGAACAAGTTATCCAGCTGTTCGAGATTCCGATGTGCGGAATCAATTAATTCCTTTACCTCCATTTTTAGAACAAATCAAAATTATTAATGAAATTGAACAACGCTTTTCGGTAATTTTTGAAGTCGAGAAAATTGTTACTAACCAACTGACCCATTCCAACCGGTTACGCCAGGCTATTATGAAGAGTGCGTTTGAAGGAAGGCTAGCATGATCTTTGATTCTCCAAAAATGCACGCAATGCGCACTAAATACCTCGACCGCATTATCTTCGGTGTACCTCCGATAGTATTACTCGACAGAAACGAAGAAAGAGTATTGGAGCAAGATTATCTAGAAAGAATCATTACAGAGGTGAAACCCGAAAAGCAGAAAGAATGGCTCAAGAAAAGATTATTTTCTACAAGTTGGGAGCAATTTCTTGCAGGACAGTTCGAAATGTTCTTATATGGTTGGTTGCAACAATTAGGAAGTGTGATCGTTGAGCCCGTATTGGGAAAAGGAAAACCTGATTTTCTCCTTAGAACTGATCAGCAAGATATTATCATTGAGGCAAAGGCTCATCCCATTTCGGATGCAAAGCGCAAGGAAATTCACCTTGAGTATGAGTTATTTAATCGCATTAGAACTATTCAATTGCCCTATGTAATCGAAATAAATGCCCTGCAGTTATGCGACTTCGAAGAGATAAACATATTAATCGAAAAAATTGAGGATTGGCTAAAAAATAATCCTGGTGAGAAGTTTATATACAACACTCAAAAAACAATAATGGTTGCCTCTATAAATACTGAGCTCAGGTCAACAAATGAAAATTCAGTTTATTTCATATACAATCCGAATGGTATTATCGTAGATGGCAAGAAACTAGTATCATCGATTTTGGCCAAAGCAAAAAAGTACAATTATTCTGAAATATCCGATCACCCATACATAATTGCTTACTTTATTGAAGCAGATTATTTTGGTGGAGAGGAGGTTGTTGAAGCTTGGTTTGGCAAGACTCAGTACTCTATTGACTTCGAGACGAATCAAATAAATGGAGTTTCCTCAGATTTGGATGGAATTGCCTACAAATTTAGTAAAATCTCACCTAAGGTAAGCGGGTTATTAGTATTTAAATACAATCCAGCTCGTATCAATCCGGTACCATTGAAAGGTTGGTATATTCAGAACCCATACGCAAAATATCCTATAGATCCATCCTTGTTTCCCGTCGATTCTCGCTTTATTGTTCAAGAGCGAAATGATCAATATCTAAGCATGGGTTGGATAAGGGATTGGCCCGATTTTAGAATTCAAAAAAAATAATAATCTTCAGGAAGTATTACCTTATGGCAACAGAATCATCAACAATAGCAACACGGGTATGGAATTACTGCAGCGTCCTCCGAGACGATGGTATGTCATATGGCGATTATGTGGAGCAGCTGACCTACCTGCTCTTCTTGAAAATGGATGATGAGAATGTCCGTTCATTGGGAAAAACCCGGGCTATCCCCGTTGAATTCAGCTGGGGTAGTCTACACGGGCGCTCAGGTGATGAACTGGAATCTCATTACCGCCATATCCTCACCAGCCTGGGACAGGGTTCAGGCCTTATCCCGGTCATCTTCCGCAAAGCCCAAAACAAGATCCAGGACCCTGCCAAGCTGGAACGCCTGGTTAACCTGATCGATGGGGAAACCTGGATCGGCCTTGATATGGATGTAAAAGGGGAGATTTACGAAAACCTGCTGGAGCGGAACGCCCAGGATACCAAATCGGGTGCCGGGCAATACTTCACGCCACGCCCGCTTATCAAGGCGATTGTGGATGTCATGCACCCTGAACCCGGGCAAACCATCTGCGATCCGGCTTGCGGAACGGGCGGCTTTTTACTGGCAACGCATGACTACATTACCACCCATTACCCGCTGGATATCGACCAGTGGCAGCACCTCAACCATAGCGCCCTGTACGGCTGGGAGATTGTGGACAACACCGCCCGCCTGTGCGTGATGAACCTGTACCTGCATGGTATCGGCGCAAACGGCGGCACCTCTCCCATCCACGTTGCTGACAGCCTGGCAGCACATCCGGGCGAGTATTTTGACATGGTGCTGACCAACCCGCCCTTTGGCAAAAAAAGCAGCATCACCTTCGTGACTGAAACAGGCGAAACCCACCGCGAAACCCAAAACATAGTCCGCGATGATTTCTGGGTTTCCACCAGCAATAAGCAGCTGAATTTTGTCCAGCATGTGCGCAGCATTTTAAAGCAACACGGGCGGGCAGCTGTGGTAGTGCCGGACAATGTCCTGTTTGAGGGTGGTGCCGGTGAAACACTGCGCCGCCGCCTGCTGAACGAATGCGATGTTCATACCTTGCTGCGCCTGCCAACCGGCATTTTCTATGCCCAGGGAGTTAAAGCCAATGTGCTGTTTTTTGACCGCAAACCTGCCAGCGAAAAACCCTGGACCAGCCAGCTCTGGATTTACGACCTGCGGACCAATAACAACTTTACATTAAAAACCAATACTCTCGACCGCGCCGACCTGGATGAATTCGTCGCCTGTTACAACCCCTCCAACCGTTATGAACGAAAGCCAACCTGGTCTGATGAAAACCAGCAAGGCCGCTGGCGGGTATTTGACTATGAAGAACTGGTTGCCCGTGACAAGGCTAATCTTGATATCTTCTGGCTGCGGGACGAATCCATAGAAAATTCTGCCAATCTTCCTGATCCTGACGTTCTTGCTTTGGAAATCATGCAGGAACTCGAATCAGCTCTGGAGCAGTTCAAAGGTCTGGTCGATGAGCTGGGAGAGGATGCAGTATAATACCTCCAGCCCCGGCACACCTCCAGCCCCGGCGAATAGCGCCCTTCTTTACCGGTACACAAATCAGCATAATTGAATCCGCAGGGAGACACCCCTCCCCCTGCTTGAAACCATTTTGGACCACCACACCATCATCGCAAAGGACCTGCCGGCACCCCAATCACCACAGCCACCACAACCGTAACAGAAACTGCTCGGCTAGTTGAGAATGCACAGACGTTCGTGATAGGCTATAGCGGATCCATCAACCCGAATGAACAATTCAATATTGGAAACCTGGTTTGTGAACTAGGGCACAATCTCCGCCTGTGTCATCCTGAGGGAGCTTGCGACCGAAGGATCTTGCTTTGAATCTTTTCGAGGCAAGATGCTTCGCTGCGCTCAGCATGACAAACAGGTAGAGCGAGATGCTTCGCTGCGCTCAGAATGACAGTCGGGGTTTGTCATCCTGAGGGAGTAACAACCGAAGGATCTTGCCCTGGATTTTTCAAGGCGAGATTCTTTGCTTTTATTAGGGTGACAAACGGAACAAGGCGAGACCCTTCACTTCGTTCAGGGTGACAAGCGGGGTAGAGCGAGACCCTTCGCTTATTTTAGGGCGACAGACGATTACGAGCCCCTTCAGGCTTTGCCCTTCTTGAGGTCCTTGATCACCTGGTTTGCAGCGATTTTGCCTGTTATTAGCGAAACCGGTAGCCCGGAGGGGCTGTAGGTCCACTGCCCGGCCTGGTACACTCCCGGGATGGGGGTCTTGACCGCGTTCATGATCTTGGGTATCCGGTTTTCAGCCGGAACCGGCTGGTTGCTGAACGCCCAACCGGTAATGGCACCTTCATGGTTGCCGGTCAGCTTTGCCAGTGTCAAAGGGGTGGATGAAAACATCGTCTGGATGGAATCCTTCAGCCCGGGGAAAACACTATTGTCCAGCACCTTAATAATGGCTTTCTCGCACAACACCTTGAAATCTTCATACAAGCCCTGGTCAGCAACCTGCCTGGTAAGGTTGTAATCGAACAATGCGCTCACGATCAGCCCGGTCTTCCCTTCCGGTGCCAGGCTGCTGTCGCGCAAGACCGGGATAGAAACCTCGTAGGTTGTCAGCTGGAAGAACTTCTCCAGCCATGCTTCGACGGTCGCCCGATCCTGCCCGACAGGAATGGGACCGGCAGCTGATTGCCCGGTGCGGGAGGGTGTGTAAAAGAAATGGGCGGTGCACCTGTTGGCAAAGTACTCCTTATCCAGGTTCACCCCCAGGAAAACCGAGAAAATCGAATCATTCCCGGTCTTGCCTTCCAGGAGCTGCTTCCTGTCATTGACTGCCTGCTTGACATCACCATCCGGCATGGTGTCCTGATCGACCAGGCGGTAAAGAGTGTTCATGTCTGCAGCCCATACCAGGCGGCGGTAAGGGTATTGCCTGCCTTCTGTATCGGTCAAGATTCTCTTCCCGGTATCAATTGACGCGATTTCCGTGTTGCAGCGGATCTCACCCTGATGGGTTTTTATCAAATCAACCAGGCTGTTGACCAGGCTGCCCGTGCCGCCGCGGGGATAGTAATAATCCAGGTAGAGGTGCAGGTAGCTCAGGGCGAAATAGGCCGGTGTTTCGTGGAAGAAATGCTGGGCAATGATATCGATCAGGCTTTTATTCCGGGTATAGCGCTGCAGAAAACCGGTAACCGGTCCGTTCAACTTGGTGATCTTGGGCACGGTCAGGGAATAGCGCACCAACCAGGGCATGACCGTTTTGAGCAGGTACTGCTGGTCTTTCATCATGTCCATGAAGATCGGGTTGTCGATCCCGTACTGCACTTCCATGTACTTCATGATCAGCTTTATCTGCCCGAAGATAGCTTCAACCTCTTCCCGGTTGTCCGGGTACATGCTTTGCAGCAATTCACGGTAGGCATCAACACTCTCTTTTGAATCGATCAGGATGACCTTATCCTCGATCCCGACCGAGATACGGTTGGGCACCAGGTCGAGGTTGATCCCCAACTGCTTGAGCATGGGGAACAGCACCCCGGAGTTCTCAACGGCGCGGATGCCGGTATCGAAAGCGAAGCCCTGGTGCCAGAAAGTGCCCACCAGCCCGCCCGGTTTCTGGCCTTTCTCACACAGCAGGGTGCGGTGCCCTGACTTGCTCAGGTAAGCCGCGCTGGTCAACCCCGCCAGCCCGGCGCCAACAACGATTGCATCATATGTTCCATTCATGC